>JACRUD010000053.1:0-1762 GCA_014304875.1 Vulcanimicrobiota bacterium
CGCAACGGATACCAATGCGCGAGCACCGGACCGGTCCGCGTCGCCGCGTATCCCCAACCGCCGCTGCGCTCCTGCGAGCCCGCCGGCTGTCGCACTGGCGAATACCCGTTGCGCGGCAGATCCTCGCCCCCTAAATTCGCGCTCTTCGACACGACGTAACCACGAGGATTGTATATCTCGATGAACAGCCCGGGTCCCGCGAAGTGGTCGATCTCTTCGGTCTCTGCCAGGCGCGTCATCAGCGACACGCGGCCGAACGGAGCGTGACCTGCGGATGCCGCGTATTCCTCCAGCTCCGCGCTTGCGCCGGCGATGCGGGCCTGCGCCGATTCGAGCAGCACCCGCTGCACGCCCAGGTCGACCGCGATCGCAAATGCGATCAAGATGAGCATCAGCGCTCCGCCGTACCAGGCGGTCATGCGCCAACGCAGGCTTTGAAAGAACGATCTCCCGGTTCGGCCCGCCTCGCCGCCGCCGACCGGGCTGCCGCCATGCCCCATGCCCGCGCCCACGTCCTCCTCAGGCGTCAGACGCGCAGCGCGTAGCCCACTCCGCGAACGGTCTGGATCAATTGATGTTCCGCTCGATCGTCGACTTTATTGCGCAGATACCGGATGTACACGTCGATGAGATTCGAACCCCCCAAAAAGTCCGAGCCCCACACGCTGTTGAAGATCTCATCGCGGGTGTGCACCTTGTTCGGATACATCAGCAGAAATTCGAGCAGCGAGAACTCTTTGGCGGTGAGTTCGATCAGGTTGCCCGCGCGCCGCACCTCATGCGTATCGCGATTGAGCTCGAGATCGTGCGCCGTCAGGATGCGCGGTCCGGGCTCGTGAGAGCGCAGCTGCACCCGGATGCGGGCGATGAGCTCGTCGATCGAAAACGGTTTGGTCAAGTAATCGTTGGCGCCGCTCTCTAAACCGCTGACGCGATCCGGAACGGCGTCTTTCGCCGTCAGCATGATGATCGGCACGGCTGAATGGCGCCGCACGCGCCGGCACACTTCGAGGCCGTCGATGCGGGGCAAGAGGAGATCCAAGATGATGAGGTCAGGACCTTTGAGGGCGCGTTCGATGGCGACGGCGCCGTCCGCGCACACTTCGACCTCGAAGCCTTCGTGGTCCAGCTCAAGCGTGAGAACGCGGGCGATCTTTTCGTCGTCCTCGACGATCAATATCTTCGGCCGCTTCTCGGCCTGCGGCGCGCTCGACCGTTCCATGTCCTTGCCTCTCTGATGCGCCTCTTCGCGGCCATCGACCTCGACGACGCTGCACGCCGGTTCAGCCTCGAAATCATGGCCCAGCTCGAGCGTGCCGGAGTCGCGGCCCGCTTCGAACCGCCGGAAAAGCTCCACTTGACGGTGGCCTTCCTGGGTCAGGTTTCGCCGGATCTCTTTGGCGACGTCACGGCTGCCGCTGCGACCGCCGCCGCCCGCACCGTTCCTTTTTCGCTAACGTTAGACCGCATCGGGGCATTTCCCAATCTTCGCCGCGCGCGGGCGGTCTGGATCGGCTCCAGCAGGCCGTCGCCGGGCTATGCGCAGTGCGCAAGCGCGGTTCGCCTAGAGTTGGTGCGCCTGGGTTGGAGCTTTGAGGATGAATCGATCGCCCACGTGACCGTTGCGCGCGCGAAAACGCCGCTACGCGATATCCCAGCGATCGCCATGCCGATGCCGGTCGAACTGCAGGTTGAGGCGCTGCATCTGTACGAGTCCGTGCCCGCCGGCCGCACCACTCGCTACATCGACCTCGCGACGTTC
>JACRUD010000053.1:1772-4279 GCA_014304875.1 Vulcanimicrobiota bacterium
CCCCCAACCCTAACAACCGAAATGTAGTGCCGCGGCTTTAGTCGCGGCACTACATTTAGCCACGGACCTTTAGGCCCGTCCGTCCCTCCGCACCGCAACGCAAACCGCGCCTCACGCCTTTGCGCTTCTTATCTCTCTCCACTCATGCGCCCGCAGCGTGTAATACGCCGTCGTCTGTTTGTAATACGTATCGCGCAAGCCCACAAAACGCATGCCGATCTTCTCTAGCACGTGGCGCGAACCTCGATTCTCGGGCTTCGTCACGGCGGCGATCTCGCCCAACTCCAGGTCCTCAAAGCCGTAGCGCAGCAGCTCGCGCGCGGCTTCCGTCGCCACGCCGCGGCCCCAAGCGCGCACGGGAAGCCGATAGCCTACTTCTATTTCCTCGCCGCCATCGAGGTTTTGCAGAATCGCCCAGCCCAGAAAGTCGCCGTTTGCCTTGTCTTCGATGATCCAAAGCCCGAAGTCAGACTCGGCGCCATATTTTGCGAGGTACGCTTCCCATTTCGCACGGCCGGCTTCTATGGGAATCACCGCGCCGGAGTGGATGTACTGCATCACCGCCGGATCGGTATCGATTTCGGCAAGGTGGATTATATCGTCTCCGGCCGGCGGCCGGAGTACAAAGCGGGATGTTTCCAAACGCGGCCGCTCTTTCGTGTCCATCGCCCCACCGTTCCGCGAAATTTCCGCTCCTCCGCCCGCTCCAATCGCGCGTTCGACTCGGCAACTACCTCACGTCGCCCAATTGCCCCGGAGTGGCCGCTTTGAAGGCGGGCCGACCGAAACACGATAACCATCCCGCCATGAGCGACGGCTTTCGTAAGGTCAACCTGCGCGACATCGCGGAGGTGTCGTGGTCCAAAGAAGGTCGCGTCGGCTACGGCAAGCAGATCTCGGAAGCGCTGGGCCGCAAGCCGGAGTCGACCGACATCATGGAGCGCCATCCGTTCGACGTCGAGGTCCTTCGCGTGCCGCCGGGCGCGATTCCATACCGTTACCATTCGCACAGCGCTCAGTGGGAGTTCTACTACATCATGTCGGGCAGCGGATCCGTGCGTCACGCCGACGGCACGGCACCCATCTCCGCCGGCGATGCGTTTTTGTTCAAGCCCGGCGAGGCGCACCAGCTCGTCAACGACGGCGCTGAGGATCTTGTCGTCATTGTCGTCGCCGATAATCCGATCGGCGAATTCTACCACTATCCAGACGAAAAGATGTGGATCGTCAACTCGCCCGAGCGCCGGTACGTCAGCCTGCACCCCGAGCGGGAAAGCGACGCGCATACCTCGCGCTAACTCGGCTACCAGCGCGTTGACCCGCCGCCAGCCCGGTGGCCAAGGTCCGCCGCGCCGCCCCCCGAACTAACTCCTGGCTATGAACCAACCGATGGCCCTGCGCGGCTTCGATTTCGTCATGTACCTCGTCGATGACATGACGCGGGCGCGCTCGTTTTACGAAAAACTCTTCGCCTTGACGCCCGGCGCGATCAACTCGGAGTATTTCGTCGAGTACGATCTGCCCGACGGCGCCACGTTTGCGCTGGCCAGAGACCCAAGCGCAAAGCGCGACCCTTCGGGCGGAGCGGTGTTCGGGGTCGCCGACACCGAAGCGGCGATCGCGCGCGTCGAACAACTCGGCGGCAAGCTGCTGCGGCGCTACGGTGGGGATAGCTGCACTTCCGGCTGGTGCTCTGATCCCGAAGGCAACCCATTCGGCGTCCATCAACGCAAATAGCGTCACAGACCCCGCCGCCTACCCAAGAATCGCCTTGAGCGGCAACGCGCGCACGTGGCGTGCGGCGCTCGTGGCCGGCATCGCCCTGGCTGTCTGCCCGATCGCGGCCGACGCCCACGAGAAATGGTTCATCGACGCCGGGAAGTACCCGCTGCGTTGGGATTTGTTCTTCTCGGCCGGTCCGCTGGCGTGCGTGATCGCCGTTGCGGCCCTCACCGCCGCGCTGGCTTACTTATGGCGCGCCCGCGGCCAACGTGATTTCATCCCACCGCCCGAGCACTTCGGCGCAACGCCGCAAGGGCGGCGCATCGTCTACGCGCTGCTTCCGCTCATCATCGGCCTGCACGTTGCCATCCCGTTGTTTTACAACGGGTCGCACGGCGTGCTGTTGTCGCCGAGCGTTCGGTTGCATGGCGCGCCGGCGTATCTTTGCGGTCTCGTCGAGATCTGGGTCGCCCTGTCGTTGTTCTACGGCGGTTTCACTCGGCTGGCAGCACTGGCGCTGGCCGCGTTATGGATCGCCGGAATAGCGCTTGCCGGCCTTCAATCGATGCTCGACAGCGCTTTGTATCTCGGCGTTGCGGCTTTCTTTTTCTTGGCGGCCCGCGGACCGATCGCTATCGATCGGTTCATGTTCCCGCGGCTCGAGCCGCCCCCAGCATTCGCGCGCTACGCGGTCACGGCGCTGCGCGTGGGAATCGGTACCAGCTTCATCATCGTCGCGTTTACGGAAAAGCGCGCGAACTTGCCGCTCGCGCTTGCCTTCCTGC
>JACRUD010000045.1 GCA_014304875.1 Vulcanimicrobiota bacterium
GATCACCGGTGACTCGGCATCCCACCATCTGCTTGACCACCCTCGCGACGTCCCCTGGCGCACGGCAGTCGGCGTCGGGGTTCTTACGTTTCTCATCTTGCTGCAGGCGGGCGGTGGGGGCGACGTTCTGTCCGTCTTCTTGCATGTGCCTCTTGAGGGCCTGAACGCGGTGTTGCGTGTCTTGTGCGTCGTCCTTCCCGTGGTCGCAGCGTTGACGGCGTATCGATTCATGGCGGACCTCAAGGAACGGGACGTCCACGCCTCCGCAAAGCCGCGCTGGGTGACGTTGCGCCGCACGTCCAGCGGCGGATTCGAAGAAAGTAGCTGAAGCCGGATTGAGCTTGGTTCCCTGGCCGACAGACGCGCTATTAGCAGTCGGGCTGGCATCCGCCGGCGCGGTTTACGCCGTGCGTGCGAGTCGCTGGAACGCCATGCAGCGCCGGGTCCCCCGACGCTGGCCGGCCTGGCAAACGTCTTGTTTTCTTGTCGCTATGGCCGTCATGTTCGTATGTTTTTCCACGGCGATGGACCGGGCGGCCGACTCCTCTTTCGCCATGCACATGCTTCAACATCTGCTTCTGCTACTGGTGTGGGCGCCGTTGCTGCTGCTGAGCAGACCTTCGACACTCGCGCTCACCACCGCTGCGCCTGTTTGGCGGCGCCGCTGGGCAAAGCTGCTTCATGGGCGGCCCGCCACAGTGCTTTCGCAGCCCATCGTCGGCTGGCTTGCGATGCTGGTCGTGCTTTGGGCGTCCCACTTTTCGAGTTTGTACGAGAGCGCTTTGGATCACCCGCTGGTCCACGTCGCCGAACATGCAGCGTACATTGCCGCCGCGCTTTTGTTTTGGTTTCCCGTCATCGGGGGAGACCCGTCACGTTGGCGGATGAGCTTTCCCTTACGCCTGCTCTATCTTTTCACTTTCGTGCCGCAGGCCGCGTTTCTGGGGGCTATCATCGAGCAGTCGCGCCGCGTGCTTTATCCTCATTACGCCGCAACCGCGTCGCACGGGTCGGCTCTGCTGGACCAGCAGAACGGCGGCGTCATCATGTGGCTAGGCGGTGCAGTCGTGTCGCTTGGCGCCTTGCTTCTGACGGCGGCGGCTTGGGCGCGCACCGAGCGCGGAGCCGCCGAGCCGGTCAGCTCATGAAGTCTACAATCTTTTCCGAATCAGCGGCTCTCCCGAAAGAGCGCGACGCCGCTAAACGTAGCGAAGATGAAGCCCAACACGGCAAGCCATACACCGTAGACCAGGCCGTCCAGCGCCAAAACGACGCCGATCGCCAGCATGATCGGCCAGACGCTCTCCGCCGGCAACGGTCCGATGATCTCGCCCGCGGCGTCTTGAGGTTGCGCGTCGGCCGCGTCGGCTGCAACCTGCCGTCGGTCGCCGCGAACCGTGAGGAAAATATACGCCGCGACGAACAACAGCGCCACGCCGATCAGCGCCAGCAGCATCGTGCCGACCGTCTCGTGCGATACGTACCAATAGATCGAGGCGATGGCGGCTCCGAAGGCGGCCGACGACAAGAACATACGCGTGCCGGTCTTCACGGCGCCTTTGCAGCCGTTTGCCGCATGTCGTACGCGGGGCGCTCGGATCGAATCGCCGGTATCCATTCGTAGTTGTGCTCGGGCGGCGGCGAGGTCGTCACCCATTCCAGGGAGTAGCCGCCCCAAGGATCGTCACCGGCGGGCGTCGGCCGCCGTGATGACAGCCAGACGTTGACCACCGTGAGCAGGACTCCGAGTGCAAGAAGGACGGAGCCGGCCGTCGCCAGCAGGTTGAGGTGCGCCCAACCGGCTAGCGCGGGATAGGTAACGACTCGGCGCGGCATGCCCCACAAGCCGAGCACATGCATGGGGAAAAACGTGAGGTTGAAGCCCGGCAACATCATCCAGAACGACCACTTCCCCAGCGTCTCCCCGAGTCGGAAACCGAAGACCTTCGGAAACCAGAAATAGATGGCAGCGAAGATCGCAAAAACGCTGCCTCCCATCAGCACGTAGTGCAGATGAGCGACGATGAAGTAGGTGTCTTCGATATGGAAATCGACCGGCGGTGACGCCATGATGACCCCGGTGATACCGCCGATGAGGAAATTCAGCAAAAAGCCGATGGAGAACAGCATGGGCGTGGGGAAGGTCAGCTGGCCGCGCCACATCGTCCCGATCCAATTGAAGAACTTCACTCCCGTCGGCACCGCGATGAGGAACGATACCGCGGAGAAGAATGAATTCGTCACCGCGCCGGTTGCGAACATGTGATGCGCCCACACGCCGACCGAGAGGCCGCCGATGGCAAGCGCGGACAGCACCAAACCGACGTAGCCGAACACCGGCTTGCGTGAAAAGACGGGAATCGTCTCGCTCACGACTCCGAAGAAGGGCAAGATCATGATGTAGACTTCCGGGTGTCCGAAGAACCAAAAAAGGTGTTGGTAAAGGATGGGATTGCCCCCGTGCGCGGCATCGAAGAAGTGCCCGCCCAAGCGTCTATCCACGAAAACCATGGCCAGCGCGGTGGCTAGGGGCGGAAACGCCATTAATATGAGGATCGACGTGACGATCATCTCCCAGGTGAACACCGGCAACCGCCACATCGTCATCCCGGGCGCTCGGTAGAGAAGCGACGTGGCAAGTAGATTGATGCCCGTCATGATTGACGCTGCGCTGACCATCAATAGGCCGACGATCCAAAGATCCATGCCCGCCCCGGAGCCGTTGCGGATATCCGAAAGCGGCGCGTAGGCGAACCAGCCGGCATCAGCGGCTCCTCCATTTGTGGCGGCGCCCGAAAACACCGTCAGTCCGCCTGCTACGAAAAGCCAGTACGAAAGCGCGTTGACCCGGGGAAACGCCATGTCGGCCGCCCCCACCTGCAGTGGTACGAGATAGTTCGCAAGCCCCAGCCCGAACGGAGCGACGAAGAGGAAGATCATCGCTGTGCCGTGCAGCGTGAACAGTTCGTTAAAGGCATGCGGCCCTACGACGCTCAGGCCGGGTGCGGCGAGCTGCGCGCGAATCGCGAGAGCCAAGATGCCGGCGATCAAGAAAAACGCGAAGCTCGTGCACATGTACAGCACGCCGATACGCTTATGGTCGGTCGTGACCAGCCACGCGACGAAGTCGGCGCTTTGAGCTTTTCGCGGAGGCCGCACGGCTTCGGCGACGGTTCCATTCATCTAGATTGCATCCAGGATGCGAAGGCCGCCGCGGGAACCGCCTTGACGGTGAACAGCATCCGCGCGTGGCTGAGCCCGCAAAATTCCGCGCATTCCCCGCGGTACACTCCGGGCTTCGCGATATCCAAATCGAAAGCGTTCTTGACGCCTGGAATCGCGTCCCTCTTAAAGAGAAATTCCGGAACGTAAAAGGAATGAACGACGTCCTGCGATGTCACGATCACGCGGACCGTTTGGCCCACCGGAAGCACGAGCTGCGGCGGCTGGTCCGGGGTACCGGCAATGGCCTTACCGCTGCCTTGGTAAAGAAAGCGCCACGACCAGCGAAATGCGGTCACGTTGACCGTGACGGCCGGATGCGGCGAAACGTCCTGAACGTATCGCTCCACTCGGTACGTCAAAAAGAATAGCACGCCGACGATCAAGAGCGGGATGACCGTCCAGGTTATCTCAAGGGGTGGATTACCGGTGAACTGAGGGGGCGGCGTCGCGTCGCTGCGGTTTCGGTAACGCAAGACCGACCACAAGATGAGCGCGTAAACGATGATACCGACGGCGATGCCGGTCCAAAGCAGGACTCCCCAAAGTCCATGGATCGCTTGTGCCTGGCGAGTCGAGCCTGCAGGCGGCCCGTAAGACCCACAACCGGACAAGGCGAGGCCGCAGGGCACGCACCGCAGGAAAAAAGACCGCAAGCTGCACCGCACGACTGCCGGTTCGCCGGAGTTTGCAAACTGCATTTCGCGGAAGTTATACCCGTAAGTCGGCGCGCCGCAACGCCTCTGGGAAGGGCGACTCCCCCGCTCTGCCGGGAAGTCTAGGGAGTTGCGCCGCCTGCAGGATTTGCCGGTTGGGTCACAGTCGAAGTCGAGTTTTGCGTGGTGGAGCCGGTGGTCGTCGAGGTGGACTTCCACGGCTGCCAGACCATTAGAGCGATCGCTGCTATGACGATGATAGCGACGATTGCGAAAACTCCTGCCGAGGATCCGCGGTTGCCGTCCTTGACGATCGTCGTGCGCTCTTGCATGGAAGTCGCTCCTTTCGCCGGTGTGGGCAGCAGGCGCCTAGCCTATCAACTCCATTATACCCAAC
>JACRUD010000025.1 GCA_014304875.1 Vulcanimicrobiota bacterium
TCTGGCTGTATACCTCGCCTCAAAAGACTCGGAATATGTTACGGGTAGCACGTTCGTCATTGACGGAGGGCTAATGTTAAATCAAGGCCAGGGAGCTTGAGGCAGTATTCTAAATATGGTGCCCAATAGCACAGCTGGATCCGCAGGCACATCTGCCGGGCGCTCTGGTCATCTACCAGCGAGGATTCGACGACCATCCGGGAGCGGGACTGCTGTCTGCGACCCACGCCGCCTTTTCCGGTGAACTCTACCAGCCGTTTGCGAGCCATCATGGCATGCTCGGGCTACGCGACGAATATACCGACGACGGTTTGGGAAACGTCGCCCACAGCGGCAACGTCGATCTCGCGTTTCTGGCATCGCACCACGTCAGCAATCAAGGTGCCAACGGTTTCATCCTGAACTTCGAAGCGGTCCTGCCGCAGAACTCAACGCCTGTTGGCGCAGCCAGCTGGTACGTCACGACGGTCGGTGCGCTGAAACATTAGACGATGACGTTAAGAACCGCTGCGGCTGCGCTCAGACCATACATCAATCAGGTTGCACGGTATGCATCGCGAAGGGTATAGCGGGGGACCATGCGTTGGCGTCCCTTTTTGCTCAAGCAGATCGCATCGGCGTCGGTCCAGTCGACCAAACCGCCATCATCCAGTAGGGTGAGGACTCGCGACATCACGGCGGCCGGCACGTTAAGGTGTGCGGCGACATGGGCGATGAGCACCGAATCGCTTGATTTTGAAAGATAGAGCAGCGCCTTTGCCGCCAGCACTTTATCGGCGTCTTGAGCTGAAATGCGCTGTTTCGTTTGCATGTCTGGGCCCCGTCTCACATTCTTGGCCGCGTCCATGGCGATGAAAACACCTGACACGCCTAGCCTCGTTTAATACGATAGAGTTGGGCCGAAGGCCCGCGGACTGAACACACACATGAAACGGGACGCCTGAGACGGCCTTATTTTGGAGGGGGAGTCCTATACCAGCGGTCGTTCGCGACCTTATTCTGACAATCGTAGCAAAAATCGCTGATCGACTTGTTCAAATCGGTCATCTCTTTGCCGCACCACGCGCACTCCGGCGTGTCGCCCGCTTTAGTCGCCGGCGAAACATCCGCGTCTTTTCTGCCCACGTGCCGCTCGTTATGCTCCTCGCTCACCTTGTATTATCCCATCTTTTTGAACCATTATACTAACGAACGAAATGTGACAAACGGCGAACACGACGTCATATGAAGAAAGCCGCAACCTAACCATCCTCAATATGACCCGGCCTAGGGGCAACCGTTACGGGGCGGTGAGGTCGTCAGACCGATGTGCCGTCAAGCGCGGCCCCTAAAGCGATACCGCAGGTCGCAACAGAGGCGCCACACCTCGTGCGGCAGTTCTGTCAAAAGGCCTTGGAAAGCGGAAAAGTGGAGGGCGCGCCTAAGCCGTGGCGGCATGCCCCACAGCGGCGCGGTACTGATTCTAGCGGTCATCGGCGTCGGCGTCCTTCATACACTCGTCCCGGACCATTGGGTGCCCATCACGCTCATCGCCCGGCAAAGGGGGTGGTCGCGCTCGCAAATCGCCCGAGCCGCCGCTGGAGCAGGCCTCGGCCACACACTGTCGACCCTTGCCATCGCCTTTATCGTGTGGCTGGCCGGAATCGCCTTCGCCGCCAGGTTCGCTAGCTTTGTCAACTTGGCGACGAGCATCGCCCTGATCGGGTTTGGGCTTTGGATAACTATCTGTGCGTTAAACGAGCTTCGCGGCGAGTCCGGGGCTGGAAAACATGGCATCGGCCATCACGGCGATGATAAACGGACGGAACGGCGAGGTCACGCACACCCCCACGCACACGATGCCGGCTTGGATCACGTGCACTGGCACTGGCACGAGCCGGACGAATGGCATGAAGCAGAAGGCGCCGTGCTCTTTTCGCCGCCCCATTCGCACGAACACTCCACATCCGCCAGGACCGCGCTCCTACTAATCCTGGGATCCTCGCCCATGGTCGAAGGCATTCCAGCCTTTTTCGCCGCCGCAAAATACGGCACCGTACTTATCGCCGTCATGTCGGTGGCTTTTGCGCTCTCCACGATCGCGACGTACGTCGTCCTCTGCTTGGGATCGACGTCTGGGCTGCAGCGCGTCAATTTGGGCCCGATCGAGCGTTACGGAGAAGTGCTCAGCGGTTCGTTCATCGCGGTCATCGGAGTGGTATTTCTCTTCGTCCACTGAAGGCGCCGTATCCGCCCACGATATACGGGGCGTTGTGTCGCGCCCGCTTTACTGCTGCGGCCCGCGTGGGACATAGGACACGTGGCCGAGCTGCAGGTGACCTTCGGAGCTGCTGCGCGCGATTCGTTCTGCCGGGCATTTGGCGGGGCGCAGTACTCCATCGAGGCAGAATTGTACCGCCTCGACGATCCGGAAATCGAACGGTCTCTCAAAGAGGTGCTGGCCACGAAGCCATGGGTGCGCGTGTGCCTGCACGTCGAAGGCTTCCCCAAACGCTACGAGGCAAAGGCCCGATGCGCCGGAGATGCCGGCAAATTTGCCGACCTCGGCAACCGCTCGACGTCGGCCGCCGCGCAGCGCCTCATGCACGAATTTCCAGGAGCCTTCTTCGAAGTCGATGATGATCCGAAGACGCTGGTGCACGGCAAGGCCGCCGTGATAGACGGTGTGGAAACCTTGGTGGCCTGCGCGAACTTGGACCGCTCGGGCTTCGATAGCCCCGGCCAGGTATGCGTCGACGAAGTTTCACCCATCGACGCCACGGCGGCACTGCGAGCGATTCATGGCAGCACGGCTTCTGATCGGGTCGGTTCTCTGGCCGAGGCAGGCCACGTCGTCTCCGGGCCGGACACCGCCACCCGCGCGCGCATCGATGCGCTGCTGCGCTCACCCAACGATCTGCGCATCGCGATGGAAGATCTATCCGACCCCAAAGTCGTGGACGAGCTCATCGAGCGGAACGGCCTGCCGCGCCGCCACGACCGCATCCTGGTGGGGAGCGACTACAACAATAGCCGCTGGGCAGCCCATGAATTCGAACGCCTACGCCAGGCGCACGTCGCCGTGCGGGTCGTCGAGCCGGGGTACTTTCACGAAAAATACATCGACTCAGGCGACGAAATATACGTCGGGTCTCATAACCTAACGCGAAACGGCTTAGATGCCGCCCGGGAGATCGGCATCATCGCCGCCGCGTCGGAATACGGCTCCGGCGCCCCAGCTTTGCGCGCCGATTTCGACCGTCGCTGGGACGCTCTGAGGAGCGACGGCGAAAAAACGCCATAGGCCTGATCGCGGCAGAAACATCAAACGGATTCGGACCGCGCCCGCAGCTTAACCAGCGAAGCCTGGAGCTCGGCTAGTCGAGCCTTTTCCTTTTCAACGACAGCGGGAGGGGCTTTCGCCACGAAGTTCGACGACGTGAGTTTACGCTCGATGTCAGCGATTTGCACGCGATTGCGCTCCGCCTCCATGGCGAGTTCTGAGCGTTCTCTTTCGATAAACGCGGCGTCCACTTCGAGCAATACCTCGACCGATTCGAAACGACGCGAGACGACATGCTTGGGGCGGGCGGCGGCGTCGCGGACGAAACGCACTTTCTCGGCGCGAGCCAGCGTCTTGACGGCCTGCGATTCTCGTTCAAGGAGACCTTCCAGATCTCCGGGTTCGCCGACGACGATCGCGTCGCGCAGCTCGCGATATGGAAGCTTCGGCACGGCTCGCAAGGCCCGCACGGTCTCCACAAAGTCAAGCACCAGCTGCATCTCGCGGCGCGCGGCTTCGTCGAGCCTTCCCGCGCCTGAGGGCCAGCCGGACCCGCCGATATGTCGGCCCTCGTGGGGCAGCCGCTGCCACAGCTCTTCGCTGATGAACGGCATGATCGGGTGCAGCAGCTGGAGCGACGCGCAAAGAACGTGGGCCAAAATAGGAGCTCGTGTCGGCGCGCGGTCTTTGGCGATCTCGATGTAGATATCGCACAATTCGTTCCAGACGAAAACGTACAGCGCCGTTGCCGTGGCGGCGAACGAAAACCCGTTCAGCGCATCGTCGACTTGCAAGACGGTGGATCGCAGGCGGTCCATGAGATACCGGTCGGGCAGCGTCCATTGCTCCAAAGGTGGCAAGGGCAACGGAGCTGGCGAGCCGTCCAGTTCGGGGAAGGCCTGCAGAGCAAACCTCGTCGCCTGCCACAGTTTATTGCAGAATTTGCGCGCATCGTCGCACTTGGAGACCGCAAAGCGCACGTC
>JACRUD010000048.1 GCA_014304875.1 Vulcanimicrobiota bacterium
GATAAACCCTATACGGCCGTAGCGCTCGCCTACCGGTTTCCCGGATATCGAAACAAAGACTATGCCGCCGGACAGATTTTGGAAAACGTCCTGTCCAGCCAGCGTGCCGATCTCTTCGGATTGGTCGCTCAAGGGAAAGCCTTGCAGGCTAGTTTTACCGATTTCGATACCCATCCGCAGGCCGGATCGGCCGCCGCGTTCGCGGTCGTGCCGGTCACGACAAAAGCCGAGGACGCGATTGCGCTCGTGCGCGGCGTGCTCGACAACTATCGCAAGAACGGCGTGCCCAGCGCTTTGGTCGAGGTGGAAAAGAACCGTGCGATCGCACAGGCCGAGTACAAGGCAAACTCCATCGAAGGTCTCGCCTTTCAGTGGAGCCAGGCGGTTGCGGTGGAAGGCCGATCGTCGCCCGATGAGATATTGGCCGCCCTCAAGAGGGTGAACGTCGCCGACGTAAATCGCGTGCTTCGCTCCTACGTCGCTCCCGCACACGAGATCGTCGGAATAGCGGCTCCCAAAACTCCGGGCGCCCTGGCAGCGAGTTCCGGCCGTTCGACGGCCCCCGGACCCGAGCACGGGGCGACGCTGCTGCACCATGACCCGCTTCCACAATGGGCGCTCGCAGCGTTCCGGAACACCTCCGTGCCCGCCTCGACGACCGCTCCAGTCGACAGCATGCTTTCGAACGTCATCCGCCTCATCGTCGTTCCAGAGCATGTCTCGCGCACCGTCGTGGTCAGCGGTTCGATCGATTCTAGCGAAGCGGTCCAGGCACCGGCCGGCAAGGACGGTATCGCCGACGTCACGTCTGGTCTTCTTCCCTTCGGGACCACGACACTCGATCGCATCGCCCTACGCAGTGAACTCGACAACATCGCCGCCGAAGTCAACGCCGGAACAGCATTCTCGCTCACATCGCTCTCGCAGAATTTCGACCGCGGGGTTGCGCTCCTTGCCGATGAAGAGTTGCACCCGGCTTTCCCGGCGAGCGGCTTCGGCGCCGTAAAATCTGAGGAGCTGGGATCGGTTCAAGGCGTCGTGGCCTCGCCGGAGCATTTGGCGCAGGTGGCGTTGAACAAGGCGCTCTATCCCGCCGGTGATCCGGTGCAGCGTTTCGCGACTCCGCAAACGGTCTCGTCGCTGACACCGGACGATATCAAAACCTACTACTCCGGCGTCTATCGGCCGGACATGACGACGATCGTCGTCGTCGGCGATGTCGATCCGCAGCGCGCCAAAGACACGTTCGAGAAGTACTTCGGAGCGTGGAGGGCGACGGGCCCAAGGCCGGTCGTCGAACTGCCGCCGGTCCCGAACAACGCGCCGGCGGATGCGGTCGTTCCCGATCCGCAGCGCATTCAATCGCAAGTTCGGCTCGCGCAGGTCGCAGCGATAAAGCGGACGGATCCGGACTTCGCGCCGCTTTCCGTTGCCAACGAGTCGTTCGGCGGAGGCGGCAGCTCGATTCTCTTCCACGACGTGCGAGACGTGCACGGTTTGGTGTACGGCGTCTCCTCGCAAGCGCAATTCGAAAAGAACCGCTCGATGTTCGAAGTGCAATTCGCGTCGGATCCTGGGAAGATCAATCAGGCGCAATCGCTTATCATGGCGGATCTCAAGGACCTCTCCGTAAACGGGCTCGATGCAAACGAACTGGCGCGCGGCAAAGCGTCTCTCGTTTCGCAGATTCCGATGCGCGTCGCGAGCTTCGCGGGAATCGCGCGGCAGCTGATCCGGTACGCCCAGTTAGGACTGCCGCTCAATCAAGCGACCGTCGACGCGCGGAACGAAATCAACGTCACGAACGATCAGGTGAAGTCGACCGTGAGCAAATGGATTCGGCCCAAAGACTTCGTGCGCGTCATCCTTGGACCCGACGCACAGTAGGGTTTCGGGTCGGTGCAACAGTGGGGACATACGCACTCCATCGGCCATGTAGCGCCTAGCCGCCGGCCAGCGCTCCCACCACCAGAAAAGGCTCGGCCCCCTGCGCGACCGCGTCGGGCAGCGGGGCGTCAGGTGGCTCGTGCGACAGATCTTCTTCGCAGGCAAAAAACCTCACGAAGGACCGGCGTTGCTGCGTGACGTGGTCGCGGATGGTTCCGCGCAGCACCGGATACGAGGACTCAAGCGCATCGAGCAGCGAGCGTAGCGTTGCCTGACCGGTGACGTCGACTTGGACCTCGCCGTTGACGTGCGCCAGGGTGCGTAAATGGGGCGGGATCACGACTCGGATCATGGCAGTGTCTGAACCTCAACGGATAAGACGGCCGGCAGATCGCGCACGAGCGGCGCCCAATTGTCGCCCGCGTCGGCCGATGCGTACACTTGGCCTCCGGTGGTCCCGAAATACACGCCGCACGAGTCCAGCGAGTCGACGGCCATCGCGTCGCGTAACACGTTGACGTAGCAATCGCGTTGCGGCAGGCCGTTCGTGAGCGGCTCCCAATCATGCCCACCCGTACGGCTGCGGTACACTCGCAGTTTGCCGTCGGGCGGATAGTGCTCCGAGTCGCTTTTGATGGGAACCACGTAGATGGTGTCCGGTTCGTGCGCGTGCACGTCGATCGGGAACCCGAAGTCGCTCGGCAGGTTGCCGCTCACTTCTTGCCACGAGTCGCCCGCATCGTCGCTCCGCATGACATCCCAGTGCTTCTGCATGAAAAGCACGCTGGGCCGCGATCGGTGCATCGCGATACGGTGGACGCAATGGCCGACCTCTGCATCGGGATCGGGTATGAACTCGGATTTCAGCCCGCGGTTGACCGGCTTCCACGTCGTGCCGGCATCGTCGCTGCGGAACACACCGGCAGCCGAGATAGCGATGAAGATGCGTTCGCTGTTTGCCGGGTCCTGAAGGATGGTGTGCAAGCACATGCCGCCGGCCCCCGGCTGCCAGGAAGAACCCGATCCATGGCCACGCAGACCCGCTAGCTCTCTCCACGTCTGGCCTCCGTCGGTGGAGCGAAACAACGCGGCGTCTTCGACTCCGGCATAGATCGTGTCGGGATCGGCTAGAGATGGTTCGAGATGCCAGACCCGCTTGAACTCCCATGGATGGGGGGTGCCGTCGTACCACTGGTGCGTCCCGGGGACACCGTCGTACCTGAATTCGTTTCCTACGGGCTCCCACGTCTTGCCGCCGTCGTTGGAGCGCTGGATCTGTTGTCCGAACCAGCCGCTGGTCTGCGACGCGTACAGCCGATTGGAGTCAGCGGGCGAGCCCTTCAGGTGGTAGATTTCCCAGCCGCCGAAGTGCGGGCCGCTGACGTCCCAACGCTCGCGCTTTCCGTCCGACGACATGACGAAGGCTCCCTTGCGCGTGCCGACGAGTACCCGTACTCCGCTCATCGATAACTCCTTTTCCCCGCGGCTGGCGCGCCGGCGACACCGGTCATGATCACGTCGTTTGCAGCTTTGCGCTGCGCTCGTGCGCTTAACGTTTGCGGTTCACCCGTCGATAACATTGTGAACCGGGCGTGGCGCAGTTCCGCGGCCGGCGCTTCGCTTTCATCTTTTTTGCACACGAGCCGGAAAGCGGTCCGTTCAGTATGCGCCCCTTCGAGCGCCACGGCGCGATAGTGGAGCGGCTTCCTCATGTCGATGGTCTGCGCGCGGTCGCCATTTTGACCGTCGTGACAAGCCACGCGGCGAAATATACGTTGGACTATCATCACAGCAGCCTGTTCCACATGTTGTACGAAGGGGCACACGGAGTCGATCTCTTCTTCGTCATATCTGGACTGTGCCTGGCTTATCCGATACTGCAGCGGCTGCGACGAACGGGCTTTGCCGATTTCAGTTTACCGCATGTTTTTGGGCGACGGATTCTGCGCATCGGGCCGCCATTTTGGTGCGCGTTTGCCGTCATCCTCATCGTCGCCCTTGCGGTTGTCGGCGCGGGATCGCAGCTGCCCTGGCCGACCGTCAAAATGCCGACGGCATTTTCTGCCGTGCAGCAATTGCTCTTTATCGATCCAAAAAATGAGCTATGCGGTTCGTTTTGGACTTTGGCGATAGAATTCCGCTGGTACCTTGCCTTCCCATGCTTGCTGTGGCTTTGGATTCGTTCTCCGATCTTATTCGCGGCCGTCGGAGTAGGCTCGTACTCAGTACACCCTTTTACTTCCTTACCCGTCGCGGATTTTTGGGTCATTGCCAGCGTTCATGTTGGGAATCATCGCGGCAG
>JACRUD010000208.1 GCA_014304875.1 Vulcanimicrobiota bacterium
CCTGCGCGATCTATTCGCTCGCAACGATCTGTTGGGCGTTCCCTTTCCCGAAGAGTACGGCGGGCTTGGGAGCTTCCTGACCTACGTCAAGGTAGTCGAGGAGATCGCAAAAGCATGCGCCTCGTCTTCATTGATCGTCGCGGTTCAGGAATTGGGCGCCCTACCCATCATGATCGCCGGCAGCGAGGCGCAAAAGCGCCAGTACCTGCCCGATTTGGCCAGCGGCAAACTCATGACGTCCTACGCTCTGACGGAGCCGACGTCAGGATCCGACGCCGCCAACATGCGAACCACGGCGGTCCGTGAAGGCGATTTTTACGTCCTCAACGGCACGAAGGTCTTCATCACCAACGTGGCGGTCGCCGATCTCTGCATCGTCTTCGCAATGACCGACAAAGAGCTAGGGCCCAAAGGGGTCTCCGCGTTCGTCTGCCACACCGACGACCCCGGTTTCAAGCTGGGCAAAGTCGAACATAAGATGGGAATCCGCGGATCGCCGACCAACGAAGTCGTTTTGGATAGCTGCCGCATTCCGGCCGATCGACGACTGGGAACCGAAGGCGAAGGTTTTCGCATCGCAATGGCCACGCTGGACAAATCCCGGCCGGGAGTCGCAGCGCAGGCGCTCGGCATCGCGCAGGGAGCGCTAGATTTCGCGGCAGCGTATCTGCGCGAGCGCGTGGCTTTTGGCAAACCGCTCGCAAAACAGCAAGGGCTGCAGTGGATGGTCGCCGACATGGACCTTGAAGTCCAGGCGGCGCGCCTGTTGCTCTACGAGGCGGCCCGCAAATGCGACGAGGGATCGCCCGACGTCACCTACTGGGGGGCGCTTTGCAAACTGAAGTGCGGGGACGTCGCGATGAAAGTCACGACCGATGCCGTCCAGTTGTTGGGCGGCTATGGATACATGACGGAGTATCCCGTGGAGCGCATGATGCGTGACGCGAAGATCACGCAGATCTACGAAGGCACGCAGCAGATCCAGCGCATCGTCATCGCCCGTCGGATCCTGGGCAAATAGCGCTTCGGCCGGCTTTCCTCCAAACCGTATGTAGCCACGGACCTTTAGGTCCGTTCTCTCTGACGACGAGACCGCAAGCAGCGATGTGGTCGCCTCTTTGGGAAATGCGAGGTGTCAGCAGTTGTCTATCGCCCATAATCTAGGTTTTCCGCGCATCGGGCGCAACCGAGAAATAAAAAAAGCGCTCGAGCGCTTCTGGAAGGGTGAGATCGGACCCGACGTCTTGGAGGAGACCGGTCGCGCCGTCCGCGCGGAAAATTGGTCTCTTCAGCTGGCCGCTGGTATGGATTACGTTCCGGTCGGCGATTTTTCATACTACGATCATATCCTCGATGTCTGCGCTCTCACCGGCGCGGTGCCCGTGCGCTACGGTTTCGGCGGCGGAAAAGTAGAGCTGGAGACATATTTCGCGATGGCGCGCGGAACGGCGACTGCGCAAGCCATGGAAATGACGAAATGGTTCGATACGAACTATCATTACATCGTGCCGGAACTCGGGTCCGACACCCGCTTTGCGCTCTCCGGCAGCGCTCTTTTCGAACAGGCCAAAGAGGCCCAGGCTCTGGGGGCGCGGCCTAAGCCCGTCATCGTGGGGCCGCTGACGTTCTTGTGGTTAGGAAAAGAACGCGGCGCGCACAACGATGGCTTCAGCAGGCTGGATCTGCTCGATCGCCTTGTGCCGGTCTACGAAGAAATTCTCCACCGCTTCGCCGCGATGGGAATCGAGTGGGCGCAGTTAGACGAACCGGCCTTGGCCGTGGGATTAGACGAGCAATGGCTTAGGGGTTTATCGACGGCCTATGAGCGTTTGGCGCTCGCTGGCCCGAAGATCTTGCTTGGGACCTATTTCGATTCCGTGGCCGAATGCGCGTCTCAAATTTGCGCATTGCCCGTCGGGGGCGTTCATCTCGATCTGATCAGAGCGCCGCACCAGCTGGAAGCATTCCTGCAAGGTGAGCCCGGCGCTAAGGTGCTGTCGCTCGGAGTCGTCGACGGGCGCAACGTGTGGCGCACCGATCTCTCGTCCGAGCTGACTTTGCTGGAGCGCGCGAAGAGCAAGCTTGGCTCCGACCTTCTATGGATCGCGCCATCGTGCAGTCTGCTGCACAGCCCCATCGACCTCAGCGCGGAAGACTCGCTGGCAGCCGATATAAAGTCGTGGATGGCGTTTGCGGTCCAAAAGCTCCATGAAGTTTTCATTTTAAAGACGGCGCTGGACGGCGGCCGAGACAAGGCCGCCGCAGCCTTGTCGGCATCGGACAAGGCACGCCAGAGCCGGCTTGCATCGCCGCGCACGAAAAAGGCGGCTTTGCGGGATCGGCTCGCCGTGCTGACCGCCGACGACGCGCGGCGCCGCAGCCCGTACTCGGCGCGTCAGGAGGCGCAACGGCGGATATTGGAGCTGCCGGCGTTTCCCACGACCACCATCGGCAGTTTCCCGCAGACTTCGGCGATACGCGAAGCCCGCCTGAAATTGCGGCGCGGTCAGCTCGACGAGCGTGCATACGAACAGACGATCAAAAGCGAGATCGAACATGCGGTGCGCGAGCAGGAACGGCTGGGTTTGGACGTCCTCGTTCACGGCGAAGCCGAGCGGAACGACATGGTCGAATATTTCGGCGAGCAACTAGATGGGTTCGCATTTACCAAAAACGGCTGGGTCCAAAGCTACGGTTCCCGCTACGTCAAACCTCCGATAATCTTCGGGGACGTCTCGCGGCCTGGACCGATGACGGTTTCATGGAGCTCGTATGCGCAGTCGCTGACCAGTCGTCCGATGAAAGGCATGTTGACGGGACCGGTCACGATCTTGCAATGGTCGTTTGTCCGCGACGATCAGCCGCGATCCGACACGGCCTTGCAGATCGCGCTTGCGATTCGAGACGAAGTCATCGATCTGGAGCATGCCGGCATAAAGTTGATCCAAATCGACGAGCCGGCCATGCGGGAAGGCTTACCGCTCAAAAGACGAGACTGGGGCGCCTATCTGGCTTGGGCCGTTCGCGCATTCCGGGTCGCATCGTCGGGAGTAGCCGATGTCACCCAGATCCACACCCATATGTGCTACTCGGAATTCAACGACATTTTGCCGTCCATCGCCGACATGGACGCGGACGTGATCACCATCGAATGTTCGCGATCGCAAATGGAATTGCTGGATGCGTTCGGGCAGTATCGCTATCCGAATGAGATCGGACCCGGCGTGTACGACATCCACTCACCCCGGATACCCTCGACGGAAGAGATGCTCGCTTTGCTTCGCAAGGCGTCCGGCGTCGTGCCGTCTGACCAGCTTTGGGTCAATCCCGATTGCGGTCTAAAAACGCGCCGTTGGGAAGAGGTCGTGGCGGCTTTGGAAAACATGGTCGCGGCCGCACGCAGCATGCGAAAGCACGACCCTACCAATGTAACGCCAGCCCATGGAGCGCCGCGGCTTTAGTCGCGGCCTCAGCATTTTTATGTAGCGGCGCGACTTCAGTCGCGCCTCAGGTCTAGACGCACTACGCGAGCGGGGCGATATATGAAGATGGCCTCTCGCCGCCCGCCACGGCTCCCCAACGTAGACTACAGTTTAATTCGCACGTACTTCGTCACGTTTTGCACGCGTGACCGACGTCGCGCATTCGCCTACCAGAGCCCCGCCACGGCAGCGCGGGATGCCATCTTGGAACTAAGACACAAACAATGGTTCTAGCTGCACGCATATGCCGTAATGCCTGACCACATTCACATATTGTGTCGGACCCGCGCCGATGCGCCGACTCTGGGAGTCATAGTCGCGACGATAAAGCGCATCATCGGACAGCGATGCAAGGCCTTAAGAATCACCATAAAATGGCAAGCGGGGTTTTACGATCGAATAGTGAGAGACTATGAAGCCTCAGATGAATTCGTCAAATACATCTTATCGAATCCTGTGCGCGGCGGGCTTGTGAAGGAGCGTGGCGAATATCCGTTTTGCGGCGGGTACGACGCATGGAAATAAAGGCGCGACTAAAGTCGCGCCGCTACATTAGCGGTTAGAGGCCGCGACTAAAGCCGCGGCACTACATTAGCGGCGCTATATTGGCGGCGCTCCATGCGTTATGTGGCGGCGTCGATCGCTTCGAGCGAATCGGGATTCTCGAGCGCGGAAAGGTCGCCCAAGTTTTCCAGCTTCAAGTAGCGCGCTCGGGCAATGCGGCGCATCATCTTTCCGTTGCGCGTGCGGGGCAAGTCGCTCACGAACTTGATGGCGTGCGGAGCCAGCGCTTTACCGAGCGATGCAGCGACGAGCCGGTTGAGCTCCGATCGCAACGGCTCGCCCACATCCGAACCGGAGCGCGCCACTACCAGACAGACGACGCTTTCACCCTTGATCGCGTCCGGCACGGCGACCGCCGCAGCTTCCTTAATCGCTTTGTGCGCGACAAGAGCGCTCTCATATTCGGCCGGCCCCACTCGCTTGCCGGCGATGTTGATCGTATCGTCCGAGCGGCCATGGATGTACCAGTAGCCGGCGTCATCGATGCTGCACCAGTCTCCGTGCACCCAAGTGTCTTTCAGCCTCGCCCAATATGCTTCAAGATAGCGCTTGTCATCGCGCCAAAAGCTGTTGGTCATACCCGGCCAGGGCTGACGGATCACGAGTTCGCCTACTTGTCCGCGTACGGGCAGGCCCCGCTCGTCGACGACGTCCGCGTCCATGCCGGGCACCGGTCCGTGGAAAGCGCACGCGGCCAGCGGGCGGATCGGAAAGCAACCCAAAATACCACCGCTGATCTCCGTACCGCCCGAGTAATTTATGATCGGCGCCCTGCCGCCGCCGACCGCCTTTCCAAACCATTTGTATGGTTCCGGGTTCCATGTCTCGCCGCTGGAACCCAAAATGCGCAGCGCCGACAAATCGTGACGCGCGGGCTGGGCGTCGCCGTGAACCATCAGCGACCTGATGGCCGTCGGCGCGATGCCCAGATGCGTGGCTCGCTGTGCGGCGATGGATTCCCACAGGCGGTCTGGACGTGGATAGTCCGGAATCCCGTCGTACAAAATGGCTGCCGCTCCGAGTCCGAGCGCTCCGAATATCAAAAAAGGACCCATCATCCAACCCATGTCTGTGTACCACAACATGCGATCGCCTGGTTTCACGTCGAAGCATAAATACTGGTCGATCTGCACCTTCACGGGGAAGCCCGCGTGGACGTGGACAGCGCCCTTGGGCTTTCCGGTCGAGCCGGATGTGTACAGTATCATGCATGGCGCGTTGGCATCGGTCCGCTGCGCTTCTAAAAATGGCGCCTCGTCGCCAAGCGCCGCGCTCCAGTCGACGTCACGCCCTTCTTTCCAGGCGATGCTCGCGCCGGTCCGCCGGTACACGACGACCTTTTCGATGCCGGGGAGTTCGGCTAAGGCAGCGTCGGCGATCTGCTTCATGTCGACGTTGCGTCCGCGGCGTCGGGTCCCATCCACCGTTATCAGCGCTTTGGCACCCGCATCGCCGAGGCGTGCGCTCAGCGCCTGCGCGCCATAGCCGGAAAAAGCCGGGACGGCCACGGCTCCGATGCGCACGATGGCCAACAAAGCGATCGCCGCCTCGGGGACGAGCGGCATATAGATGCCGACCCGATCGCCTTCCCCGATGCCCAATCGCCGCAACGCGCCCGCCGCTCGACAGACGTCGCGCAAGAGCTCGTCAAAGGTGTGGCGGCGCGAACGGCCCTCCTCATCTTCCCAGCTAAGAGCCAGTTCGCCGCCGCGGCCGGCGCGGACGTGTTTATCCACGCAGTTGACGCACGCGTTATAGGCGCCTCCCCGGAACCACGTCGCAAACGGTTTACCGCGCGATAAATCGAGCGTTCGCTCGTAAGGGGCCGACCATTCAAGACCGATGTGGGGCAAAAGCGCGTCGTAAAAACCCGCTATGTCTCGACGCGCCCAGTCCCAAAGGTCGTCGAGGCCGCCGACCGCCGCGGCATCCATGAACTTGGTGATGTTGGCATTTGCGATATAGCCGGCCGTCGGCGCCCACACCGGCTCCGAAACCGGCCGCCGTTGCTCCATCGCCCGGCTCCGCCTGCTTGTTTTAGCGGTGGCCGTTGGCGGCGGGCGCCGCGACCGGGTTGCCGATCTGGCCCCCGACATAGGAGAGAGCGCGCTTAAGCTGCGAGTCCAAAGCGACGTTCCCCATATCTGCCGGCTTGGTGTCCGCCACCACGATGTTGGGCTCGATTCCGACCGTGTTGATGTCGCGGCCGCTCGGGGTCAAATATCGCGCCGTCGTGATCTTAATCGCACTTCCGTCCGGCAGCGGGAAAATCGTTTGCACGACCCCTTTGCCGAACGTCTTCGTACCGATGAGCACGCCGGCATGGGAATCTTGAATAGCGCCCGACGTGATCTCAGACGCGCTGGCCGTGTACTCGTTGACGAGAACCGCGAGCGGACGGGGCGCGATGGCGGAGTTTTCGGCATCGAAGGTCGTCAGCGGCTTCGTGCGGCTGTCGATCGACACGATCGGCCCTTCGGGAACGAACTTCGAGGAAACGTCGATGGCCGCGTTGAGATAACCGCCGCCGTTGTTGCGTAAATCCAAAATATAACCCTTGACGCCCGCCTTGTCCAGGCGATCCAGCGCCTGCGACAGTTCCTGGCCGGTCGTCAGACCGAAGACCACGACGCGCACGTACCCGACGTTGCCGTTGAGGACGCGGGCGAAGATGCTCGGCGTGTGGATCGTGGCGCGCGTGATCGTGAACGAGAGCGGCCCAGGCGTCCCAGGCCGCTGCACCGTCAGCTGGACCGATGTCCCTGCCGGGCCGCGGATCATCTTGCTGTCGTCCGCTGTGGTCAAGCCCTTCGTCGTCTTGCCGTCGATCGTCAGCACTACGTCTCCCGGCTGGATGCCGGCTTTTTGGGCCGGTCCGCCGTCGATCGTCTGCACGACGAGCAGCGCCTTCGTCATCGGGTCGACATCGATGACCACGCCCACGCCCGGGAAGTTGCCTCCGTCGAGACCTTCGTTGAGGCTCTTGTATTCTTTGGGATCGAGGAACACCGTCCAACGATCGTGCAGCGACTCCATGACGCCCTTGATAGCCGCGTAGGTCAATTCTTTTTCGCCGACCGTCGCCCCGAACTGCTTGTTGGCCAGGGCAAGGTCGCGGTTAAGGGAAGCCAAGTCGAGGTCCGCGCTCGGCGCTTGGTGTAAAGCAGGGATTTTTTCGGGATCGCCGCCATGCTGACGCACCGCCGCGCGCAAGCCCGCGACCGCGCCGTCGAGCAGCACCTGGTCGCCGGTCTGTTTGTAGAACTCGAGCGACGCCCGTGCGAAAGAATAGTCCACCATCGAGCGGTTCACATCAGGCGCGCCGAGCGCGGCCGATGGCACAAGCGCGGTGGGCCCGAGGCCGGAGAGCGTAGCGGCTAAGCAAAGGGCGATCCAATAAGGGCGGCGGACAGACAGCATCATATCATTCCTACGGTTTCGAGCTCAGGGCAAGCTGCTTTTTCAGGTAGTCCAGAGCAGCTTTCAATTGGACGTCTTTTTTGGGCTGGATGATAGCCCTCGGATCCATCGGGACGGAAACGTTGGGCGCGATACCCTTTTTGTTTATGTCGCGGCCGGAAGGTGTCACATAGCGAGCGGTCGTGACTTTGATTGCGCTGCCGCCGCCGGGTAAATCGAAGATCGTCTGCACGACGCCCTTGCCGAAAGTCTTGGTACCGATCAGCACGCCCGCTTTGGAGTCTTGAATGGCTCCCGCGGTGATTTCGGAGGCGCTCGCGCTATATTGGTTCACCAGGACGGCCAGCGGATGCGGCGCGATGGCGTCCTGGTTCGCATCTTGCGTGGTCACTTGGCCCTGCCGGTCGATCGTCGAAACGATGGGCCCATCGGCGACGAATTTTGATGAGACATCAACCGCGGCTTGCAGCAAGCCGCCGCCGTTGTTGCGCAGGTCGAGAATGAAGGCCTTGGCGCCTTTCCTCAGCAGCGTATCCAGCGCGGTAGAGACTTCTTTGGCCGATGTGTCGCCAAAATCCACGAGCTGGATGTACCCGACGCCATCTCCGAGCATTTTTGATTGGACCGAAGGAACGTGGATCTGTTCGCGCACCACCGTGTAGACCTTCGCCGGCGCATTTCCGCGCTTGACGAGCAGCTGAACCGTCGATCCGGCTCTGCCCCGAATGACGTTCATAACGGGGTCCAAACCGAGAGACTTCGTCAGCCGACCGTCAACGGAGACGATGATGTCGCCCGGTCGCAAGCCAGCGCGATCGGCCGGCGTGCCGAGAATCGGTTCGATGATCATCGTCTGGCGAGTCTTCGGGTCTTGTCCGATGTAGACCCCGATGCCGCCAAAATCGCCGCCGTTGATGAGTTCCGTCAGCGAGCGCATCTCGCGCGGCGCTAAGAAGACGGTATACGGGTCACCGAGCGACCCCAGCATTCCCGAGACCGCGGCAAACGAGAGATCTTGGTCGCCGACCTTGGAACCGTATTTGTTGAATGCCTGGGTGAGCATGTCGTTGGCCTGCGTCTCGTCCGCGGAGGCGTCGTTCTGCAAGCCCACCGGCACCCCGGGCAACTGGGCCGAGAAGTGCTTGCTCTTGAGAAAATCCGTGAGCCCCTTGCGCTCGCCGTTGAGCAGATCGGCGTCGACGACCGGCTTGTAATAGGAGCCTCGCACTTTGTCGAACGTGAAATCCAGGACGTCGATTCCGTTGCGCGGGTCATCGGCGCGGGATACTGGCATCCCGCCCACCGCGAAGTCGCGGCGTTCGCCGTTCGTCGTGAACGCCAAAAGAGAATCGTGCCCGGCTACGGGACGGACGTAATGCTTTTCGAGAGTCAAGGCGGCCAACGCCGCCACGATCACGGCTGTGAGAGCCGCTAGCGCACGTGGATTCAGCGACACAATAGTAGCCCGGGGACCCCTTCCATGGAATGGGGAGGACAGTTGCCGTCTCCTATTTCTTGCGGACCCTTTTATTCCCCTATCGGTTGCGGCGGTCCCAGGCCGTGACGGCCCTGCGTGGCCGCATCGGACGGACTTTGGCTACATAGGCTTTGCCTAACCCTACAGCCGGCTCAGAGGATTGACCGGCACTCCGTTAACGCGAATTTCAAAGTGAAGGTGCGGCCCGGTGGCCCAGCCGGTGGCTCCGACCGCCCCGATGACTTGCCCGCGCTGGATGTGCTGGTTCGGCGAGACGTACATGGCCGAACAATGAGCGTAAAGCGTCGACAGGGAGCTGCCATTATCCAAAATGATTGCGTTGCCGTAGCCTCCGTACCAGCCGGCGTAGATGACGACACCGTCCGCCGCAGCCATGATCGGCGTGCCATAGCCCGCGCCGATGTCGATCCCCGAATGCAGCTGATAGCGGCCCGTGACCGGGTCGGTCCGCATGCCGAACGGTGAAGTTATGGCGCCGTGAGCCGGCCACATGAATAGAACCGGGCCGTTGGGCCCTTCGGGAGGTAACGGCACACCGGCAGCGATGGCTGCCGCTCGGCGGGCCTGCTCTGCTGCGAGGCGAGCGCGCGCCACGGCTTCGGCGTCTTCCCGCTGCTTTTCGCGTATAAGGTCCTGCAGCCGGGCTTCTTGAGCCGCGGTCAGACCCTCGAGTTCGTAGACCTGCTGCGCGACGACGTTTCGCTGGGCCCGTGCCACAGCGAGCAGCGCGCTGCGTTGACCGGCCAGGCTCGACAGCTCCATCCGCTGACGCTCTTGGTCCTGCTCTTGAGCGTCCAAAGAATGCTCTTCCGTCTCAAGGTCGGCCACCAGCCGCTGATATTTGACCGCCTCGCCGTTGATCGCTTGGATCAGCGATGAGTCCCCTATGATGATGTAGCGCAGAAAATCCCAGCGTTCGAGAAAATCGATGAATGATGTCGACGCGAAGAGCACTTCCAAATACGAAGCCGGTCCGTATTCGTACACATCCACCAGGCGGCGGTCCAACGCGGTACGGTGGCGATCCAGGCGCTTCTCCGTGTCGGCCAGGCGACGGCGCTTGAGATCCAACCTCTCGCGCGTCGTTGCGATAGAGCCGGTCAGGGCGTCGATGGAGCCGCTCACGCGACCGATGGCGACTTGCGTATCGTTTAATTCCTGCGAGACGGTTTGAACGCGGAAGCGGGCCGCGTGAAGCTTCTGCCGGCTGGCGTCAAGCTTCTGGCGCGTCGCCTCGATCTGCGCTTGCTTCTCTTTGATCTTTTCGACGATCGGATTGGATGTGGCCGCGGGGCTCGGACGCATGAGGATGAGCAGCGCCATTGCGAGGGCGGCGCATCCCTTGACTGTCACGCCGCCTGCAGCGACCTGCTGACGGAGAACAGGCTCGCGAGCATACCGACAAGCGCCCCGACGGCCAGCAGCTCGACGGCTAGATGCGCGAGCGGAATGCTGGCGAGCTTCAAAGGGACGAACGGCAAACTCAAGGTGAGTTTAGGAGCGAGATAGCGGTATCCGGCCGCTAAGAGTCCCACTCCTAACGCCGCCCCGAAAAGTCCGGATAAAACGCCTTCGAAGACGAAAGGCCAGCGAACCGCCCAACGCGTCGCGCCGACGAGCTGCATGATGTGGATCTCCCGCTGGCGAGCGAACACGGTGAGCCGGATGGTGTTGTAGATCAGCAGCGTGGTCGCGATGAAAAGCAAGCCGACGATGCCGAGCCCCGCCGCGCTGAAAACCTTGGCGGCTTTGAACAGCGTATCCGTCACCCGCCGGGAATAATTCACGGTCCTGATGATCGACAAGCCGGCAAGCTCCTGCGCAACCGGCGCCACCTCGTCCGGCGTGACCGTGTGGACGATCAGCGCATCGGGCAACGGATTGGAATTGACCACGTCCAGATTCATCTTGCCGCGCAGGGTTTGGCGCAGTTGGCGCATGGCTTCTTTTTTGGGCATAAAGCGCACTCTGTCGATGCGCGGGTCTGCATGCAGCACGCGAACGACATGAGCCAGTCGCTGGGGCGGGATATCATCTCGCAAGTAGGCGGCGATCGTCACCTGGCGCGTGATGTTGCTCATGACCAGATCGAAGGACTCTCGCAAGAACAAAAACGTGCCGAGCAAAACGATGGAGATCGTCACGGTGCCGATCGCCGTCAGAGCCATCGTTATGTTGCGGCTGAAGTTCTGCGCGACTTCACCGCAAAAAAAACGCACCTTACCCCAGTCCAATATGGTAATGCCCTCGCTCTTCATCATGGGCGATTCGGCCGTTTATCATGCGGACCACTCGCCGACGCATCCGATCCACCGCGGCCTGATTGTGGGTGGCCACCACGACGGTCGTACCCTTGGTATTGATGCGCGCGAGCAGCGCCGTGATCTCGCTCGAGGTCTCGGGGTCCAAGTTGCCGGTCGGTTCGTCGCACAGCAGGATGAGCGGGTTGTTGACCAGCGCGCGGGCGATTGCGGTGCGCTGTTGCTCTCCGCCGGACAGCTCGTAAGGGAACATCTTGCTTTTGTGCGCGATGCCGACGAGTTCCAAAGTGCGGGGCACGCGGCGCAGCACATCCCGCGAGCCGGCGCCGGTCACCTGCAAAGCGTACGCGACGTTCTCCCACACGGTCTTTTGATGCAGCAGCTTGAAGTCTTGAAAGACGACGCCGATCTTGCGCCGCAGAAACGGTACCTGACCGCGCCGCAACGCCGACAGCGGCCGTCCGTCGACCGTCACTTCTCCGGAGACGGGCAACACTTCTCGATAGACGCATTTGAGCAAGCTGGATTTGCCTTGGCCGGTGCTGCCCACGAGGAAAAGAAATTCGCCTCGCCCGATGGTAAGATCGATGTGCGAGAGCGCGTGGACGCCGTTGGGGTAGACCAAGCTGACGTCTTGAAAAGCGA
Source organism: Vulcanimicrobiota bacterium (assembly GCA_014304875.1). Taxonomy (GTDB): domain Bacteria; phylum Vulcanimicrobiota; class Vulcanimicrobiia; order Eremiobacterales; family Eremiobacteraceae; genus Mawsoniella; species Mawsoniella australis. The sequence continues at coordinate 11,871 of JACRUD010000208.1, forward strand.
TCATGCCTGGCTTAGAGCGGCTCGTAGGCCTGCGGTGGCTGCATCCCGAAAGGCGGGGTTCGCCGTCCGGACATATTGCCCTACACCCGCGTCCGGTGAATGCCGGCTGCGTGTTATTGTATCGTGATGCGAGGATAGACCAATGGATTTCGACCTGACGGCCGAGCAGTTGGACGTCGTGAGCATGTGCCGTGAGTTCGCGGAGAGTGAAATCGCGCCGAACGCCGAGCGCTGGGATGCGCAAAGCGAGTTCCCGCTTGAGACGATCAAGAAGCTCGGTGAGCTCGGGCTGTTAGGCCTGCCGTTTCCCGAAAAATACGGCGGCTCGGGAGCCGACACGCTCACGTACGCGCTCGCCGTCATGGAGATCGGGCGCTGCGATGCGTCGGTCGGCATTACCATGGCCGCCCACGTGTCACTCGGCGCGATGCCGTTTTACTTGTTCGGCTCCGAAGAGCAAAAAGAGCGATTCTTGGTGCCGCTGGCGCGCGGCGAGAAGCTGTGGGCCTTCGGCTTGACGGAGCCGCAAGCCGGTTCCGATGCCGGCGCGACGAAGACGCGCGCCGAGTTGCGCGACGATCGCTGGACGATCAACGGCACCAAGTGCTTCATCACCAATGCCGGCACGCCGATCTCGGGCGGCGTCACCATCACCGCGGTGACCGGGGAGGGAGACGGGCGCCGGCCGGAGATCTCCAATCTCATCGTCCCGCAGGCCACTGCCGGATATGTACAAGCCAAACCGTACAAAAAGATGGGTTGGCGCGCCTCGGATACGCGCGAACTCACTTTTGAAAATGCCGCCGTGCCGGAAGACCACCTGCTCGGACCGCGCGGTCGCGGGCTCAAGCAGTTCCTCGACATCCTCGACGGTGGCCGCATCAGCGTCGGCGCACTTTCGGTCGGTCTGGCCCAAGCCTGTTTCGACGCGGCCGCGCGCTACGCGAAGGAACGTCACCAATTCGGCCAGCCCATCTCCAAGTTCCAGGCTATTAAGTTTTCGCTCGTCGACATGGCCACCGAGCTCGAACTGGCGCGCAGCGCGGTGCTCAAAGCCGCCTGGCTGAAGGACAACGGGCGTGACTTCGCGACCGCGGCCGCGATGGCGAAACTGTATTCCGGAGAGCTTTCCAGGCGCTGTGCGAACGCAGCCGTGCAGATCCATGGCGGCTACGGATTTATGGACGAATACGCCGTGTCGCGCTACTGGCGCGACTGCAAGATCAACGAGATCGGTGAGGGCACGAACGAGATTCAGAGGATGGTGATCGCGCGCCAGTTGGGATTGTAGCTCAGGCTGGCCGCTAAAGCCGCGGCGCTACATTGAATTGACTAATGTAGCCACGCCTTTAGGTCCGTCCGTCGCGAAGTCGCGATCCCGATTTCTCAGTGCGTCGTATCGACTGCGATGCCGAAACCGCTGAGCGCGATCGTGGAATCGAAGATAACCCGCCTATTGGGCACGCCGGTCAGCGCTCCGGCGGCTGCAGTTGCGTTGGGCAGCACGTCGATGTTGATTGGATCGTACACGAAAAGGATATCGCGGACGCCGTCGTACGCCAGGCCGCCGGGTGAACTAAACCCGGTGATCGTCGTCGTGTGAGTATTGGGCCCGTTGGCCGCGCTGGCCCCCTTTATGACGTCGATCTGCTTGCGGATCAGTTCGGCGACGAACAAGGTATCGGACGATGGATTGTAGGCCAGTCCGTCGGGCTGATACAGCCCGCTGATCTCACGCGTCGCGTTGAGCGATATCGTGGTATGACTTGCCGCTGCAGCCGCAGCTGCCGTGCCGAAAGCATCGAAGACGGCCACGACGGTGCCGTCGTCGCTCGCGTACAAGCGGTCCGCACCGGCATCGTAAAGCATCTCCTGGGCCCTTGGCTGCGTCCCCGAGCTGGCACCCGGGTCGCTGATGACCAGCGTGACCGCCCCGGCCGGCGCCGTATTGCCGGCCATCCCCAAGCTGTGCGCGCTGGCGAAGATCTGAACCGCGCTCGAGTTCACCTGACTTACGTAAAGGAAATCGTGGGTCGAATCGTACGCGGCGGCCCCGCCGGAGTTTGTGAACGGCACCGCGGCATCGGGGTTCTTCCCGTTCTTCGTCGAAGCAGCGAACCACACGTTGATCGGCGTCGACTGGTTGCCGGTAAACGTCGGCGGAGCGTAGGCGACCGGATACCAGAGCGTATCGAACGCGCTGGAATAGACAACATCGGGATTGGTCGTGTCGTTCGTCGGCAGCGTCTCGAACGCCGCCGCCGCGCCGTTGATGCCCGAAGCGCCACGATAAGCGCGCACCGATCGCGATGTGGCGTCCTGCACGTAGAGCGTATCGGGCGCGACGGAGCCGGTTGGACTCGGTGACGGTACCGGACTCGGTGCAGCCGAATTCTTGCTGCAGCCCGAAGCGACGAGAGCCGCCGCCGCATACGCTAAGAGAAAGACGACGCCCAAACGGGGATTCATCAGCCGGCGGATCTCCTCAGTAGTGTAGCGGCGGAATCAGGGAAAGCAGCGCCGCTTTGTGATGCCCGATGGTAGGTTTGCGCCAAAAGGCTTCGCGCCTTAAGGGACCGGCCCTCCCAAGCCATGATGTAGTGCCGCCGCTTTAGTTGGCGGCTTTGCGTCGGCTCGCTATGCAAAAGAGCCTCGACGCTATCGCCGAGGCTCTTTGTGTCTCGTCGCGTTTTCGGAGTTAAAGGGTAACCTTCACCCCTAAGAACGCATTGAACGGTTGGACGCCCGTGAAGTACTGCTGGTATGGGAACTGCGCTTGCGGTTGGAATGTTGATCCCGGGTTAAAGCTATTGCCGGCCGGGAAGAACACGCCAGCGCCGTTGAGCGGCAGGCCGTAGTTGCAGACGCGGTTATCGGAGTACTTTGTCCACGGCAACTTATCGCCGCCGGAGCACCGGTCAACGATGTTGGCTAGGTTCGCCGTGAAAGTCACTCGCGGTGAAGCGACGTACGCGATCTGCAGATGGACGAGGTATTGATTGGGTTGCCGGAACGCTCCCAGATTGTCGAACTTGCCGGTGAAACGATCCGGAATGCCGGCTCCAAGCGTCGCTGCGCATGTCGTGGCATCGTACGGAGATCCGCCTGCCGCACCGTACGGATAACGGGCATCGCCCGTCGTACCGCCTGTTGGAAGCGCGGCGCAGCCACCCGCCGGGTCTATACCGGGCGTGACGAACGGCGCTCCGTAGTACCCGCCGCTGAAGAACTGAAACGAGGGTGTCAGGGAGAGTTTGTCATGTTTGAAGTTGAGCACGAGCGATGCCACGTTCGGCGTGATGAAGGAGCCCGTCGCGCTGTCCAGCCCTCCCGGTATCGTGCTGAAGGGCAGGTAGCTGCCCGCCACATCGAACAGCGGCTGGGCCGGAGCGGTCCAGTATGGGTTTGCGATACTGCCGGCCGCGCAGGTGGGATCGGGAACACCCGCGCTCGTGTAGCATGCCGCCGCAACCTGTCCGGAGGTGTCCAGTCCGCCGCCGCATGCAGGGTTGGTGGTATTACCGGCGCAGGCTTTGGTATATGCGTTGTAGCCAGACACGCCTTGGTTGATGGCGTCGAGCACGTTAGTCCCCGCCGGCGTCGGCGTGAATTTGATGAAGCTGTGCGTGTACGTGTATGCGAAGATACCAGACAGACCGTTCCTGTTGAAGTCGCCGTCGTTTATCTGCAGCTCAACGCCGTCCGCAGTCTGCTTCCCGACATTCAAACCGGAAACAAAACTGGTCTTTTGGTCGAGGAAGAAGTTCTGGATCTGGTTCTTCGTCGTCCGCAGGTACGGCGTTAGCTTTACGCTCGCTTGCGTGTTTCGGAAGTGATGTTCGATTGACAAATCGTAGTTGTTCGAAATCTCAGCGCCGACGAGGCGGCTGGTCGTATTGCCCGTGCTGCCGTAGAAACGATTGTCGTAACCAGCTAGGTCTTGCTGCAACACGTTGTACTGCTGGAATGCGGAGTTCGGCGCCTGAGCGTACTTGCCGGCGCTGAACCGTAAGACCGTATCGGCATCCACGGTGTAGGTCGCACCGAAGCGCGGCTGAAACACGTCGTAGCTATTGATGTGGTTGGGTAACGGAACGATATTCGCCGCGACGAAACCCGGTCCGAGGTTGGTCGGGTCGCTGCACGGAAGCGCGGGATCGCCCGGCTTGAGAACCGGAGTGAATCCCGGAATCGACGGGTTCGTGCAACGGTCTTGATTGTACGCGTTGAACCAGAAGTCGCGAGCCGACCCGAACGCTTCGCTGCCCGGCGCCTGATATACGTCGCTGCCCTTGAAATCGTACCTGTCCTCGCGCACGCCCAGGTTCAATAGCAGCTTGTCGCTGGCTTTGAATTGGTCGGTGAGAGAGGCGGCATAGAACCTTGGGGACTGCTTATTGGCACCTCCGGTGGCCCCGTTCTCTACGACGAAGAACTCGCAAGGATTACCACCGCAGGTCGCTCCAGCCAGGGCCGGAGCCGTTGTGTCAGTGGTGTGCACGCGCGTGGGCCGTAACGGAACCGCGCCGCGCCTGGCAGTGCAAGAAACAGGTAAGGCTGCACCCGGAAGCGCGTTGCCGTTCGCATCAAGTGGCGCGTTGTAGCATATCCCGTCCTTGGGGTTGCCGGAATCTACCAGGTATGCAAAGGACGCACCGTCATTAAACGGCGTAACGTTGTTGTTGCGGAAGTTGTAGGCACCGATCGCGGACGCTTCCAAATTGATCAGATTCTTGTTGTTGATCTGATCCGCAAAAGTCGCGCTGAGGCCCCGTGTGTGGTTGCTCAGCTCGTAGTCGGTGCTGGCGAATCCGATGCAGCACGCGCTCGATTCGTTTGGTCCATTTTGCAGCCAGTCCGAATAGAACGTGTAGCCGTAGATTCGGAAGTACGCATTCGAGCCGAAGTTCTTCTGGTACTGCAGCTTGATGATCCCCTGCCCGTTGGTTGTACCGTCTCTTTGGCTTATCGGTATGGCGTTGCCGTTGGCGGCGTGGGGCTGGCTAGGAAAATTGTACGGTGCCAGCAGCGAAGCGAAATTCGCTGGCAGCGGCTGGTCCAATTGACCCGTGTAGAGGTGGCTTCCGATGTAGGTGAACGTTGGGCTGCCGTTTATTGCCTGGACAAGCGGCAAGCCGAAATCAGTCGCCGAGCTGTACGCAGAATTATAGATCTGCGATGTGTCGAAGAGGAGTTGGATGTCGTCCTTGCCGGCATCGTTGCGGTGCGGCAATCCGAAGTGCAAGTTGAGGACGTTCTCGCGGTCTGCTAAGTGGGACTGACCGCCTAGCTGATAGCCCCCTAGCACGTAGCCGCCTGGACCGACACCGTTTGCGTAGCATGATGTAACATTGTTGTTGGCCGGCGCCGCGCCGCCTGGCACGGGCGCGCCGCTCGCGTCGACCACGGGGCATGGCGAGAGACCCACCACCGTGCCCCAGAGGTTGCTGACATCCGCACCGTTGCTGTTGTTGATGTAGCGCTGGCTCAAATCAGCCGCGCTGACGCCGACGAAGTAGGAGAAGTTGCGATTGGGCGTCGCTCCGCCGACTTCAAGCGCCGCTTTGTTGTATAAAGAAGGGGCGCCGACGCCTAGATCAAGCGTCCCGAAGCCGGGATAGGTGCCGCTCTTTATTACCTGGTTGATGTAGCCCGACAGTCCCTGCGACTCGGAATTGGCTGGGGAGGCGCCGGTGTACACCTGGAGCTCCTGCTGACCGAGAGACGACGCGTTCGTCGTGGGGTAGTTGTCGTAGGAGCGAAGCACGGGAACGCCGTCGAACTCGTAACCCACCTGATCGAAGTCGCCCCCTCGGATGTGGATCGTTTGAAACCAACCTTGCTGCCCTGGTGGAACGACGACGCCGGGCACCGACGCGATCGCAGAATACGCTTGATCGAGACCTCCGCCGCCTCCGAGCGCTGCCACCTTCGCCTGGGTGGTGGCATTAACGGAATAGACGTCGGCGGTAGTGCCGGGCCTGACGAGCTCCGCCGCAGCCCGAGTTGTCACTTCTCCGATGGTTCTGACCGCTTTGGTCGTCCGTAAGGTGACGTTTTGCGTGTTGTCGGCCAGAACCGTCACACCGGACTGCGTCGCGGACTCGTAGCCTTCTTTGGAAAGCGTGACGGCATATGTGTCCGGATTTAGCGACACAAAGCTAAAACGTCCTTCAGTATTTGTCGTTGTGGTCACCGTCTGAGATGGTGACGTTGCGGTTACCTTCGCACCCGCAATTGGTGCTCCATCGGTCGAAATCGCCCGTCCCGTTAGTGCGCCAGTGGTGCCTGCCAGTGTCCATGTTCCCTGGAAGACCAGCGCCACCAACGCGAAGAGGACGGCGTACAGCAATCCTTTTTTCGACATTCGTGTTTCCTCTAAGACCGAAGTGACGGAATCGCCGCGGCTCTTGCTGCCGGCCGACAATTGCCGTAGGGGCTCAGCGCACATATGGCGAGAGCCGACCTAGCGAGCTACTATGACATTTGACACAGCAAAACCTGTCGGTGACCTGGGTCACATCTCTCGCGGCCCTTCAACATAATTATTGGCTGCCCGCCCTACGGCAAAGCGATAGCCTGCTTGTATGCCACTGCTTGGCGCACGAGCGCCGGGATGTCGGCTGGACTCTGTGCGATGGGAACGCCTGCGCGCTCGAACGCAGCGACTTTAGATTCGGGCGTGCCGCTATTGCCGCTGATGATCGCTCCGGCGTGGCCCATGCGCTTGCCTTTGGGAGCGGAGCGTCCGCCGATAAAAGCGACCACCGGTTTTGTAAAGGCTCCGCTTTCTATCAGCGCAGCTGCGTCTTCTTCATCGGTCCCGCCGATCTCGCCGACGACCACCACGGCGTCCGTCACCGTGTCGCCTTCAAATGCCCGCAGGCAATCGACGAACACGCTGCCGATTATCGGGTCGCCGCCGATGCCGACGCACGTGCTCTGTCCGATGCCTGCCCGAGTCAGCTGATCCACGATCTCGTAGGTCAACGTGCCGCTGCGTGAAATAAGCCCGACCCGTCCTTCGCTGAAGACGTGCCCCGGCATGATGCCGGCGAGTGCCTTCCCCGGCGTCACAACTCCCGGACAGTTCGGCCCGATCAACCTCGTCGAGTCGGGCATCACCGCCATGACCTTAAGCATGTCGTGGACCGGGATGCCTTCCGTGATACAGATGACCAGCCCCATGCCGGCATCAGCGGCTTCCAGGATGGCGTCCGCCGCAAATGGCGGCGGGACGAATATGATGCTGACGTCGGCGCCGGTCCGGTCGCGCGCTTCGCTGACCGTATCGAAGACGGGAAAATCGTCCACCGTGCGCCCGCCCTTACCGGGAGTCACGCCGCCCGCCACTTGCGTGCCGTACGATCGCATGCGGCCCGCGTGGTACAGCCCTTCCCGGCCGGTGATTCCCTGCACGATCACTTTGGATTTGGCGTCGAGTAGGATGGCCAACCGCGATGTCTCCTTCGGACGGACCGAAAGGTCCGTGGCTAGACTAGGTGGCGAGATTACGCGGTGGCGATCGCGACGGCGCGCGCAGCGCCGGCGTTCATCGTCTCGACCGACGTAATGCCGTTGGCCGCCAATACTTGCCGACCTTCGCGCTCGTTCGTGCCCGTGAGCCGAATGACCAGCCTGTCTTTGCTCCAGCCACCGCCGTTCAGGGCCTCCACAAGTCCGTTGGCGACTTCGTCGCCGCGGGTGATGCCGCCGAAGATGTTGATGAACAGGGATCGAACCTTGGGGTCGGACGCAACGATGCCGACCGCTTCCCGCACGATGTCAGCCTTGGCGCCCCCCCCGACGTCGAGAAAGTTCGCCGGCTCGCCGCCCGCCGCTTTGACCGCGTCGAGCGTTCCCATCACGAGGCCCGCTCCGTTGCCGATGATGCCGACATCTCCGTCCAGATGCACGTACGCGAGCCCCTTCTTGCGCGCGCGTTCTTCTCGCGCGTCCGACGGCAAATCCGTCTTCCATGCCTCGAGTTCGGGGTGCCGGAAGAGCCCGTTGTCGTCGATATCGACTTTTGCGTCGGAGGCGACCAGCTTGCCGTCGGCCGTCACGGCGAGCGGGTTTATTTCGAGCAGCATCGCGCCGCAATCGAAGAACAGATTGTAGAGCTTGCCCAGAAGCGAGACGAACTGCGCCGTGGCCTCCTGCGGGATGGCGGCTTCGCGAGCCACACGCCGTCCGACGAATGGCGAATATCCCATCGCCGGATCGACGGCGTACTTCGCGATCGCTTGCGGGTGGGTCTGGGCCACCTCTTCGATGTCCATGCCGCCCATCGCCGACGCCATGATGACCGGCCGTTTGCTCGCGCGATCGACCGTGATGGACAGGGACAGCTCCTTCGCCATGTCCATGCGCTGCTCGACCAAGATGTGCCGGGCGGTCTCGCCCTTGATGTCCATGCCCAAGATGGCGGTGGCGGGCGCGACGACGTCGTCCGCGTTGGTGCAGAACTTTATCCCGCCCGCCTTGCCGCGCCCACCGATGAGGACTTGCGCCTTCACAACCGCCGGGGCTGGCGCTGCGCGCATGATCCCGACCGCCTCAGCCACCGACCGCGCGACCTTACCAGCTGGGACCGGAATGCCCGCTCCGGCGAATAGCTCTTTCCCTTGATACTCGAGTAGCCTCACACGTTTCTCCCGTTCAGACGCCCCAGCAAGG
>JACRUD010000094.1 GCA_014304875.1 Vulcanimicrobiota bacterium
GGCGTCGGCCGGTCAGATCGATGCCGCGGTCGCCGCGGCGAAGAAGGCGCAAAAGCTCTGGGCCAATATGCCGTGGCAAGAACGCGTTGCGATCATGCGGCGCGCGGCCGAGGCGATCCGCGCGCGTCGTTTCGAACTGGCCGCGGTGATGAGCTTGGAGATCGGCAAGAATCGGTTCGAGGCACTGGGAGATGCCGAAGAGTCGGCCGATCTGATCGACTACTACGCCGACCAAGTGCAGGACAGCGACGGATTCCGCCGCCCGCTGGCGCGGCTTTCCGAAAACGAACGCACGCTGGACGTTCTGCGGCCCTACGGCGTCTTCGCCGTCATCTCACCGTTTAATTTCCCACTGGCCCTGTCCACCGGGATGTCCAGCGCGGCGTTGCTTGCAGGCAATACGGTCGTATTCAAACCGTCGATGCTATCGAGCCTCACGGGGGCGAAGCTGGCGCAAGCGTACGACCAAGCGGGCCTGCCGGCCGGCGTCTTCAACCTGCTGTTCGGCTCCGGCGAAAAAGTCGGCGATCCGCTCATCCGCCACGGCGACGTCGACGGCATCGCGTTTACCGGCTCGCAGGCGGTGGGCATGCGGCTGATGCGCGAAGTCGCCGCCGGCGGCCCGTTCGCCAAACCTTTGCTGGGCGAACTGGGAGGCAAGAACGCCGCCATCGTCACTGCCAGCGCGGATCTGGACATGGCGGCGGAGGGGATCATGCGCTCGGCCTTCGGGCTTCAAGGACAAAAGTGCAGCGCCTGTTCGCGTGCGTACGTCGATGAAACCGTGCTGGACCGTTTCCTGACTCTGCTCAAGGCCAAAACTGAGGCGCTGGCGATCGGCGACCCCACGCGTAAGGACGTGTACTTGGGGCCGGTCATCAGCGAGGCGGCGGCCGAAGCGTTCGATGCAGCCGTCTCCGAGGCGCGCCTGGACGGAAAGATCGTCGTGGGCGGGGAGCGGCTCGACCAAGAACCGCTGGACCGCGGCAACTACGTCGCGCCGACGGTCGCAGAGCTTCCGCTCGAGCACGACTTGTTTCGGAAGGAGCTTTTCTTGCCGTTTCTTTCCGTCGGCCTGGTCAGATCGTTCGACGAGGCTTTGCGGCAAGCCAATAGATCGCAGCTCGGTCTGACGGGCGGCCTGTTCTCGCAAGACGAAACCGAGATAAAACGGTTCTTCAACGAGATGGAAGCGGGCGTGCTGTACGTCAATCGGCGCTCGGGCGCCACCACCGGCGCGTGGCCGGGCGTGCAGTCGTTCTGCGGTTGGAAAGGCTCGGGCATCACCGGCAAGGGAGGCTGTGGCCCGTATTACGTCGCTCAGTTCATGCGCGAACAGAGCCAAACCCGGATGGTGTAGCGCCCTCGGCCCGGTATAAATAGCCACGGACCTTTAGGTCCGTCAAAACACGAAGAGGAACGACATGCCAAAAGATTATCCCAACGTCGTGGTGGCCCCGCCCGGGCCTAGGGCCAAAGCCATCATAGCGCAAGACGAGCTGTACGCGTCGCCGTCGTACATCAAAGAATACCCGCTCGCGGTCGAACGCGGCGAGGGCGCCATGCTGCAAGACGTCGACGGCAATACTTACCTCGACTATATGGCCGGTATCGCGGTCGCGTCGACCGGCCACGCTCACCCCGCCGTGGTGGCCGCAATAAGAAAAGCCGCCGGCGACTTCTTGCACGTGTGCTCGACGGATTTTTACTATGCGGGTTTCTCCGCGCTGTGCGAGCGATTGGCGAAGCTCGCTCCGGGTCCGCAACCGAAGAAAGTGTTTCTGACGAATTCGGGGACGGAAGCCGTCGAAGGCGCGATCAAATTAGCGCGCAGCCACACGAAGCGACCGAACATCATCGCGTTCGAAGGCGCCTTCCATGGCCGCACGATGGGTGCGATCTCGCTGAACTCGAGCAAGCTCAAATACCGGCGCAACTTCGGTCCATTGCTGCCCGGTATCTTCCATCTGCCGTACGCGAATCCGTATCGCTGTCCGCGCGGGCAGGCGCAAGCCCGATGCAAGGCCGACTGCAGCTGCTCGGCCGATTATTCAGCAAGTCTTTTCCGGGAACGGCTGTCTCCGGACGAAGTCGCGGCGGTGATCATCGAGCCCATACTCGGGGAGGGCGGGTACGTCATCCCGCCACGCGATTTCTTGCAGTTCTGGCGAGATTTTTGCGACGAGCACGGCGCTCTGTTGATCTTCGATGAGATTCAATCCGGCATCGGCCGGACGGGGCGCATGTTCGCTGCCGAGCTGCTCGACGTGACGCCGGATGTCATTTTGCTGGCCAAAGGCCTGGCGTCGGGCATGCCCATCGGCGCGATCGTCGCGCGCGAATCCGTTATGACGTGGGAGCGCGGCAGTCACGGCAGCACTTTTGGCGGGAATCCGGTGTGCTGCGCAGCGGCTTTGGCGACTTTGGATCTGATCGAACACGGTCTCATGCAAAATGCGGCTCGCCGGGGAGCCGAGCTGCTGGCCGGCATGAGGCAGCTCCAACAACACCACGAGGCCATAGGCGACGTGCGCGGCGCCGGCTTGATGATCGGCGTTGAATTCGTCAAAGACCGGACGACAAAGGAGCCGTTCGAAGGTTTCGCCCACGACGTCGAGATGGCGGCCTTTCGTAAGGGCCTGCTGCTTTTGAGTTGCGGCCGCAGCACGATCAGGCTCGCTCCGCCTCTCGTGCTCGACGACTACGACGTTTCGACGGGGTTGCGCATCATCGGCGAAGTGTTGAGCGAGCTGCGCGTTCCGGCATAGATGGCCGCGAAACTGATGACGATGCGCGAGGCGATCGAGCGTTTCGTGCATGATGGGGATGTCGTCGTCATCGAGGGGTTCACGCACCTCATCTGTTTTGCGGCCGCGCACGAGATCATCCGCCAGCGCCGCCGCGATCTCACGCTTTGCCGCTTGACTCCCGATCTGATCTACGATCAATTGATCGCCGCCGGCTGCGCCCGCAAACTGGTCTTCTCGTGGGCCGGCAATCCGGGGGTCGGATCGCTGTACGCGTTGCGCCGCGCGGTGGAGCGCGAGGCACCAAGAGCATTGGAGCTCGAGGAATACTCGCACTTCGGACTAGTCGCGCGTTTTTCGGCCGGGGCTGCCAAGCTACCGTTTTGGCCGCTGCGAAACTATCGCGGCAGCGACTTGCCGGGCGCCAACCCGCAGATCCGGACCGTGCGTTGTCCGTTCACAGGCGAAGAGCTCGCCGCGGTGCCGGCGCTCAATCCGGACGTGACGATCGTCCATGCGCAACGGGCCGACGCCGAAGGCAACGCCCAGATCTGGGGCTTGTACGGCGTTCAAAAAGAGGCGGCGTTCGCTGCCAAGCGCGTCATCGCGGTCGTGGAAGAGATCGTGCCGCAACAGACTGTGAGGGCCGACCCCAACCGCACGTTGGTGCCGGGTTTGGTCGTCGATGCGGTCGTGTGCGAACCGTGGGGCGCACACCCATCGTACGCGCAGGGGTACTACGATCGAGACAACGATTTTTACGTCGCCTGGGAAGAGATCTCGCGCGATGAGGCACGCCTCCAGGGTTGGCTGGACGACTTTGTCTACGGCGTCGCCGACCGTGCCGGCTACATGGCAAAGCTGGGCGACGGCGTCGCGCGCCGGCTGAGGGCGAAGCCGCGCATCTGCGAAGGAGTCAATTACGGCTTCTGAGAGCCAGGCCTATACGAATGCGGAGCTGATGGCGGTCAGCGCTGCCCGCGAGCTGAACGACGGCGATGTCGTCTTCGTCGGCATCGGCTTGCCCAACCTCGCTTGCAATCTCGCCCGCGCCACTCACGCCCCGAACTTAGTCTTGATCTACGAATCCGGAGCGGTGGGCGCTCAGCCGGACCGGCTTCCAGTCTCGATCGGCGATCCCGCGCTGGTGACGGACTCGCTCGCGGTGGCGTCGATGGCCGATGTCTTCCAATGTTACTTGCAGGGCGGGCGCATACAAGTCGGCTTCTTGGGCGGTGCGCAGATCGATCGTTACGGAAATATCAACTCGACCGTGATCGGCTCGTACGCAAAACCGAAGGTCCGTCTTCCCGGCAGCGGGGGAGCCTGCGAGATAGCGGTGCATGCCGATCGAGTGATCATCGTCGCGCCGTTGTCCGCGCGTTCGTTTCCGGCCACCGTGGACTGCATCACAT
>JACRUD010000203.1 GCA_014304875.1 Vulcanimicrobiota bacterium
CGTCAGGGTCGCGAGGGGCGCGCTGTCGGAGACGCGCATCATCGGAACGCCGTCGACTTCGTACGCGACCTGATCAAAATCACCGCCCCGGATATAGACGCTTTGGTACCAGCCTTGCTGGCCCTGCGGATAGACGACTCCGGGGGCGCTCGCGATCGCACCGTAGGCCTGGTTCAGGCCGCCTGAGCCGGCAAGAGCCGAGCTTGCTTTCTGGCCCGCTGCGTTGATCGAATAGACGTCGCTGGTCGTGCCAGGGCGGACGAGGGACCCCTGATCGCGGACCAGCACGTTGCCAAGCGTCCTGACCGCAAGCGCCAGATCGGCGTTGGCGGTGCGGGTTTGATCCGCGATCACGGTGATGCCCTGCAACGACTTCGGAGCGTAGCCGTTCTTGGCGATGGTAACCGTATAGGTGTCAGGCGAGAGCGAGATGAAGCTGAAGAAACCACGCGCGTCCGTCGTCACGGTGGCCGTCTGCGACGGTGCCGCTGCCGTCACCGCCGCTCCCGCGATCGCGGCGCCGCTTCGCGCATCCACGATCCGGCCGTGGATGCCGCCGGTTGTCCCAGCCCACGCTCCGTGCGTCGCGATCGCGCAAGCGATACCGACCAACATCGTGAAGACTAAGCGACGAAACGGCATGGGGACTCCCCTCAGAGATGAGACGGTTTATCGGGCACGGATTCGTCATCCGCCCCCATCGGTGCAAGTGTACTCCCAAACCAGCTATCGACCTATGTCCCTTTTGTACAAGTTTCGGCTGTGCCGTTATTCAAAAACTCCAATACGTGAACGGCCAACTGGAGCCGGAAACGGTTCTCAGGATCGGCGAGATCCAAACGGGTCGCCTCGACAGCGCGAGCGAGCCGGTAACGCAGCGTGTTTTGATGGATGCCAAGGTTCAGCGCGGTCTGTTTGAAATGGAAACCAGCTCCTGCGAACGCGAGCAGAGCGGCTCTCAGCGTCGGACCGCCTTTGCGGCCCGACAGACCGCCGAACAAGTCGTCCACGAAAGCTTCTCGCGCACCTGAGTCTCCCATAAGCACGCGGGGCACAAGCGCTTCTTCGAAAAACCTCAACCTCGCGCCGCCCCGGTAGTTCAGAAGCGATTGCGCTTCGCGGTAGCTGCGCCGCACTCCGTGCATGCCGGTGTACGCGCGGCCGACGACCAGCGCGCTCGTGTCGTCCCCAAGCCCGTGCAGGATATTGGTTGCGTCTATTCCGTCGGGGATGAGAAACGCGACGTAGTTCAGCGACGTCGTGAGCAGCGGGCGAGCACCGGCCGATTGCAGACTGTTTCGCACCGCGCTGGCGACGCGTTCACGTCGTAGAAAGCCTTCCCGGTTGAGCGGCAGAGCTTCCAAAACGACGGCTATCGCCACTCGCTGCAAGCCGTCCGGATCGAAGTCTAAGAGCCGAGCCCGATCCAATGTCTGCGCGTCATCCGTTTCGGCTTCCAGGAGCGAAAGGAATGACGCGTATCCGAGCCGTGCCTCCGTTCCCGCCAGTTCCCTTTGGTGGGCGACGTGCAACGCCGCGACGAGAGCCGCATGCTCGGCCGCCCGGTTGTCGAGTTCGGACAGAGCTGTGGTTCCTTCCATTATCCAGACGCCACCGACGAACTCGGCGCCGAGGCGGATAGGGAAGCCGACCCGCGCGCTCAAGCCTATCTCTGGCATCGCGGCTATGCGAAGCCAGGCTTCGCTGGTGCGCAACTCGTCGAGCAGCTTGACTCGTTGGGCGGGGCCCGGCTCGACCCTTTGCTGGGCCCCGCTGCTTGAGGCGCCTGGTGACAGGGCCCGGTCGCGATTGGGGCTCGCGAGCACGTATTCACCCAGTATTCTTGCGTTCGGATCTTCAAAGCTGACCGAACGGCCGATCAGCTCGCCAAGCGAGCGCGCGAGCTCTTTCAGATCGGCGCCGCGCGCGGCGGCACGGGTGAGCGCGCGGTGAATCTCCTCGGAACGCCCGATGATGTTGTACTGCTCCGCGATAATCGCGCGATGCAGCTCTTCGGTGATTTGCGCGAAGGGCACGGCGAACGGGACCTCGAGCAACGGCAAGCCGCAAGAATCGGCTTCACGTCGGGCTGCGGCGCTGAAATGCTCGTGGTAGCGAGGCACGGCCAGCGCCATCGCCGCGAGGCCGCGGCCGTTCAGAAGCCGCACCTGTTGGCGCTGTTGCGCCGGCTTCGCCGGCCATGCAAAACCGGTCGTCAGCAGCAATTGGCCCCGACGCACCCAGGGCGCCGGCTCCGGCATGTCGATCACATGGGCCCACAAAACATCACGCGCCAGTCCAGCCGACCCGGCGACCACCCGAGCGGCCCGCAGCGATTGTACTTGCAGCGACTCTTTGACGTTTATATTGGATGCCCGCTACGAAGTTTGAGGAACATTTTGTATGCGGCCCACCTATCGTTTGCCTGCAAGACCGAGTAGACTTATGGGACGAAAGGAAGCGGGCCGGGTTCTTCCCAGCCGACGCGAGGATGTTCAATGGCCTTTACGGCGTCGTCAGCACCGTCGCTTTTGCAGCGGCGGACCTCGGAGGTAGCGCGCGGCGTCAGCAACACGCACCCGATCTTCGTCGACCGCGCCGAGGGCGTGCGCGTCTGGGACGTTGAAGGTCGAGAGTACCTAGACTTCGCCGGCGGAATCGGCACGCTGAACGTCGGTCACTCACACCCCAAGGTCCGCGCTGCGGTCGCCGCGCAGTTAGAGCGATTCACCCACACGTGTTTCCAAGTCGCGATGTACGAGACGTACGTGCGCCTGTCCGAGCGACTGAACCGGTTAGCACCCGGGCCAAGCACGAAGAAGACGTTGCTCGTCACGACCGGTGCGGAGGCGACCGAAAATGCGGTAAAGATCGCGCGCGAGTACACCGGCCGGCCGGGCGTCGTCGCCTTTGCCGACAGCTACCACGGGCGCACACTGCTGGCGCTCTCGATGACGGGCAAGGACGCGCCGTACAAGCAGCATTTCGGGCCGTTTTGCGATAAGATCTACCATACGCCGTTTCCCGCCGAGCACCAAGGGTGGTCGAGCGAGCGCGCCATCGGTGCGCTGAAGGCGCTGTTTCAATCGACGGTATCCCATGACGAAGTGGCCGCCATCATCATCGAACCGATCCTGGGCGAAGGCGGATTCGTTCCCGCTCCGCTGGAGTTCCTCAGGGAACTGCGCTCGATCGCCGACCGCTACGGGATCGTGCTCGTCTGCGACGAGATTCAGTCGGGGTTCGGCCGAACCGGCGCTATGTTCGCGATAGAGGCCGCCGGCGTTGAGGCCGACTTGCTGTGCGTTGCGAAGAGCATCGCAGGCGGCCTGCCGTTGGCAGCGGTCATCGGCAAGGCCGAGATTATGGATGCGCCCCAGCCGGGCGGCCTGGGTGGAACGTTTGCCGGAAACCCGCTCGCATGCGCGGCGGCCTTGGCCACGCTGGATATATTCGAAAGCGAGAAACTCGTGGAGCGAGCATCGGCCATCGGAGCACGCATCGAACCTGCCCTGCGCGATCTCAAGCGGCACCATGCGGAAGTCGTTGACGTGCGAGGCCGCGGTGCTATGATGGGGATAGAGTTTTCCGGCCCCCGGACCTCGGGCACCGCAGGCGCCGCGGCGGCGGTGGTCGATGAGGCCCGCGAGCGGGGACTTCTGCTGCTGACGGCGGGGCACGGCGGCAACGTCATCCGCATTCTCGTCCCCCTGATCATAGACGACGAGCAGCTCGACGTGGCTCTAGGGCGTCTAAAAGACAGTTGCGAGGCGGTTTGCGGATGAAAGCAAAGCAATCGTTGCCCGACACGCTCGCGTACACGCAGAAGATTCTGGATTTGATCGCCCAGCCGGAGATCACCCCCGCGGATGCTGATTGGATCACGTCCGAGACGGTCTCTAATTTCCGGGATCACGTCAACCCCGGCTTTTTGGAATACCGCAAGGCGACGTCGGTCGAACACGCGTCGGCCGCCGTCGAATGGTCGGACGCCGGTCCTAACGTGTATCGCGACGTCATGGGAAAAGAATATATCGATTGTCTGGGCGGCTTCGGCATCTTCAATGTCGGCCATCGCCATCCCAAGGTCGTCAAAGCGGTCATGGACCAACTGCGCCGCCAGCCGCTCCACAGTCAGGATTTGCTGGATCCGTTGCGCGCCATGCTCGCAAAAGCGCTCGCCATGGTGACCCCGGGCGAGCTCCAATATGCGTTTTTGTGCAACAGCGGGACCGAAGCTGTTGAAGCGGCTCTGAAGCTGGCGCGTACATTCAATCCGGCGAAGCAAACGATCGTCGCGGCGACCAAAGGGTTCCACGGGAAAAGCATGGGAGCGCTCTCCGTGAGCGCGAAGGGCGAGTTTCGCACGCCGTTCGGACCGATGCTGCCCAATATCGAACATGTCCCGTTCAACGATCTAGCCGCCTTGCGCTGGCGGATGCAGACTCTCCGCACCGTCGGCGAGGATGTGGGGGCGGTCGTCTTGGAGCCGATTCAAGGCGAAGGCGGCATCAATATCCCTGACGACGCGTATCTGCCGGGGGTGCGCGCCTTATGCGATGAGTTCGGCGCTCTGCTGGTGTTGGACGAAGTGCAGACCGGCATGGGCCGGACGGGCAAGATGTTCTGCTGCGAGCACTACGGAATCGCTCCCGACCTGATGTGCCTGGCGAAGGCGTTCGGGGGAGGAGTGATGCCGGCCGGCGCGGTGGTCGGCACGAAAGCCGTCTTTTCCCGCCTTTTTCACAATCCGTTCCTTCACACGACGACGTTCGGCGGAAATCCACTGGCTTGCGCGGCCGCTCTGGCCACGTTGAACGTCCTCATCGAAGAGAAGCTGCCCGAGCGAGCCGCCCGGATGGGCGACCGAATGCTGGCAGGCATTCGGCGTGCGAGCGCCCCCTACGGCAATATCGTCGTGGACGTGCGGGGAAAGGGTCTGCTCATGGCCATGGAATTCGTCAACGATGAATTGGGTTTCGCGTTGAGCAAGGCGCTGCTGGACCGCGGCGTGCTCGTATCTGGAACGCTGGTCAACGCGAGGGTCATCCGGGTGGAGCCGCCGCTGACCATCACCGAGCAGCAAGCCGAGTACGTCTGCGCGGCTCTCGCCCAGTCGCTTCAACTCCTTTCGCGCGAAAGGGCGGTGGCTTGACATGCAGACCATACCGGCCGCAGAAAAGGCCTCCCGGGATGACCGGGCTTCCCGGATGCTCGCCAATCTACGGATGTCCGGCGACGTGTGCCTCATGTATGTCGACGGCGCCTGGGTTCCATCGTCCAGCGGCGACGTCCGGACGCTGCTCAACCCGGCAAACGGCGCGATCATCGCGACGGTCGCCGAAGGCACGGCGGGAGACGTCGAACGAGCCGTGCGCGGAGCGCACCATGCTTTCTACGACGGCCCGTGGGGAGAGACGGGCGCTGCGGAGAGGGCGAGGCTGCTCTTCGCTCTCGCGGACAAGATCGAACAGCATGCGACCGAACTGTCCGAACTGGACACCTTGAATAACGGCAAGCCGTTGCGGGAAACGCAGTACGATGTCGCCGACGCCGCCGCATGTTTTCGCTACTACGCGGGGCTTGCCACGAAGCCGCTCGGCCAGACCTTCGATGTGCCCGGTCCGTCGCAGTCTATGGTCGTGCGCGAGCCCATCGGCGTCTGCGGCCAGATCATCCCCTGGAATTACCCGCTGCTGATGGCAGCGTGGAAACTCGCGCCGGGTCTGGCAGCCGGAAACGCATGCATCCTGAAGCCGGCCGAGCTCACCCCACTGACGGCGTTGCGGCTCGCAACTCTGATCGAAGAAGTCGGCTTTCCCAAAGGCGTCGTGAACGTCGTGCTCGGCGTCGGTCCGGTCGTCGGTCACGCGTTGGCCGAGCACCACATGGTCGACAAGATCGCCTTCACCGGCGGCACGCGCACCGGTCGCTCCATCATGCACGCAGCGACCGGAAATCTCAAGAAGATCTCTTTGGAGTTAGGCGGCAAGTCTCCGAATATCGTCTTTGCGGACGCCAATTTCGAAACGGCCGTCGACTACGCTTTGTTCGGGATCTTTGCCAATGCCGGTCAGGTTTGTTCGGCGGGCTCGCGTCTGCTGGTGGAGGAGTCGCTGCACGATCGCTTCGTCGCCCGGTTGGTTGAGCGCGCGCAGAAGATCAAAGTCGGAGACGGCTTCGACCCGAGCACGGAGATGGGCCCCATCATCAGCCGCGCGCATCAGGAAAAGATCGAAGACTACATCGCAACGGGCCAAGATGAAGGCGCCACCAAAGCGTGCGGCGGGGGTCGGCTGCCCGGCGAACTCGGCCGCCAGGGTAATTTCATCATGCCGACGATTTTTACGGACACGCATCCCGACATGCGCATCGTCAAGGAAGAGATCTTCGGCCCCGTCCTCGTCGTGCAGAAATTCAACGATGAGACCTCGGCCGTCACAACGGCGAACGATACCGTGTACGGGCTGGCGGGCGCCGTCTTCACGAGCGACATCGCCAAGGCGCATCGCGTGATCCGAAAGCTGCGCGCGGGCATCACCTGGGTCAACACCTATCACCCCACGTACAACGAAGCGCCCTGGGGGGGGTACAAGCAGTCGGGAATCGGAAGAGAATTGGGCACATACGGGTACGAGGCGTACACGGAAGTCAAGCAAATAAATGTCAACCTAGCGGTCGAGCCGAGCGGCTGGTTCGCCGACCGTTGAGATCGTTCCGCCGGCCGCAAGAACGGTGTGTCGTTCGGCCAACGCTGTAGCGCCCGTCCGCAGGTGAGGATTAGGCCCGGATTACGGCCGTTACTCAAGCGGCTGAGCGCGGTGCAGCCGCTTTCCCGCATCCGCCCCGAAGAAGAAGGGGGTCCGTCCTTACGCCGCGTCTTAGGATGGCCCGGCTTGGTCGCGATCGGCCTCGGCACGATGCTTGGCGGCATCTTCACGACGATCGGCGTCGGGACCGCGGTCGCCGGACCCGGCGTCATCGTCGCATTCGTCCTGTCGGGATCGGCATGTATCTTCGTCGCTCTTTGCTACGCCGAATTCGCATCGATGGTTCCGGTCGCCGGCAGCGCGTACACCTACGCGTACGCGACGCTCGGGGAATTCGTGGCCTGGATCATCGGCTGGGATCTGATCTTGGAATACGGCATCAGCGCCGCGCCGGTCGCCTCATCGTTTTCCGGGTATCTGCAAGAACTCATGAGCAGCGTCGGCGTCCAACTGCCGGCTTGGGCGCGAAACGCCCAGTTGAACGCCCACGATATCGCCGGCTCTCACGTCGACGTAATCGCGGCCCTTGTCGTGCTGGCCATAAGCGTGCTACTGGCGATCGGCATCAAGGAATCTGCTGGCGCAAACTCCGCTTTCGTTTGGTTGCAGATCTTCGCGTTCGCCATATTCGTGATGGGCTGCTGGTCATTCATCCATCCGGATCATTTCGTCCGCTTCGCGCCGAACGGGGCGCACAGCATCATCAAAAGCGCCGCCCTAGTCTTCTTCGCGTACATCGGATTCGATACCGTGACGGTCGCTTCGGAAGAGTCCGTCAACCCGCAGCGGGACGTGCCGATCGGCGTCATAGGCTCGCTCGTCATCGGCGGTATCCTGTACGTCATCATCGCCGCCGTGACGGTCGGCGTCGTGCCCTGGCAGCACGTCGACAGCAACTCCGCGATGAGTCAGGCCATCCGGCTCGCCGGCAACAATCACTTTTTCGTGACGATCGTGACGCTCGGTGCTATCGCCGGCACGACCAGCGTCATGCTGACGTCGTTGCTCGGACAATCGCGCATCTTCTACGTCATGGCCCGCGACCGCTTGCTTCCGCCGGCGGTCGCCGCGGTCCATCCGCGCTTTCACACGCCGGCCCGCATGACGATGATCACCGCGGTCGTCGTGGCCGTGCTGGCTGCCATCGTGCCTTTGGAGAAATTGCTCGAACTGGTGAACATCGGCACGCTGTCGGCGTTTTCCATCGTTTGCCTCGGCGTCTTCGTGCTTCGATTCGTGGCGCCGGACGCCGCGCGTCCGTTCAAAGCGCCCTTTGGTTTGGGCGTGTCGATGGTTGGATTGATCTTGTGCCTGCTGATGACGTTCGGCGGCCTGGCGCTCGTGACATGGGTCCGCTTTATCGTCTGGTTCGCGGCCGGGGTGGTGATCTATGCGACGTATGGCTACCGGCATAGCCTGCTGCGCGGCGTCCGTTCCGCGCCGTTGGTCTCCACGTCGGGCGAAGGGCTGGAGCGAAATTGAAGACAAGTCAAGCGCTATGAAGAAAACGCTCCTGTTGATGTGCTCCGCCGCTTTGCTGGCATGGGGCAGCGCGGCGCCTGACCGGGCTGCGGCGGCCAGTTCGCGGGCTCGCCACGGCGCCGTCGCCAGCGAGGACGGCGAAGTGACGCGATCCGTCACCCACGGCAACGTGACGATCGACGGTCGGCGCATCGGCTACACGGCGACCGCCGGGACGCTGACGCTGAAAAACGACAAAGGCGAACCCATCGCCAGCCAGTTCTACGTCGCATACACCCAAGACGGCGTCGTCGACCGCGGCGCTCGTCCGATAACGTTTTTGTATAACGGCGGCCCCGGCTCATCGACGATTTGGCTGCACATGGGGGCCTTCGGACCCCGCCGGGTCGCCACGCCCGATGCGCAAACCGCGCTTCCCGCTTCCCACGCGCTGCTGAACAACGACGACAGCTTGCTCGATAAGAGCGACCTGGTCTTCATCGACGCAGTGGGAACCGGATTCAGCCGCATCATCGGCAAGGGGACGCCCAAAAACTTCTTCGGCGTCGATGCCGACATCGGCGCGTTCGGCCAGTTTATCGAACGCTACGTCACGCAGACCGATCGCTGGAAGTCGCCGAAGTACCTGCTCGGCGAGAGCTACGGCACGACGCGCTCCGCCGGCGTCGTCGACTTCCTGCAAGAGAAGGGCGTCGCGATGAACGGCGTCATCTTGGTGTCGTCGATCCTCAATTTCGCCAACGACGTCACCGGACCGGGCGGAAACGACATGGCGTACATCCTTTACCTTCCGACCATGGCTGCCGCTGCTTGGTATCACGATAAGCTGCGCAACAAACCGCCGGACTTGGATGCATTTTTGCAAACCGTCCGTCGTTTTGCGGCAGGCCCTTATGCCCAAGCGCTCATGGCGGGATCCCAGCTGGGCGACGCGGAGCGCGCAAGCGTCCTCGGCAAGCTCCATGAGTACACGGGAATAAGCGAAAAGTACTACCGGCAGGCCGACCTGCGCCTAGATCCGGAGCGCTTTCAAAAAGAATTGCTTCGCGACCAAGGGCTGACCGTCGGCCGGCTCGATGGACGCTTCGTCGGCCGGGATATCGACATCAACGGAGACTCGCCCGACTACGATCCTTCGGACAACGCCATCAGCGCGGCCTTCACCGCCGCCTTTCACACCTATGTCGCCGACGATCTCAAGTACCGAAGCGACCGCCCCTACAACGTCACGAACTATCCCGTCGTCGGCCACGATTGGGATTGGAAACGCAAACAAGATCCGCTCGGAGCTCCTAACGTCTCGGGCGATCTGCGCGACGCCATGATAAAGAATCCGGGACTGCGCGTGTTCTCCGCAAACGGGTACTTCGACTTCGCGACGCCGTTCTTCGAGACCGAGTACACGCTCGATCACTTAAATCTGGAGCAGCCGTTGCGAAACCACATCCAGTACGGCTACTATCAGTCCGGCCACATGATCTACCTGCACGTGCCCGCGCTGGCGAAGCTGCATGCCGATCTCGCTCGCTTCTACGACGCCACGCGGTGAAGCGCGGCTGGAGAACGTTCCTAAAGGCCCGTGGCGACATATGGATGCCTATCGCATAGTGCCTCCGCTTGTCGTTTGCGATATTCGTTGAGCCGAAGATATCCGGCTGCGGCGATGTAAACTCGGGGTCTAGCGGTCGCTATCCAGCTGGCGCTGGATCTGATACCAGCTGTGCGGCGAGACAGCGGTGTCCCCCCGAAACGGGTAGTCCAGTTCGGCGATGAGCACGAATGTTAGGCTGATGGTGGTGGCGAGGGCGGCCGTCATGATCAGTTGGATCTTCATGTTCTCCAAACCGAAAAGGTAAGAGAAGGCGACTGTCACCGCGCCGGCCGCGCACAGCGTCCACCACAAGATTCTAGGGATCCCCGTCTCATTGTCATGCAGCCGCTGGCGCCGCGCATCCAACATGGTGCGCAAGACGCTCAGCGCCTGTTGCTGAACGCTTTGCTGAGCGGCGTTTTTCGGCTGGAACGCGATGATCTGGCGGGCCATGATGCGCGACAACGCCTGAGCGCGGGAACTCCAGTTGCCCCGCTTCATTGCGGGCCATTCCTGGCCGATCATAACGCGGATATACTCGTCCAGTTCCTCCTTCAAACCGGCACTGAGCGGTGCTGGAAGGCCTTCGCTCAAATGATGCAGGTCGGCGATTGCGCCGGCCTCGGCGGAGGCCGTCTCGTCGGAGGCGTTGTACTGCTGCCAGACCACGACGACCATGAAGGACAGCAGTACGGCGTAGGCCGTGCCGATGATCGACATGATAAAGCCGGCGACGTCGTTGTTTTGGATGAGCAGCCTGGGAGACAAAAAGCGGCGAACCAGCCAGTGACCAAGGCACGCGATCGAGCACAGAGTTCCGACCGTAATGATGGTAAACAACCACGTGGGGATGGCGTAGATCCAAAGCACGCTCGGCGCTTCGCCCGTTCGGCAGCCGCTCCTCGCGCTGCCATGCCGCGCCGGATGGGAGACGCTCCTTTGCGCTAGATGAAACCCCGGCGAAGGGCGAGGACGGCGGCCTGCGTCCGATCGGCCGCCGACAGTTTCTCCAGAATATCCCGTATGTGGCCCTTCACGGTCCCTAATCCCAGGGCCAGCCGGCTGGCTATCCCGGCGTTTCCCGTGCCTTCGGAGATCAGCCGCAGTATCTCCGTCTCCCGCGGCGTGAGGGGTGACGTTTCGCTTCGTTTTCCCGCGCCGCTCTGACCAAGCTGACGAAGGAGATGTGCGCAATCGCCGGATCGAAGTACGCTCCGCCGTCTGCCGCCGCTCGAACCGCCGTGATCGCGTCCTCGGAACTGCCCGATTTTACGCAGTACGCGTCGGCGCCGGCGGCCAAAGCCGCCAGCACTTCGGTATCCTGGTCGTGCATAGTGAGCATGACGACGCGAGTGCGAAGACGCCCGCTGCGGATTCGTCGCGTCAGCTCGATGCCGTCCATGCCCGGCAGTCCGACATCGATGACGGCCACGTCGGGGTTGAGCCGTTCCACGTCGGCCCAGCCGCGCAACCCGTCGGCCGCCTCGGAGACGATGTCGAAACCTGCGTCCGCGAGCGCGCGCCGCAGACCCGCTCGGGTGAGCGAATGGTCTTCTACGATGGTGACCTGCACAGCGCTATGCGTCATCATTGTCCCCAGGGATCGACGGCGGTTCGATCGAGAACACGCTTCCGTGAGGCAGGCGCGGACGATACGAAACCGTGCCGCCATGCTGTTCGGCGATCCTGCGAACGATATACAGGCCGAGCCCGTTGCGTACCCCATGCGCAGGCGTGCGGCCGACCTTGATCCGCTGGAATAGAAGCGAGCGTTGCTCTTCTCGCACTCCGTAGCCGGTGTCTTCAACCGATATCGCGGCGACGTCATCCTTTTGAAGTGGCGCAAGGCGATATGGCCGCCGTCAGGGGTTGCTCGAATCGCATTGGCCAGAAGGTTGACGATCGCGCGGCGCAGCTCACCCTCATCCGCAAGAACGGCCATCGTGCCGCTGCCGTCTATCTCCACAGCGAGCCGCTTCGAAGCCCACAGCGGCTCCAATTCCTTCACGACGCTGCGCACGAGGCGATCCATCGCGACTTGGCACCGTAACGTCGACTGCTCTCCCGACTCGTAGCGCGCGACGATCAGTAACGTTTCGGCAAGCCGCCGCAACTCGTTATTAGACTCGACCGAGCGTCGTAGTATCTCGTGATAGTCAGGCGGCAGAGCGCCGAATTTGCCGTCGATCGCTTGTTGCAGGGTCATGGCCGCCGCCGCAAGCGGAGTGCGTAAGTCATGGGACAGCGCATACACGATTTCGCGGATGACGGTACTGCGATCTTCGAGAGAAGAATTGGCGGCGATCAGCTCATCGTTCTTGCGCGCTAACTCGCCGAAGAGCGTCTGACGCGCGGCCAGACGGCCTGATTCCTGCGCCGCCGCGCGCGCCATCGAGCCGAGTATCCCGACCAACACGATCGACAAGCCTGCGAGCGCGCGATTCGCGATAGAGGCGCCATCCCAGTGCCCTCCTTCACCGACGCCGTTGAACCAGCCGGCGATCCCATCCGCGCTTAGAGCAGCAACGATGAACGACTGACTCAAGCGGCGCTCCAAATACAAGCTCGCGATGGCGACCGGTACCGTCAGCAAGATGGCCGCCACGAGCCGTTGCGGGGTGAACATATCCCATGCCCATGCCGCTGCCCACAGAAGCGACGAAAGCAGGGCAATCCTGGTTTGGGTAACGCTCCAAATTTCGGCGGACCGCAAGAGCGACTTGGCCGCCACAGGGCGGCGGCACGGCACGACGGGATGGCGCCCCATCCAAACGGATGGTCTTTTTGGAGAAGGCTACCAAAGCGCAGGCGCGCGGCTAACGCAAAGCGGAAAGCGCCGGCTCATGGGTTTTCTTGCGAAGCTCGGCACCGTGACGGCGGCGGCCCCGCACAGGCGCGCTGCTTCGACCGATCTGCGGCGCGGCGTCACCATCTGGGGATCCTACTCTTGGGGGTACGCAGATGTCGGGGCCGACATCTACGTTGCGCTGGGCTTGGTGGTTGGCGCGGCGATGGGCGCTGCCAATATCGCCTTTGCGTTTGCCGGCGTCGTCTACGTGTGCATCGGCCTCGCCTACACGGAGCTCGCAGCTGCTTATCCTGTCGCCGGCGGAGGTCAATTTTTCGTCACCCGAGCGTTGGGCGATTTTATGGGGTTCATCGCCGGATGGGCGGTCTTGCTCGATTTCACCATCGACATCAGCTTGTTCGCCTGGTTCACGATCGGATACCTCAGCGCCCTGGTTCCGTGGCTCTCCGATCACCATGTCGCCTATTTTTTACTCGTCCTGGCGGTGACCGCGATGCTGACCGGTCTCAACGTCAAAGGAGTCCGGGAATCATCCCGCCTGAACGAAGTCGTCGCCGTCGTTGACATTTGCAACGAAACGGCCATCCTCATGTGCGGTTTTATCCTGGCTTGGAACCCCGCCATCCTGGTCCATGCCATGTCGGCACACTGGCCGGGAACTGACAAGTTGCTGCTCGGCATTTCGCTGGCCATCATTTCCTTCGTGGGGCTCGAAAGCATATCGCAGGCCGCCGAGGAGACCCAGCGGCCATCGACGGTCATACCGCGCACCTCCGTGGCGCTGATCTTGACGATTTTGATCTTTGCTCTCTCGTATTCCAACCCGTCTTGGGCATGCAGATATATCGTCTCGGGTCACGGCGCGGCGACGCCGATGTTCGCCTTCTTGGGGAACGATGCAAATCAAGACAAAGCAGTCGCCGTGTTAGCGGCGCATTTTCCGTACGTCGGAGCATTCTTCGCCTTGTCGGTTCCGCTGATCGGCGCCTTGCTTGTTCTGATCTCGAGCAACTCAGGCGTCTTCGGCGCTTCGCGTATCGCCTACTCGATGGGCAAGAATAAATTGCTGCCGGACTGGTTTCAGCGGACTCATCGAAGAACCAGAACGCCCGCTGGGACGATTTTGTTCTTTTCGGGCATTGCGGTGATCGAACTGATCGCGGCGTATCTCCAGGGTAACGGCGCCCTCAATTTCCTGGCGGATCTTTACGCTTTCGGGGCCGCCTTGTCGTACACGCTCGTCTTCATCGCGCTGATCACGTTGCGCTTTACCGATCCGCTGGCACCGCGCAAATTCCGAATGCCGTGGAACGTGCCGCTTCGCGTCAAGGGCAGGACCGGCGATGTTTCGATCCTGTCGCTGGTGGGGGTGCTGGGCATCGGCGCCATCTTCGTGTTCACGATTTTGACCCACCCTATCGGAAGAATCGCTGGGCCGTCCTGGGTCATAATGGGCATCATTTTTTCGCTATTTATCGGCGCAAGACCAAAGCGCCGGTTTTAGGCAGCTTGCAGCGCGACTGGGTCCTCCACCACAAACAGACGCTCGCGGCTGCGGGCGAGCTTGAAATGCTGGACGATTATCAGCAAAAACTCCTCGCGCAGAAGCAGCCCGCCGTCGGTCCGCAGTCGCCGTAGAAAAATCAGACGCAAAAGGTCGGACCAAGCCGACGGCAAACGCAATCGGAAATCAAACCGGCCAATGTAGCGACGTAAATGCGGCTACGGACCGTTAGGCCCGTCAGCCGCCCCGAAGCAGCAAGCAAACGGCATAGGGTTCTCAAATTGGGTTCGGGTCGATGAGCTTTGAAGGCCGGGAGACCGGCTTGCCCCGCCCCCCAAGACCCACGACGATGATCGCATCGCCTCGGCTCTCTCATGACCTCGGCCTCGACGTGATCCTCGCCGCCGAGACATTTCAATACACCGGAAGCTTCAAGTATCGGGCCGCACGACATGTCGTCGCGTCCGTGCAGCAAGCTCACATCATCACCGCGTCGTCGGGCAACTTCGGTCAAGCGCTGGCGTATGCATGAGCCCTCTTCGGGAAGCGCTGCACGGTCGTCATGCCTGCGGCCGGCGTGCAGACGAAGATGGACGGAATACGGTATTACGGCGGCACGGTCGACATCGTGGACACGGCCAGCGTGCCGCGCGAGGAGCGTGTCGCGCAGCTTGCCGCTCAGCATCCAGACGCTTATATCGCCAGCGCCTACGACGACCCACTGGTCATCGCCGGAAATTCAGGCCTTGGGCACGAGCTCGCTGCCTTGAACCTCGGATGCGATGCGATCATCGTCCCCGTCGGCGGAGGCGGATTATCGGCTGGCATCATCACGGGGTTGCGCGAGTATGGGGACGGTACGCCGGTCATCGGAGCCGAACCCGAAATGGCCAACGATGCGGCCCGGTCGCTGCGCGCGGGAGAACTGGCCAGCCTTGCCGGCGAGCCGCCGACGATCGCCGATGGCGCACGAGTGCGCCGGCTTGGCCGCCATACGTGGCCGATACTGCGTGCCGGTCTCGCCGACATCATGGAAGCCGGCGAAGAACAGATCGCGCAGGCCGTGCGTGTCCTGTTCAACCATGCCAATCTCAAATCGGAGCCGACCGGAGCGCTTGGAATAGCCGCGCTGTTAGCTCAGCCGCGACGGTTTGCGGGTCGGCGCGTGTGCTGCGTGGTGACGGGCGGCAATGCGGATTGCGACTTGTTCGCGCGCATCATAGCATCCGGCTAACCGCGCCCATCGCGCTTGAGGTTGTCTTGATATTCGTCCAGCATCTCCAGTTCGCCGGCATCGGTCAATGTTGCCTTGTGAAGCCTCACCCAATCGCGATCGATGCTTCCGAACAGCGGGCTCTTAGATTTTCGCCGGTACAAGCCGTAGAAGATGAGGCCTGAGATAACCCACAGCGGACCGACGATTCGCCCGATCGGATGCGTGTACAGCGTAAAAAGCAAGATGGCGAAGATGCCGAGCAGGCCCATGACGGACAACAGCGACAGATCTCCGCGCCGTCCTTTGATGGTGAGGGTGACGTTCCACGGCATTCGAAATTTGCGGGGCACCGCCGCGTCGGTGAAGCGCAACGTGATCAGCGCGATGAAGACGAGCGTATACGATAGGGCCGCTCCAAAGGCGTACAGATCCGCCAAGAAGTTGAGCGCCCCCTGACCTTGCAGATAGGCCGCTATAAGCTCCACCAGCGCCACGCCGGAAAACGCGACGATCGTCATCGCGGGCGTGCGCGTCTTCTTGTGCGTTACCTGGAACCAAGCGGGAAGCAGCTGGAACTTTCCCATGGAATACGCGATGCGCGAAGCCCCGAAGATGCCCGAGTTGCTGGAGATAAGGACCAAGAAGTCACCGATGATGGGGACGTAGAGAGCGAGAAACTTGCCGATCGACGGGATGTAGCTAGCGAGCACCGCGATCGCCTTGTCGGCATTGTCCGGACTGCCCACGATTTGGTAAAGGGGAGTCGCTGATCCGTGCGGCCCTGAGACCGTTATGCCAAGCACCAAGTTGGAGTAGGACAGGGCGAAAATCAAGATGGTCAGGATGAGCGCGACGGAGGTTCGCGGCAGAACCGTCGAAGGGCGTTGCGTCTCTTCCGCGGCATGCGAGATGCTTTCCAAGCCGACGAACGAGATGATCGCAAGCGAGATGCCCAGCAAAAGGTTGCTCGTCGTGGGCCAGTGAGCGGACATGGTATGGACCAAGACCGTGGGGTTCCACATGAGCACGAAGGCAGAGATGAGAATGATCGTCTCGGTGCACACGTCGATCGCGGCGACGACTTCATTGAGCCGAGACGACTGTTGAACGCCCTTCACATTGAGCGCCGTCAGAGCGGCCGTCACGGCAAGCACGCAGAGGAAGTACACGAAGTGGTGTATCGCAAGCCAGGGGATCAGAAAGCTCACGTAACCGATCGTGAACCAGGCGAATAACGCGATGTCGATGGTGAAATCCAATATGACTGCCCATCCGGCGACGAAGCCCACTAAGTCGCCTAAGGCCCGGGTGACGAAGAATTGGCCGCCGCCTGCAACCGGATAGGCAGCGGCGAGCTCCGTGTACGCGAGACCGATGCACACGTAGACGATCCCGGCGAAGCCGAACGCGATGTTGGTCGCCCCCGCAGCCGAGGCGACGACGAGGCCGAGGGCGACGTAGATGTCAGCGCCGACGTCGGCATAACCCCAAGAGTACGAGCCCCACATGGTGACGCCGCGACGCAAATCCGAGCCGTGCACGGCCGTGGTGGCCGCCGACGATGCTTTCATCTAGGAACCCTTTATCACGCGCGACCAGCTGATCATAGTGGCCAGATCTCGTCGACGGCGGACTGTTAGACCTTGATTGGGAGATTACCGTTTGACTTCGCGACGGACGGCAGGCGCGGCTCGATGCCCGTCTAATCTCGCGGCCATGCCAACCCGAACTAATGCTCGGGCCTCTTGGAAGCCGTTTTTGAAGCACGGCCGATTGACAAAGCGATCCGATTTGCCCGATAGCGTTTTTGCCTTTCCCAAGAGCCGTGACGAGCCGCTCACCGACGCTCGGCACGTGCGCAACGCGCTGGCCCGATTCGATCAGGTGCAGGGAGTGACCGACGCCGAGCGCGACAAAGCCTTTGCCAACATAATAAAGGCCGGCAAGTATTTCGGCGTCGAGATCCACGAAAAAAGCTGGCATGATCTGGGCAAGAAACCTCGCGTCGGCAAGCCCAAGGGTAAAAAGCCAACAGCCTCCGGCCGCGGCTGAGAGCCCGCGCCGGTTCGATCGGAATCTAGCGTCCCGTGCTAGGCATTGTGCTTGCCTTGGCTGCCGGCATCGTCTACGGAGCCGGCGATTTTTTGGGCGGAATCGCCAGCCGCCGCAGCTCTTTGGTTTCCGTCGTCGTCCTGTCGCAATCGATCGGCCTGGCCTTGTTGCTGTGCGTCCTGCCCTTTTTGGCGCCGACGTCCCCGAGTCAGACCGATTTCGTTTGGGGAGGCATGGCCGGTATTGTCGGGGCCGTCGGGATATCGATGCTCTATCGCGGTCTGGCCATCGGACGGATGAGCGTCGTGTCGCCGGTCACTGCCGTGGTCGCGGCGGTCATTCCTATTGTCTTCGGCATCGTTCGCGGAGAGCGTCCTGC
Organism: Vulcanimicrobiota bacterium; assembly: GCA_014304875.1. GTDB lineage: Bacteria > Vulcanimicrobiota > Vulcanimicrobiia > Eremiobacterales > Eremiobacteraceae > Mawsoniella > Mawsoniella australis. The sequence goes on from JACRUD010000203.1 coordinate 17,804, forward strand.
GCTTGCGGCGTATGCGGGTATCGGGCTGGCGCTGCTCGCCGTCGTGCTGATAAGCTCCGGCACGCAGGGGCAGCACCGCGACGGCGGGCGATCCGGTCAGTCGCGCAGCTTGTTGCTGGAACCAGGGCTGCGTGAGGCCTTCGTTTCGGGCGTCGCGATCGGCGGCTTTTACATCATCCTAGCGCACGTGGGCCGCGCGGCGGGGTTATGGCCGCTCGTGAGCTACCGTATCGTCTCGACCGCGTTGATCGGGCTTGCGGCACTGCTCACCAGGCGATCCTTGCGACCGGCGAGGGCGGCGGTCGGGCCGATAATCTTCACGGGCGCGTTGGATATAGCGGCGAACGCCTTATATTTGGAAGCCACTCGACGCGGCCTGCTCGCTATCGTGGCCGTCTTGGCGTCTCTGTACCCGGCCAGCACCGTCGCGCTGGCCGGTGTGGTGCTCAAAGAACGCTTCGCCCCCGTGCAGGTCGTCGGCATGATGTGCGCCGCCGCCAGCATCGTCATGATCGCTTTGTGACGCTGCAGAGGCGCAGCCTGGCGCTCGACTGGGAGCGGTTGCTCCGTGTTGCGATTCTGAGCGCTGCTGACAATCCCGTCCTGCGCAAAGCCGTCAGCCGATTCGGCATGCGGCTTGGTGCAGGCCGATTCGTGGCCGGCGAGACGCTCGATGAGTTCGTGGCGGTCGCTTTGGATCTCAACCGGCGTGGTCTAAAGGTTGCCGCCGGATTGCTCGGGGAAGGGACAAAGCAGGCGACCGACGCGCTGCGCGCGGCCGCCGAGTACGAAGACGTTCTCACCCGCATCTCCGGCGAGCGCCTGCAGGCGACCATCGCGCTGAAGCTCACACATCTGGGCCTGGGGATCGATGAAGAGCTGTCCTATCGCAACGTCGAAACGCTGTCACGACGTGCGGCTTCGGTCGGCAACTTCGTCCGCATCGACATGGAAGAGTCGCGCTTCGTCGACGCAACCTTTGACACGTACACCCGCTTGCGATCGGCCGGCCATGACAGCGTCGGCACGGTCCTGCAGGCGTATCTCTACCGATCGGCCGCCGACCTGCGCGGCTTGATACCGATGAAGCCGAACCTGCGCATCGTGAAAGGGGCATATCTCGAGCCGGCATCGCGAGCGTACCCGAAAAAGAGCGACGTTGACCGGAATTACGCACGCTTGATGGAAGTGTCTCTGACCGAAGGCGGTTTTACTGCGATCGCCACCCATGACGCCGACCTGATCGACCGAGCGCTCGACCTGATACGCAGAAAATCGGTCGGCGCGGACGCATACGAGTTTCAAATGCTCTACGGAGTGAGTCCGCAGCTGCAGGCCACGCTTGTCGCCCAAGGACATCCTCTGCGCATAGCGGTCCCCTTCGGAACGCAATGGTACGCTTATCTCATGCGCCGCTTGGCGGAGCGTCCGGCGAACCTCTTGTTTTTTCTTCGTGCCCTGTGGCCATCCTAAGATTGAAGGGAGTCATCGCAGCCGTTCTCACTCCGCTGCGAGACGACGGTACGCCCCACATCGGTTTGATGCTCGAGCATTGCCGCTGGCTCATCGGTTCCGGCTGCGATGGGCTGGCCATCTTGGGAACCACGGGCGAAGCAAATTCGCTGTCGCTCTCCGAACGGGAGCGGTTCTTGGAAGGCGTGGTGCGGGGTGCCGGCATCCCGGTCGAGCGCATCATCGCCGGCACGGGCTGCTGCTCGGTCGCGGATTCAGTGCGCCTTTCGCGTCACGCGTTGTCTTTGGGGGTGGTTCGCCTTCTCGTGTTGCCGCCGTTCTACTATAAGAAAGTGTCAAACGACGGCCTGTTTGAGGCATACGGGCGGCTGATCGAGGGCGTGGCCGACGCCCGCACGCGTTTGTACCTGTACAACATCCCGCAGATGACGGGGATCGCTCTCGACGCGGCGTTGATCTGTTCCTTGATCGACAAATACGATGAGATCATCGCCGGCATCAAGGACAGCTCCGGAGATTGGCCTAGTCTAAAAAACCTATGTGCTCTGTTCGGTCGGCGCATGGATGTCTTTGCCGGCAGCGAGCGTGATCTCATCGACGCTGTCGACGCCGGAGCCTGCGGCTGCATCACCGCCACGGCCAACGCTTTTGCTTCGACGATCGCGGACTTGTACGCGCGTCGCCGGACACGCATGGCCGCACTGCTGCAAAGAGACGCGGGTGAACGCCGAGCCCTGTTCGAGGCTTTTCCGACGATCGCAGCGCTCAAGGAGTACACCGCCTCACGAACGGGCGACGCGAGGTGGCGTCAGGTGCTGCCGCCGCTGACGCCGCTCTCATCACTCGAGCGCAGCGCGTTCTACGATCGTCTCGCCGGGCTGCGCCGCCTTCCCGAAGCTTAGCGCAATTTGAACTGCACGTCCAACGCCGCTTGGAAAGGCAGCGTCGTGTTGACGAACCCGGTGTTGTTGTTGTTGAGCCATACGGCGTACGGGTATTTGAGCTGCGGCGGCGCGACCGCCGGCGTGTAGTTTCCGGTGGGCGGCAAGAAGCTCGAGGGCAACGACGAGTAGGCACAGACATGGGGATAATCC
>JACRUD010000160.1 GCA_014304875.1 Vulcanimicrobiota bacterium
TCAGATCGCGTAATGTCCAATCACCAACCGTCTACGAAAGCGGTACAGCTTCATCGGCTGTTGGATCCGGACGAAAAGCTGCAGTTACGCTGTGAAGCACTCCACGGGTGGGAAATCGTCGATGCTACCGCCCGGCTTTGTGCGATGAATCTCTTGCTGCACGGCATCGTAGCGGCCGACGCCGAGAGCCCGATCATCGTAGACGATGCCTTGAAGGGAGATCCAGGCAAGCGCTTCGACATGGTCCTGACGAATCCGCCGTTCGGAAAGAAGTCGTCCGTGACCATGATGGGCGGTGACGGTGAAATATACCGCGACGACCTAACAGTGGTCCGCGATGATTTCTGGGCGACCACTTCCAACAAGCAGCTGAACTTCGTCCAACACGTTAAGACGTTGTTAAAGATCAACGGCAGGGCCGCGATGGTCGTACCTGACAACGTCTTGTTCGAAGGCGGCGCTGGGCAGACCGTGCGTGGCCGTCTGTTGCATGACTACGACGTCCATACGCTGCTTCGGCTGCCGACCGGAATCTTCTATGCACAGGGCGTCAAGGCAAACGTTCTGTTTTTCGACCGCAAGCCCGCATCGGAAACACCATGGACGCAACACCTTTGGGTGTACGACCTGCGTACCAACATGCATTTTACGCGCAAAGAGAATCCGCTCCGCCGCGAGCACCTCGACGATTTTGTCGAGTGTTATCAAGCCGCGGATCGCAGCAACCGCAAGGAGAGTGAGCGGTTCCATCGCTTTACCTTCGATGAGCTGCTGACGCGAGACAAAGTTAACCTCGATCTGCTCTGGCTCCGTGACGAGTCCCTCGAGGACGCCGCAAAGCTGCCGGATCCCGCCGTTATCGCCGCCGAAATCGTCGAAGACTTAGAAGCCGCGCTAGCCCAGTTCACCGAAATCGCCACCTCCCTGAAAGGAAACCAACTTGGCTGAAATTACAACCCAGCGGTTGGGAATGCTCTTGCGCGGCGTACTTACAATATTACGAGAGTGCCCAGATGGTCTTCAGGCAGCCGACGTAATTCGCAGAGTCGAACAGGTCGTGCCACCAACTGAATTCGAGAAAAGCACGTACCCCAAACGGCCCAAGGATAGGCGCTTCGACAAGACCCTTCGCTTCTCTACGATCGGCGCCGTTAAAGCTGGCTGGATAATCAAGAGCAATGGTGTATGGACTATAACTCCCGAGGGGAAGCAGGCTTTTGAAACTTACCCCAATCCGGAAGCATTATTTAGCCGAGTAAATCAGCTTTATCGTGAATGGGCAGGTAGTCGTGAGCCGGCCTCTGTTGAGATTGAACAGGCGCCTGCGGATGTTTCAACGACCTACGAGGAAGCCGTTGAGACAGCCGTATCCGAAATTCGAGAGCATCTCGCAAAGATGCAACCATATCGCTTCCAGGATCTCGTGGCGGCGTTGCTACGAGCGATAGGTTATTACGTAACGTGGATAGCTCCGCCAGGGGCAGACGGCGGTGTTGACCTAATTGCTCATGGTGATGCACTCGGAACAACGACGCCACGCATTAAGGTGCAGGTTAAGAGACAGCAATCACCCATAGCCGTAGATCAAATGAGATCTTTCATTGGATTGATCGGCGATAAGGATGTTGGCATCTTTGTTTCGCCTGGAGGTTTCACGCGCGACGCGGAAGCTGAAGCACGCCGGCACTTTGCAAAGCTTATAAGCATGATAGGCTTTGACGACCTTTTTCGACTTTGGGACAACACTACGGGAAACTAACGGATGAGGGTCGCCAATTGCTGCCTTTGCGTGCCGTCCATTTTCTCGCGCCCTTAGATTAGCGACACCGGCCACCATGCCGAAAGCGTCGTTTCAGTAGCCAATATAGCGGTACATCTGGTACATGAAGTAAAAGACTACATCATGTGCGGAAGGGAGCAACATGCCCAAGCAAGCTTTCAACATCTATGTGAAAACCTATAAGGAGTTGAGGCACGGTCCGTTCTGGAGAAACGCCCCATTTCAGAAATCATCAGAGAAGCGCTGCATGTTCAATTCAAGGCGAAACGTCTGGACAAAAAGCGCTTTCGTAACTACTTGCGCGATACGCTAAAAGAGGATAAGGACATTATAGAGGCTTTGGCCTGAGTTAAGGTCCTAAAGCGATCCCTCGCACCAAAGACCTGAGCGCACATTACCGCTCTTCCCTGACAGCCCGTAGGCAGCGGAAATAAACTTGACTGACCATCTCGCCCATCTCGGCGGCATTTTTCTTTTCAAGGCCACCATGGTAGCATTCGAAAATAGCCTTCGTCAACTCGGCAGCGAGGCGTTTGTCCTGCGCGGCGCCGAGCAATGACGCGGGCGAAGAATCGCCCGCGCCGTCATTTCCCTCAGCCCGATCGACCGCGTCAGTGCCTGCTGAGCCCTGCGGCGAACTCTTTCTAATCGTTTCCTTGGCGGTTGGCTTCTTCGCCACACTTCCCGCGCTACTTTGTCGGCCGATCTTCGCTTGAGTAACTTTTCCCATAGTAAAGACTCTTTCGGCAGATGACCGCTCTCGCCTTAAGTGACCACGGCATCCTTTTTTTGCCGCAATTCAATCGGCTGGCACCGGGCAGCATGGCAAGCCTACGCGTACTACCCCCACACTTGGGACCTTCGTTGCCGTTACCCGGTAACGCATGGTATACTATACGTAGAACATGAAATGCTACAAATGCGCCAGGCTGATCCCAAATGTGAAGATCGATAGGGCCAGACGAGTCGGCGCGTCGCCGGTGTATTGCTCGAAATCATGCCGGCAGGCCGCCAAACAACAACGATACCGCGATAAAACAACAACGTCTCCCCAAGACCGCATTAACCTGCGAAACCTCGCCGCTCATGTCATGATAGCGGCAAAGCTGCTCCGCGAACCACGGGTTATGCACATTGCCCGCGACAATCTCACCCGTTGGATCAAGCGCAATGGTCCGACACCGGCTCTCGAGGAGTGGGGTCGGCTGCTAGACAGCGGCAAGGTAGAAGCCATCCTCACGGCTCTGCTGCGTGTTGATGAGGAGGGCATGCGCCTACGATCTTCATCGCCCTTTGCTGGTGTGCTAAGTGATGAGGAGCGGAAGCTCTTCTTCGAAGTTCAGCGTAAGCGATCATGAAACTAAAGAATGTCGACCACGTGTTACGAGCCGCGGCCAACATTTGCGAGGAAACGGACTTTGGCGTCGTGGGCTCACAAGCGATTTTTGGGCAGCATCCCGATGTCACGGACGCTGTGGTGACGCGATCGATCGAGCTAGACCTGTATCCGCTAAATGCGCCTGAAAAGTCTGAGATGCTCAATGCTATTGGTGTGATGTCGAAATTCCACAATGAGTTTGGGTATTACGCGGATGGGGTCGGACCCGAAACAGTGGTAGCGCCGGAGGGGTGGCAGCATCGACGTGTTGCCTTAACGACGCGCACATTGCAAGGCACTGAGGTACGCGGCTGGTGCTTAGAAACACATGACTTGCTTATCTCGAAGTACGTCGCCGGGCGCCCCAAAGACCTAGAGTATTGCTCAGCTGTTATCAGGCTAGCCAAGGCTGAGAAAGACCTATTACTCAATCGACTAAAGGTCATCACCGCGTCAGACGATATCCTCAGCGGAACGCCCGTGTTTGCTGGGGAGCGCGTGCCGGTGCGAACCCTTATAGACTATATCGAGGAGGGGCACTCGATCGCGGATTTACTTGTGGATTTTCCAACAGTGGCCAAGGACAACGTGATACAGGTCCTTGCTATGCTCAAAGACGATTTGCAGCGACATGCGGCTCGCTCTTGACTCAGCAGGTTTCGCTATAACACCCTGCATTCGCTGACAGCCACTACGCTGCCATCATCGGCCACTCGCACGGCGCCGACCGTCGGCGCGCTCAAATACCCCACCGCCTGTCGTATGTCTTCAACGCCCAGACGACCGGTGTCGCCTTCCTTTGCCAGCCGCTCGTTCACCATGTAGGTCAACGTCTCCAAGTCTACGGAAGCCTGGACCCGCAGCGCAGGCAAATCGGTCGTGACCAAAGATCTCTGGTACGCGAACAGCTCTACGTAAGCATAGACAACGGCGATGTGCGCCCGCTGCCATGCGCCGTGGGCATGCTCGTGGCAGAATTCGACGATATCGCCGGATCGCCGACCGGGCTTAAGCAACGGTAAAAAGTTAGGCCACGCGATCGGACGATTCGCGTTCGCCACGAGCAACGCGCAGAAGTCGTCGGCCGTCCACAACGCGACGCCGTGCGTCTCAAGCTCGAAATCCAGCGCACGCTCTAACGGCGGATCGACTAATACGAGGACAGCGTAATCGGCGTGTACCGACTCTTTCATGCGCGCCGCCTCGGACGCGCCGAGCGCGTAGTTTTTGTGATAGGCGCCCGGGCCTTCTTCGCTCTTACATTCGAAGGCCACGCTAAAGGCGGTCGCACCTAGTGGCGCGACTGCGACGACATCCGGCTGTCGTTCGCCGCCATGGCGCGTCGCCATCAGACCGAATTGGCCAAGTGCCGCGCAGACGTCTCGTTCGAAAAGGCGCGCCCGTGTTCGGGCCGTCGCTCGGATCGGGCGCTATCTCTCTGCGCGCGCTCTTTCGCAAATGGTCGATGAGCGCGTCCACATCGGGATGAGGCGGCGGTGCCTCAACGTGCTGTGAAAACGGTTCGGCTGGCTTTGGGCTGAGTCGATACTCGCCGCTCGCCAAATGCTCGATCTCTTCCGGCTCGCCATTGAAGCGCTCGCGCATGATGAGGGCGTTGATGGCATTGCGCACGTACTTGGACGTCGTCGTCGCCGGCAGCAGTTCGCGTGCGATCGCCTCGCGGCAGATGTCTTGGGCCCTGCGAGCCGTGCCGTCCGCCAAGATCGCGCGTACTGCGGCGATGACGGGCGCGGGCGGCCCATGGCCCCGCCTACCATCCAGCAGGACGGCGAAGAACACTGCCCAGTCATCGCCTCGTCCGATCATGATGGACCGCTATTCACTTCCAACAACCAGAGCGACAATGCTTTGGGCGCCGCCGCCCCAAAGACCAGTCAAGTGACGATAACTTCACGCAATCCGTGGCCGCGTCCCGACCCTCATCTTATCGGCACGCCGGTCATTGGGGCCAGGTTTCCGTTCGGTTTGGGCCAGCATTGCAGCTACGATCCGTTTCCGCCACAGCCGTGGCCGCAAGCAGTCGAAGCCGTCTCGGTGACCACGCAGTCCGGCACTCGCGACTACGTCTCGCTGAGCGAAGCATCGCTCGCGTGGTTGTCGTCGCTCGGCGCGATCGAGTTCCACACCTGGTCGCCGCGGCCGAGCGACCCCTATCACGCGGGCTTCGGTCGCATCCTGTTGCGCCAGTGCGGGTCGTCCGACATCGCGACCCTGCGGCCGGCATGTCGCGCAACGCGTACGATACTCCAAGAACATGGCATCGACGCGATACTGATGTTCAACGGCATCGACGGCGCCGATCTATGGTTGCCGTTTTCCAACGCGCCGGCTTATCCCGACGTGCTAGGTTGGCTCCATGCCATCGCCGCGGAAGCGGCGGACCGCCATCCCGACATGCTCAGCAAACGGCCGGAGCGCCAGTGCGGCGATCGCATCCACATCAATGTGGTGACGAACGCGGTCGGTCATTGGAGCATCATGCCGTATTCGCTGCGCGGCGTTGCCTCATTCGCAGTCGCTTTGCCCGTGCTCTGGGATGACCTCAATACGATGCAAAACGGCGACGTGACCGCCGCCAACATCGCCGATCGCCTAGCCAGCGCGGGCGACGTCTTCGCGCAAGAGAAAGCACGCATCGGCCCACAATCCCTGCCCGACGCACCGCGCCTCACCGTCTCTGAAGAACCACCCGCCCCATAATGAAATCGTGAACTCAACTTTAAGTGCCATAGCGGGCTAGTGCGGCTTAGGAGTCGTAAAAGTTGTTACTTCGTTACGGTGCGGCGCCGTCGGGCCCTTACGTGCTCGCCTTCATACGCGAGGTCCAGGCGGCGCAGCGCCTCTAGGAAATCGGGATCCTCGGCGCTGAGGCGATCAGCACCAAGGGGCCGAAGCCCACGATACGGTTCAAACAACGCCCAATTCTCAATATCGTGGCCCAATTTGGACGTGTAACGAATCCCATCGAAGTCGTCCGCATGGCCAAATACAAGCTGCGACACAGCCTGCGTGAGGGGCCGGCAGGCGTCTTGCATTAGCTCCGCAAGGTTGATGTCCTCGAAGCCGTACTCTGAGGCGATTCCACCCAATCTCTGGCGCAGAACAGGCTGCCACGTTGAGTGATAGACGTCGGCGTAGCAACCCTTAGCGTCGGCAAGCCCGAGACGCCGTTCCGAAAACCATTGCGTCGGCACTAGTCCGGGCGCAATAAAGTCATTCTCCCCTTCGATGGCATCGATGTCGGCCCGAAAGCGCGCAGCAAGCTCACCTGTGGGCCTTCGATAGCGAGCCAAGCACTCCATGAAGCAGCCCAACGGTTGCGACGATGCGTAGATAACATGGTACGTGCTTTGCGGGTCGTCAAAGCGATCCCGCGGCGGATTGGCTGATTCCAGTGTGCGGGGCATCCAGGGCTCCCCGCGCGCAATTCGGTAGATCTTCCCGGCGGGAGTGACCGCGTGCAGGTTCACGCCGGGCTATCCGCCCGCGACGAATGCTCTGCCGGCTGCCAAAACCAGCCGCCCCTCGACGGCCGTGTCGCCTTCACGAAGAAGCATCGCCGGTACCCGATCTTCAAGCTGCGGATTTAAACCGACAAACCATGCTTGAACGACCCTACGATCATCGTAGGCGCGCAAGGTCTTAGCAATTTGAAAGGCCAGCCGTAAACGAGGCTCAGCCTGTTTATAAGCCTCCTTGCCATCTAGCCAGCCGTCGACCGTCCGAACGCTCTTAACACCGGCAATATAGGCGGTAAGCTTTTTACCGAGGATGTCTACAAGTTCTCTGACGATCTGCTTAAGGGGAGCCCCAAGCGATTCACGATAGGTGTCTACCTCGGCCCGATCTCTTACCAACCCCGGCATGGCGCTCTCCTAGTGGTTCGGTAATTAGAGTTTAGCATGGATATTCCAAATTGCAATCAAAAGGCAACAAAAAGACCCCTAATATGACACAAAGTGGCCCGTTCGAGAACTTTTCGGAAGCGTTAAAGGGTGAGGAAAGGCAGACAGGCGCGACTTGCCGCGCGTTCGAGCCGCGCCGTCGGCTGCTAGCGCCAAATAGTCGCCGCCGTCGCAGCGACCACTCAAGGTCCCAGCCGAAATAGACCTACACTTTGCAGACCTTGTCGCCTTCGAATGTGAGGATTTCGGTGTTGCGAAATCGATGGCCGTCGAGTTTTGTGCTCTCATAGGTCACGATGACCTCATCGCCTGCTTCGACGAGTCGCTTGAAATCAAAAGCCTTGATTCGCTCCGCGTTGGGCCAACAGCGCTCGAAGTATCTCGCGCGATCGATGCCCACATCGGCAGGGCTATAGAACGTGAAATCTTCTGCGAGATGCTTTTCGATAAGGCTGCGATCGCCGGCTTCGTAGGCGCGATAACAGTCACGCGCGATCTGCAAGCGGTCAAAGGTCGCCACGTCTCCTCCGTTCGTTGTCTAGCAGATTATCAGCTCAGTCGGCGGCTATCACTCCGAACCCACGCCGCTAAGCCGATCGATCTCCGCTAAGTCGTCCGGCGTCAGCGCCCACTCGGCAGCCCGAACATTTTGCTCCACTTGCTCGGGCTTGGTCGCCCCGGCGATGACGCTTCCCACGACAGGGCGGCTGGCGAGCCAGCTAAACGCAAGTTCCAACAAGCTATGACCTCGGCCGGCGCAAAACTCCTTGAGCCGATCGACGATCGCCCAGTTTTCCTCGGTCGAATAGCGGTCTGCCAAGCGCGGCGTCTGGGCGAAGCGCGTGCCTTCGGGCGGCTGGCGATTGCGTTCGTACTTGCCGCTGAGCAGGCCGCTGGCCAACGGAAAATATGGCAAAAGCCCAAGGCCGAACTTTTCCAGCGCCGGGATCAGCTCGCGTTCGGGGCCGCGCGCGACCAGGCTGTACTCGTCTTGACACGACACAAACGATTCCAAACCGAGATCCCGCGCAGTCCACTGAGCGTCGACGACCTGCCAGGCGCTGAGATTGGAGCAGCCCATGTAGCGAACCTTACCTTGGTGCACCAAATCGTCCAAAGCCCGCAGCGTTTCGCCGATCGGCGTCTTCGGGTCGGGAAAATGCAGTTGATACAGATCGATCCAGTCCGTTTTGAGCCGGCGCAAGCTCGCCTCAACGGCGGCCATCACGTAACGGCGCGACGCGCCCTTGAGCGAGCCCGCGTCGTCCATCTCTCCGGCGAACTTCGTCGCCAAGACGATGTCCTTACGCCGGTTGCCGAGCACCTGACCGAGGGCGCTTTCCGAGCCGCCTCGATCGCCGTAGATGTCGGCGGTATCGAACAAAGTTATGCCGAGGTCCAATGCCTTGTCAACCACCTTGCGGGTCGCATCAAGATCAATCCGGCCGCCGAAGTTATTACAACCCAGTCCGACGACCGAGACCCGAAGCCCTGACTGACCGAGGTTACGCAGCATCATAAAAAGTTTGCCGTTTCTCCGAGATCGTGTAACATTAAAACGCCGCAACACCTATAACGGGTTGATGGTTTGGTCGCAGCCGAAAGGCGGAAGTCAAGCGCCTCGCGCCAAATACGCCTTTCCGTTCCACCGCATCGCGACCGCATCGCGCACTTTAGGAGAATTGTTTGAAACCAGCGGCCTTTTTGCTTGCCCTGAGCACGGGCATTTTGCTCATTTCGGCTGCGGCACCGGCGGCGGCTCACGTCCCGATCAATGCCGTTCCTGGCAATCTACCAAAGAGCGTGCTGCCGGTCCTCTACGATATCAACGTCGCGCCCGACATGCAGACGATGAAGATTCACGGGAACGAGACCGTGACGATTCGCGTTTTGAAGCCGGCGAACCGCATCGTGCTCAACGCATTGCAGACGACCGTCTCGTCGGCGCGGCTAGACGGCAAGCCTGCGGGCTCGATCGTAGTCGGACCGCAAACGCTCTCGCTGCGCTTCCCGCAAACCGTCGCCGCCGGAACTCACAAACTGGCGATTTCGTATACCGCCACACTGCAGACCACCGCCCAAGGGCTCTTCGTTCAAAAATACACCGACCAGACGACGGGTAAACCGACTCGGCTGCTCGCGAGTCAAATGGAGTCGACCGATGCCCGGCGCATGTTCCCAAGTTGGGACGAGCCGATCTTCCGCGCCAAGTTTCATCTGACAACGACTGTTCCGACCGCCTGGACCGCGGTTTCCAACATGCCGGTCGAACGCACGGCGAACATCGCCGGCGGCCGCAAGCGCATCACGTTTGCGACCACTCCGTCGATGCCGACGTATCTCGTCGTCTTGTGCGCCGGCGACTTCGAGACGCTCAGCGGCACGGCTGGAGCCACGAAAGTGCACGTCTACGGCACGCGCGGCACCGGCCCCGAGCTGACCTACGCCCTTGCGTCGCTCGAGCGCCTGGTTCCATACTTCGAGAACTATTACGGTGCCAAGTTCCCGCTGCCCAAACTCGACCTCATTTCGATTCCGCAATTCTTCGGCGGCGCCATGGAGAACTGGGGCGGCATGGCGTTCACGGAAAACACCGTCGTCTACGACCCCACGCGGCAATCGCCAAACGCCCAGCGCCGCATCTTCGACATCATCGCGCACGAAACGTCGCATCAATGGAACGGCGACCTCGTCACCATGGCTTGGTGGGACAGCTTGTGGCTCAACGAAGGCTTCGCCACTTGGATGGAGACGAAGTCGACGGCCGAACTGAATCCAGCCTGGAATTGGTGGCTCGGGTTCGACCAAGATACCAACGGATCGCTCGTCGCAGACGCCCGGCGAAACACGACCAAGATCCAAGTTCCGGTTCACAACGAGACCGAAGCCAACACGATCTTCGACCCCGAGATCGCCTACCAAAAGGCCGGCGCGTTCTTGCGCATGATGGAAGCGTACCTCGGGCCGCAGGCGTTTCGCGCGGGATTGCACGACTATTTCGCCGCCAACGCCTACAGCAACAGCGTTCCCTCGGACTTGTGGTCCGCGCTATCCCACGCCTCGCACCAGGACATCGCGGCCTTGGCCGACTCATGGATCAACCAACCCGGATTTCCCCTCGTCAGCGTGACCTCGTCGTGTGCCGCCGGAAAGCGTACGCTCAATCTCACGCAACACCGGTACACTTCGTTTAGCGACGACAGTCAGACCATCTGGTCCATTCCGCTGAGCATCGACGATGGCGCGGGCCAGCCGACTTCGCTGCTGTTCGCCAAGCGCTCGGACACCGTCGCGGCCGGTAGCTGCGACGCGCCGCTCATCGTCAACGCGGACGATATAGGCTACTATCGCGTTGCCTACGACGCCGCAGACCAGGCTTTGCAGCAGCGTGGCTTCAAATCGTTGAGCGTCGCAGACCGCATCTCGTTGCTCAACGACTCTTGGCAGTTTGCCGCCGACGGCAAGTCGCAGCTTGCCGATTACCTGGCCTACGTCAAGGCCGACACTGGCGACGCCGATCCCCACGTCGGAACCACGATCCAGGACCACTTCGCCGAGATGTTGGCCTTCGAATACGGTAAGCCCGGCGAAAGCGCTTTCAAAGCATGGGGCGCCTCGTATCTCAAACCCCTCTTGGCGGCGCTGGGCGGTTGGGAGGGGCCGCAGACCGACGTCGAGTTGACGAATCTGCGCATGACCACCATCCGCGATCTGGCGGCCGTGGGCGACCAGGAGACGATCGCGGAAGCGCAGCGACGATACGCCGCGTTCCAAAACGATCCCAACTCCCTCAAACCGCAGCTCAAGAACACGGTCATTCAGGTCGTCGGGCGCTACGCGGACGCGGCCGCCTACGGCCAGTTGATGCAAAAGGGCATGTCGTCCCACAATCCCATCGACATGCAGACGTACTTCGGTTCGGCGTTCGCTGCCAAGAACGAGGCGCTGGCCCAAAGAAGCCTGCAAGCCTCGCTCTCGCTGCCGCCGCAGTTCTCATCGTTCGCCCCGATCATCGTGGCCATCGTCGGCCAGGACCATCCCGAAATGGCCTGGGCATTCTTGCAAAAGAACAACGCGAAGATCTTCGGGGGTCTAAGCGAGTTCGACCGCATTCCTTATATCACGGGCATCGCAGGATCGTTTTGGCGCGGGGTCCCAGCCGATGAAATCGAGCGATATATGCGAGTCAATGTTCCGGCGGCTGCATCGGCCGAAATCGTCAAAGCGGTGGAGGACGTGAATCTGCAACTGGAGCATCGGACGCGCTTGCTACCCCAGATCGACGCTTTCGTCAAAGCGCAATAGGGTATCCGGGAGGGCGCTTCGCTCACGCTTTTATTGCTTCTTCCGCTGCTCGGTCTTCCGACCAGCTTTCCCCCTCCGCGGCCAACTTCAGCATTTCTGGCCGCTGGAGCCGCTCGCTCAGCAGCCCTGTGAGTTTCTCGTAGCTCCACTTCTCGGTAAACTCGCGCGAGTGCCCGAGCCTCGCGTACGCGGCGTCGACGTAGCCTAATAGCCGCGCCGCGCGCTCGGTTTGCGCGCCGGACGCCCCGATGAGCGCTAAGTGCTGGACGGCGATCGTCGTCATTATCGCGCTTTGCGCGCGTCGGGCCGCGATCAGCCCGTCGCGGGCCGCTTGCCGCGCACCGTCAAGATCGCCTAGCGCGATTCGGTAGGCCGCGATGTTCGTGTGATTTCCGCCCAACTTCGCGGCGTTCTTGCCACGCGAGTCTATAGCGAGCGCCGCAACGGCGTGCTGTAGTGCCTGCTGCGCGTCTCCCTCAAGGAACGCGAGTTCGGCGAGGTTGACCTGCGCGACGCCTATTCCCGACTCATTACCCATCGCCGTGTAGATCTCGAGGGGTTGGCCGAAGCTCATGTGCGCTGCCTCCGTGTCCCCGCGCGCAAATGAAAGTGCCGCCTGGACGTTGAGGGCATTGGCGATGAGGATCTGATCGGCGCAGGCCTGGGCACCCGCCAGCGCGGACCGTGCCGTTTGCTCCGCTTCGTCCAGCCGGCCCATCTGGAAGAGCGCGTACGAGATCCAAAACTGCGCCTGAGCAAGACCGCGCACATCACCAAGCACTTCGTACAGCTCACGGGCACGCCGAGCCGCATCATACATCTGTTTGCCGGAGTTCAACAACGCGGCGCCGGTCCAGAGCCAGGCCGCAACCTTTGGGTCATCGGTTTCCTTGACGCGATCTAGTGCCGCGCCGATCCACCAGCGCCCCTCCGCGCCCAAGCCGCCATCGCGCCACAACCAACGTAAGGCGGCCGCCAGTGCGCACCCTAGGGCGACGTCGTTGCCCCGCGTGAGTGCCCACTCGAGCGCCGCCCGGAAGTTGTCAGTCTCCGGCGCGATGCGGGCAAGCCAAGCGAAACTCGATCCCCTTCCGTAACTTTGGTCGGCCTGCAGCGCCACAACATGGAAGTAGGCGGCATGACGTCGCGTCAAAGCCTCGTGCTCGCGGCCGGCCAAGAGCTTATCCAAAGCGTAGGCGCGGGTTGATTCGAGGAGCCGGTAGCGCTCGCTGTCGCCGCCTGTGTCGGCCACCACGAGCGACTTGTCGGCCAACGAAGCCAGCAAGTCCAAAACGTCGATCTCGTCGATGCCGTCCCCCGCGCACACGGCGCTTGCCGCCTCAAGTCCGAAGCCGCCCGCGAAAATCCCGACCCGATTGAACAGCGTCCGCTCCCGCGGCGAGAGCAGATCGTAGCTCCAATCGATTAGTGCGCTCAAGGTCTGCTGGCGCGGCAGAGCGGTACGGCTGCCCCCGGTGAGGATCTTGAAGCGCTCGCTGAGGCGCCGAGCGAGATTGGGAATCGAAAGCACTTTTACGCGCGCCGCGGCAAGCTCGATCGCCAGCGGAATGCCGTCCAGCCGGCGGCATATCTCCGCGACGACCGGCGCTGTGTCGTCGGTCAGTGCGAAGGACTTGTCAACGGAGCGCGCCCGATCGACGAACAGCGCCGCGGCCCCGAACTCCATGATCGCCTCTGGTGAATGATGACCGGTCTCGTGCGGCACGTCGAGCGATGAGAGCTTCAGCACCTCCTCCCCCGCGATCGAGAGCGCCTGCCGCGATGTGGTCAGCATCCGCACGTCGGGGGCCGTCGAGAGTATAGAGTCGGCGATGGAAGCCACCGGCTCAAGCACATGTTCGCAATTATCCAGGATGAGCAATAAGCTCTTGCCTTTGAGCCAAAGCGGAAGCGATTCGTCCAGCCGTTGTCCTTGCGCCTGGGGCATGCCGAGGACTTTGGCGATGATACTGGCGACAAGCTCCGGGTCGCTGATCGATGCAAAATCCGCGAACCAGACTCCGTCGGGATACCGCTCAAGCGATTCCGCGCCGACATGCAAAGCCAGCCGTGTCTTGCCGACTCCTCCCGGACCGAAGAGCGTTACCAAGTGATGGCGGCCGATAAGCTCTTTGGCTAGCCCTAAGTCACGCTGGCGGCCCACGAATGTGGTCTTCTCGATCGGCAAGTTATTGGGTTGGGTGTCCAACGATTTGAGCGGCGGGAATTGAGCCGGAAGGTCCGCGCCGTTGAGTTGCCAGACGTGCTCCGCCAGCGCGAGATCTTTGAGCCTGTGGGAACCGAGGTCGCTGAAGGTCGTACCCGCAGGCAGATCGCTCTGGACCAGCCCACGCGTGACGTCCGATAAGAGCACTTGGCCGCCGTGGCTAATCGACATAAGGCGCGCGACGCGGTTGACCGCTGGTCCGAAATAGTCGCGGTTGCGCTCGTCGGCCGTGCCGGTATGGAGAGCCATCCTCACGCGGATGCCTCCGACGGCCGAAAACTTCTCAGCCGCAAGCTCCCGCTGCACCGCTAAGGCAGCAAGCACGGCGTCTTCCGGCCGCGCAAACGCGCTGCAAAAGGCGTCGCCGATCGTTTTGAAGACTCGGCCGCCATGTTGCCCGATCGCCGCGCTTTGCAGCGCATCGTGGAGGCGAACCGCCTCTTGCATGGCAGCCCGGTTACGTTCCCAGCGCTGAGTGCTGCCCTCTATGTCGCTGAAGAGAAAGGTGACCGTTCCCGATGGTAACGGTGCCTCACCGGGTTTGGCTGAGGCGATTTCCACCGCCGACTATTCTGCGGCGCTCGGCGGCGTTCCGTCACGCAGGCGCCTTTTTCGCATGACGGCCGCTCGAATGCACGTGTCGTTATGCAAGAGCCTGCTCGAGGTCCGCGATGAGATCTTGCGGGTTCTCTAGGCCCACGGCTAAACGCAGCAGGTTCGGCGGTGTTGTGCTGTTCGGCCCCTCAACCGACGCGCGATGCTCGATCAAGCTATGCGCGCCCCCGAAGCTCGTCGCACGCCGGAAAAGCTCGACGCGAGCCGCGACCGACATCGCACTGCCCGCATCCCCTCGCACGAGAACGCTCATCAATCCGCCGAAGGAGCTCATCTGATTTGCCGCCGTATCGAACCCGGCGTGGCTCTCAAGACCCGGGTACAACACTTTCTCGATACGATTGTGACGTTCCAGAAAGCGCGCGACGGCCAGCCCGTTCGCGGAATGCGCTCGCATTCGATAGACTAAGCTCGAAACGCCCCACAATGTCAGCCAAGCGTTGAATGGAGATGGGATCGCCCCGCAGATCTTCTGCGGAAAGCGTACTCGGTTCCAGTAGTCGTCGTTTTGGCGGCAGATCGCAACGCCACCCATGGAATCGTGGTGACCCCCGATGTATTTGGTGGTCGAGTGGATCACGATATCGGCTCCGTGATGGAACGGCTGTTGCAGGACGGGCGTAGCGACCGTGTTGTCGCAGACCAGGAGCGCGTTATTTCGCCGGGCCAACGAGGCCATCAGACGGATGTCGGTCACCTGAAGCTTCGGGTTGGAAGGGGTTTCGACGAAGATCATTGCGGTATTGTCTTTCAGGGCTGCCTCGACGAGATCAGGCGCCGATGTGTCGGCGTACGTCACGCTCAGCCCCCACGGCACGAACACTTTATCGAGCATCTGTCTGATGCCGAAATACGCGTCAGTCGGAGCGACGACGTGATCTCCGGGTTTGAGTGCTTGAAAGAGCGTCATCGCGACGGCCGAACCTGAAGCGAACGCCGCCGCGGATTCGCCGCCCTCCAGCTGAGCCATCGCCCGTTCCAATTGAGTGCGGTTTGGATTTGCATCTCGCGAATATTCGAAGCCGAGCGGGTACGAACCGTCGGCGTCGCGCTCGAACGTTGTCGCGAGATAGATCGGGGCCGCCATGCCGCCGCTCGTCTTATCTTCTATAAAACCGGCGTCGACCGACGTGGTCTCCACATGATGGTCCATTTTGATCCCCTTAGGTAGCCGCGGCCCCCTCAGACTCACCGCGCTTGGCCCGAGCTGGGGGAATTTCGAGATCAGACCACTCCGTTAGCAAGCGCCGCATATTTTTTGGGAAAGCGCTTCCACGCTTTGCCATCCAATCGCGCGATAGAATAGTCAGATATTCGAAGTCTTCCCAGATGGCATCGTGCCCCTCGCTAAACTTTCGTCGAACACGAGTGAAAGGTTCGAGCAGATCCCACGCTTCGCTGACGACGTTGCAGAATTGCTCTATGAATAACTGCCGATCCGTGAGACGGTTACGTACCATATTTCCTACGTTCTCGAGATTACTGCCGACCAGCTTAGCCGCTCGGCGCATTCTGATCACCTGCGGTGGGGAAGCCGCACTAGTGGGCCCGCGGAACGACTCTGCTAGCTCGGGATCCGTGATCATGGCGCGCATTCCCTGAAGCGTTATCATCGCATCGGTGAACTCATCGCTTTGAATAAGCGCGTTGATGGCGAGTTGACCTTCGATTTGGTTGCTTGCCCGTAGATGGCGCAGTTGTATGAGCGCTGCTATCGTGGTGGCCGCGACGATCACGCTGGTCGCGAGCGATGCACACGTGTTTAGCAGCTCCAACGACATAGGCGGCCTCCGATCTTACCCCGACGTTTCAAACTCCGGGAACATCTCAAAAATAGCCCTGTCCAGATAGCGAACCTGAGCCAAGGTCGTCGCGGTGTAAGCTCCCTTTAACGGCGACGCTGGCGCTCGAACAGCGTGACCGGCCCCCGATAGTCTGCCGAAGCGATCGCGCGATAGCCATTCTTGTCGGCCACCCGGATCGAGGCGGAATGCCGCGGGTCGACTATGCAAACGGAACGCACGGCGTCGATGTGCTCGTCGGCCCACGCGACCATCGCCGCGACCGCTTCGGAAGCATATCCCTTGCCGTGCATCGCCCTTGCCAGCACCCAGCCGGCCTCCGGCAGGCCTGCGATGGAAGGCGTCATTTCCCTTTTGAAATCCGCGAACCCCACGTCGCCTGCGAACGCACCGCTGGCTCGCTCGACGAGCGCCCAATATCCGTAGCCCAGCAAGCGCCACAATCCGGCGTAGGTCAGCATCCGAGACCACGTTTGCTGCGCAGTGGATGGCATGCCGCTGATGTGCCGAACCACTTCTGGGTCGCCCCACATCGCGGCACAGGCGCCGAAATCTTGCACTTCGTGCGCGCGCAGGAGAAGACGGTCGGTGACGAGCCGCGGAATCTCCTTGAGAGCGCCCATGGTCACCGCATTCTCGCACCGGCTGGCTCCGACCCCGCTCGGAGCCGACGCTCCGCTTAACGACTGGTTCGAGGTGGAATGGAAAGACGAAAAGAAAATCTTGCTCACTTATGATCCAGCAGCGAAATTGGGTGCTTTCTCCTTCGGATTTCGCCTTTTTGTGGGAAGAATGCAAGCGTTGCTTTTACTTGAAAGTCGTAAGCCGATTCTACCGCCCTCGTCCGCCGATGCCGAAGATCTTCAGTTCCATCGACGCGCAGATGAGCAGTTGTGTAGCCGGCAGGCGAACCGAGACGATCGCCGCCGGCATGCAGCCGGGAACCGTGGAGTTCGGCGAGCAGTTCGTCGAATCGGCGACCATTTCGCTGCCGAACCATACGACGACGTGCTCGATTCGCGGCAAGTTCGATTCCGTGATCAAGTTCGACGACGGCACGTACGGAGTGATCGATTTCAAAACGGCGGAACGTCGGGAAGAGCATATACCGCTGTACGGACGCCAGTTGCACGCGTATG
Organism: Vulcanimicrobiota bacterium; assembly: GCA_014304875.1. Classification (GTDB taxonomy): domain Bacteria; phylum Vulcanimicrobiota; class Vulcanimicrobiia; order Eremiobacterales; family Eremiobacteraceae; genus Mawsoniella; species Mawsoniella australis. Next base: position 17,173 of record JACRUD010000160.1, read on the forward strand.
CCTACGCCTTGGAGAATCCCACACCTGGCAGCTTCTCGCTGAAACCTATCACGACTTTGGGCCTCTGGGTTTTCGAACCCGCGCAGTTCCGATGCGATCAGGATGGAACTGCGTCGCTCCACGGCCGGCTTCCGTGGATAGACGTGCCGCGCGATGACGAAGCCTTTACGTTGTTCCTCGACGACGTACTGCGCGTATTGGAATTCCCGAGGCCGCCCGGCGGCGCGCCGTCGTGCGAGTGGTGCGTCTACCGCGATACGAGCAGACGCGTCGGCTTATGAGCGTAGCAGATCATCGCGGCGCCGGCCCGCGATCGATCTCAGGCCAGCAGCTCGCGCAGGCAAGCGGCGTCCCTGACGGCCGCCGCATCCACATCGTTATTGAAGTAGACGAACACGGAATCGGCCTGCTCCGCCAAGCCGCGCACGCGCTGTGCCCAGCGGCGCAAGGTCCGGCGCGGATAGGACCCGACGTACGGCGCCACGTAGCCGTGAAGCCGTACGTAGGCAAGGTGACGGGATGTTATTAGATCGCCCGTCTTGCAGCCGGGGTAATCGTGGATGCACATAGCGACGTCGCGGCGGCGCAGTATGTCCGCAACGGCGGCCGTCAGCCAAGACTTATGGCGGAATTCCACGACGTAACGGTAGCGGCGCGGCAGCTTATCGAGAAAGGACGCCAACCGCTCGTCGTCGCGCGTCAGATACGGCGGAAACTGGCAAAGGATCTGCGCCAGACGGGCCCGGCGGAAGCAGCGGATGCGCGCCATATAGCTGGCGATAAAGGTATCGACCCGCGGCGGCAGCGTCTTGCGATGGGTGATCAGGCGGCTGAGCTTTACCGTGTACAAAAACCCGGGCGGGACCGCGGCGCACCATTTTTGCACATGTTGCTCCGTCGGAAGACGATAGGTCGTCGCGTTGAGTTCGACCGTGTCGAAGCGGCCGGCGTAGTAAGACAACCAATCCGATTGCTTGAGGTCGCGCGGATAGAAACGCCCGCGCCACCCGGCGTAGCTCCAGCCGCTCGTGCCGATTCTGATCACGGTCCCGATTCCGTTGTCACCCGTAACGCCGTTCCTCGCTCGTCCGGGAGCGTCCCCGTAGAAGTATCCCTTCTGCGCTTTTTGGGCTCACTTTCTCTCGTGCAAGAGGGAGGCGCAAGCACCCACCTGAAACGGCGTTATGAAGCCGATTAAACCGGGAGAATTCTAATGAGATATTACCGTTTGCCATTGAGTGCTCTGCTGGCCGCATGTGCCCTCTTGGGCCAACGCGCAACGGCGGACGTGATGCCTTCGAGCGATAGCACCGCTCTTGTCGTTCCTGCTGCACCCACGAAATTTGTAAATCTGCCGTTCCTTCCGCGTTGCATGACGGGCTCCATCAAACAGGGAGACCCGCGCGTCGGGCCATCCGTGGTTCTGGCAAGGATCGCTTCCGGGTGCGTGATTCCTTGGCATTGGCACAGTGCGAACACCCGCCTGATTTTTCTGAGCGGTCACGGAACCCACATGATGAAGGGAACGAACGCATCGACCGACGTGCGCGCCGGCGATTTTATTTATTTGCCGGCTCGCCATGCCCACTTCTTCCGTTGCATTTCCACATGCATGGCGTACAATATCTCGGATCGCCGCGATGTCGTGCACTGGATCGATAAAAACGGCCGCGACATTACATTGAAACAAGCGAGCGGCCTGCGGCGCTAGAGAATTCGATCAACGCGGCAACGCCGGCGCAAATCTGTCGATAGAAGCCGGGCGGGCGGCTGACACGAACGACTTTGAGATGATTTAGTCGGATTCTATTGGCGATGCTTCATTTGTACGGTGCGCGTGGCCGGCCGGTCCCGCTGCTGATTTTATCGCTTTCCCTGATCTTGGGGCTGCTGGCGGCACTGCACCTTGCGCAAGGAGGAGCCGCTCGACCTCCGGCGGCGGAGCAAGGCTTGCTGCATTTTCAGTCAAGCGCATCCCGTGCAAGCGCGCAGCGCGAGTTAAACCGCGGGTTGCTTTTGTACTACGCGTATAACGGGCCGCAAGCAGCCGAGTATTTCCAGCGCGCTGCGGATGAACAGCCGCGGCTTGCCATCGCGTATTGGGGCATCGCGCTGGCCAGCGGACCTGATATAAACACGCCGTTCTCACGCGAGTCCTTCATGCGCGGCGCCAAAGCGATGCGGACTGCCGTATCGCTGGAACGATACGCTTCTCCCAGAGAACGCGCGTACATCGACGCGATGGCGGCACGGTATCACGGGAACTTCGAACCGCGCGATGCTCCGGAGTCGGCATATCGCGCGGCGATGGCAAAACTGGTTGCATCCTATCCCGGCGATGACGACGCGTCGATGCTCTACGCCGAGGCCGTTCTGGAGCACAATAGTGTTGCTCAGATCTGGCATTCGCAGGAAGGCTTGCGGGCCGCCGCGCTGCTCGATCGGCTCATCGGCAACGTCTTGTCGCGTTATCCCGAGCACCCCATGGCAAACCATCTCAATATCCACCTTCACGATTACGCGCCCCACCATTCAAAGGCCCTCCAGAGCGGCGACCGGCTCGCCGCGCTTGACGTGGAACCGGCAGCCGAGCATTTGATCCACATGGCGGCTCACGCGTACAACGAAAATGGCGACTATGCAAAATCGCTGGCCGCCAGCGCGAGAGCGATCGCCCTCGCCAACGCGGCGGCCGACCGGCGCTACCTTTTCCACGATTTCGAAGTGGGCATGAGCGCGGCGATGAACGGCGCCAGCTACCAAAACGCGGCTGACTTCGTCGCTCGATCATATACGGGGCAACCGGCCGGCAAAGCGCCGCTTCTCATGGCCGTCAAGACGCGCTTTTACCGCTGGGATGACATACTTGCAAACCATGATGATGACGGGCCGTCTCGAGTCGCTCGCATCGAAGCGCTGGCCGCCAAAGGCGATGGCCGTGCTGCCGCGTCGCGATTGAAAGCTTTGCGGCTCACCGACTCCTCACTGTCGACGCTGCTGCTGCGCTCAAGAGTGGCGATCGCAACTGGCCGTGGAGACGATTCGGTGAGGTTGGCCCAAGAGGCTGTGACCAAAGGAGGGGGCCACAAAGC
>JACRUD010000071.1 GCA_014304875.1 Vulcanimicrobiota bacterium
CGTATGGCCGCGGCTGAAGATGCACGACGCGACCGACGCGATGTTGCCAAGCGGCAGACCCCGGGCTCGCCGGTCCTCAAGACCGCTGAAGTACGCGTCGATAACGCGCTCGTAGTAACTCTCGCCGAACATCAGCGTGATGTTGACGTTGAGACCCTCGCCGATAAGCCGCCGGATCACGGGCATGCCTTCGTCGGTGGCCGGCACCTTTATCATGACGTTCCGGCGATCGACGAGCGGCCACAGGCGCAGCGCCTCGCGAATCGAGCCGTCGGTATCTTTGGCTAAAGCCGGCGCCAACTCGATCGAGACGTATCCGTCGCCGCCGTGGGTGCTGTCGTAGACATTGCTCAGCACGTCGCAGGCGTCTTGGATATCCGCGACCGCCAGCGTGTCGTATATCTCTGTCGGCTTCTTGCCGGCGTCCACGGCGGTTTTTATGGCATCGTCGTAGTCGTTGCCCTCGCCGAATGCCTTTTCGAAAATCGTGGGGTTGGACGTGACGCCTCGCAAACCGTCTTCACGGACGAGTCTGGCGAGGCCGCCCGAACGAGTGAAGCCACGGCGGATATTGTCGAGCCACACGCTCTGACCGTGTTCGAGCAATTGCCGTAAGGGGTTGGTCATGATTCACCTTCTATGATAAACGTGCTTTGCATATCGTCCACGATGAGTTAGCCGGTCGGCACGAGCGACCTGCGGCAAAAGGGCTCTGAAGTCGCGCCGCACCCCCGTCGTTCAATAGACGTCTATAGCGTAATCGTTGGTTAAGCTTCCGACGATCGCCGCCCGAGCGTCGCCGTTTTGGGAGACGGTCTCCACGAACTCGCCGGCATCTTGAGCGTCGACAGCGACGAGCAGCCCCCCAGACGTCTGCGCGTCGCACAACGCGAGCCGGACCGGCTCGCTGACAACGCTTTGGAAACGCGTGCCCGAAACGATGGCGGCCTGCAGATTGTCCCGCGTTCCCGACGGGACGCACCCTTGCTGTGAAAGCTGCAGTGTCCGCTCCAGCAGTGGCACGGCGCTCGACCGGACTCGCGCTCCAACCCCGCTCGCCTGCGTCATCTCGCGAAGGTGTCCCAGCAGACCGAAGCCCGTGACATCCGTGACGGCGTGAACTTTAAAACGCACGGCCGCTTCGCCGGCGGCTGCGTTCAAACGCTCCATCGACTCTATGGCTTCCCGCAGGTCGACCTCCCTGATGACATCTCGGCGCCGGGCCGTCGTCAGGATACCCGTGCCCAAAGGTTTGGTCAAGACCAACGCGTCCCCCGCGCGGCCGGTCGAGTTGCGCAGGATGCGCTCGGGGTGGACGAGCCCCGTCACGCACAGGCCGTACTTGGGCTCATCATCCTTGATCGTGTGCCCGCCGATCACGTCGATGCCGGCTTCTCGAGCTTTCTCGACGCCGCCGGCCAGAATCTGGGTCAACACACCGATGTCCAGCCCGACAGCCGGAAAGGCCGCAAGCGCGGTCGCGGTGACCGGTTTGGCGCCCATGGCGTAAATGTCCGAAAGCGCGTTGGCGGCGGCGATCCTGCCGAATGCCCGCGGCTCGTCGACGATAGGAGTGAAGAAATCGACGGATTGCACGATCGCCAGATCATCCGAGATCCGGTAGACTCCGGCATCATCGGTTGTGCTGGTTCCGACCAAGACGTCAGGGTCTTCGATCGAAGGAAGGCCGCGCAGAACCTGCGCCAGGACGCGCGCGTCCATTTTCGACGCTCAGCCGGCGCAGCTTGAAAGGTGCGTCAATCGCAGGATGTCGTCCCTCGTCATCGTTTCAGCCTTTTAGAGAAGCACTGCGGCGCGCCCTCGCCCCCATCACGAGCCTTATTCCGTTCGGCGAGGTGCCGATAACTACTGCGAAGGAGTCGCCCATGCATCGACACAGTCGCCTGATTTCCAATTCCCGCCGGGTCGCTTTGGCCGCCGTCTGCGCGGTGGTCGGTAGTTTCGTTTGGGCGCAGACGCCTGGGCTTGGATCGTCAGAATCCACCGCGGTCTTCACCTTTCAAGACCACGGGCAGCTGCCTCGAGCTCTCTCGGTCGAATTGACCGATGCGTTATACTCCGGGGCCGCCGCGGACGGCAGGCACATGGTCAATGGCGCCCCCTTGGCTTTACGTCAGCGCAATGACAGGGATTCGCTCGAAGAGGCGCTCGCTTCGGCCGGCCAGGCGGGGGCGCAAGATTTCTTGATCGGCGATTTGGTGCACTTTGACGGAGCGACGGTCGTCTACCGGCTTACGTCCTACCGGGTCCACCCGCTGACGCCATTGCGCTCGCAGGTGTTTTCCCGGACCGTGGCCTTAGCGGGTTCGCGCGCGCTTGCCGACGGCTTTGCCCAAGACATCACTGCTCTAGGCGGGGTTCGTCGGGCGGCCGGAACGATATTCCGTGTCGAAGGCGGCATTCGCGCGGATGTAGGCGCGGCGCAGGGTTTTCGGCTCGGCGAACGGTTCAACGAATTTCACAACGGGGTGGTCGTCGCGAAACTGCAAATCGCGTCCATCGACAGCGCTGCTGCCACGCTTGTCGTCACGAGTGCCCCGCCCGACTTCAAGCCCGCAATGGGCGACCGAGTCGAAAGCACCGAGCGCGAGTCCGTGACCCCTCCGACGCAATCGACCGCTTCCCACTTTAACCCGCTGGCCATCGCGCTTGCAGCCGCCGCGGCGCTCATCGCGGTCGGGCACCATGGGGAACCTGCTGCACCGAGCGGTCCGCCGGCCACCCCGACTCCGGGCCCTTCACCGTTTACCGTGCAGGAGGGAGCGCCCGCCGGCACGCCCCCCAATGTCACGTTCTCGTTCGTCTTCTCGCAGCCGGTCAACGTCGCGGCCGGCAACCCCGCGACAAATTCTTCATTAGCTTCCTATACCAGTTCGCTGACGGGAAACGCCTCGTTCCCCCTAAACGGACTCGGAACGCCTTCCTTTGATTCGACCAATACGATTTTGACCATCATCTCGACCGCAGTTCAGCCCGGCGAAACGATAACGTTCACGTTTTCTAGCCAGATCGTCGATGCTGCGGGGGACCATCTGACCGCGACAAGCTTCGCCAATCAGTTCTCAACCACGCGCCATCCATTGCTCAAGCAGGCGCCCAAAGCCGTACCCGTTCCCGCGCTCCCGCCCCGCGTCTTCCCTGGGGCCCCTCATGGCCACGCGCCAGTCCGGCCGCAGCCGCCGACGTCGAGTGTTCGCGCGCCGTCTAACCCAAGCGAAGCCTTGCAGGGCTGAACCTGAGGTTCGGCGGCACGGCGTCGGAGGCCGGCGTCGCGCACGGGAAAGCAGCCAAAGCGTCCGTTCATAAACGGTGACGCCGCAGGACAAGGCGAGCGAACGGTCGCGCCGGCTTGGGCAGAGCTCTTTCGATCATCGCGATCGCCGGGCGATTCAACGATTCTATCGCCCGGACGCTCGCCGAGGCCGCAAGCATCCTGCGCAGATTCGAGTCGATGGGGAAGAACAGCGCGACGAAAAGCAACAGCCACAACAGCCCGGCGGCTTTCGCCGCTCCCACCAACCCTCCGCCCATCCCGCTTAGGGTCTTCAAGAGCGGCAAATTCGCGAGCCGCTCTGCCGCCATGCCGGCGACGCGCACGGCTGCAAATGCGACGAGGAATAGCGTCCAAAACGCGACGAGATGTGCGATCGCGCCTGATAAGTCCCACGTGGGTGGGAATGCCGACGCGAGCGTGCCTGCCAGCAAGCCGGCAAACGCCCACCCCGCAGCGAGAGCGACAACGCCGATCACTTCGCGGACGAGGCCCGCGCTATAGCCTCCCCAAAACGCGATCCCCAGCGTGAAGGCGACCAGCAGGTCGATCCACGTCACTGACCCTCCGGCTCGCGAAGCACCGCACCGAAATGTACGGCTAGCGCGGCGACGACCACTTTCATCGCGGCGTCGGCCTGGGCATCGGTAATCGTCGCGTCAGATTTTCTCAGCATGATCGAGAGCGCGACGCTCTTGCGTCCCGGACCGGTTTGCGGTCCCCGATATTCGTCGAAAGGCCGAACCGATTCAAGGTGCGGTACTCCCGCGCTCCAAACCGCCTGCGCCAGGTCGCGAGCTGCGATGGCTTCATCGACGACCACCGCAACATCCCGTCTCGTCCCAGGTAAACGAGACACGGCGCGATATGAAGCGATGGAGCGAGCTCGCGGCAGGGCATCCAACAACAGTTCGAATCCATAGCTGTCAGGCGGCAACCCGTACGCGCGGGTCAGTTGGGGATGCAGGCGTGCAAACGTCGCCACCGGCGTGTCTTCAAGCGTGATAACGGCGGCCGCGCCGGGATGAGCCCAAAGCAGCCGATCGGCCGCAGCGTTGCCGTCGCTTCCGCTCAATTGGCGCAGCACGTATTCCACGTCGCCTTTCACTTCGAGCAGACAGCGGTCCATGGCCGTCGTGCGATCTGGCTGGGCGAAACACCTCAGTCCGAAAAGAGATCGTCGCTCCTTTACCGCGTCGCCCTCGGGGCGTGCAAAGATGTGGCCTATCTCGAAAAAAGCACTTCCTTCCAAGCGACGCGGATGCTTTGCCGCCACTTCGAGCAAGCCCGGCAGCAGACTGGGCCGCAAAAAACGTTGGTCCTCGGACAGCGGGTTTGCGATCGGCGTGAGATCGAGCCAAAAAGTCAAACCCGATCTTTCCCATTCGCTCGCCGTCTTCGAGCCTTGCAGAGCGACGCTGACGACTTCCCGGTACCCGAGCGCCGCGATGGACGTTGCCAGCCACGATTCTTGCAAAAACTCGCTCTCGTCGACGTCCTGGGGTGGCGCCGTCGACGGACGCTCGGCGATCGCGTCAAAGCCGATACCGCGCGCCACTTCTTCCACGAGGTCGATTTCATCCGCGACATCGGTGCGCCACCACGGAACCGTGACCGAAAGCGTTTCCGTACCCGTGACCGCAAAGCCGATGGGCTGGATCGCCCTGCGCATCTCGTCAACGTCGATGCGAGTCCCCAAAATCGCGTTGACGCGCGAGGGCCGCAGCGCGACGGATCGCGCCGCGGGGGGTTCGTCGCCCCCGGCGGCAACGGCCGACGCGATCGCGCCTGCGTGCGTCAGCAAAGCCGCTGCCCGACGCAGGCCGACATCGCATAATTCCAGCGGCAGATCACGCTCGTGGCGCGACGCGCCTTCCGTCCTCAGGCCCAGAGCGATCGCCGCGCGGCGGACTCGCTTCCCGACAAACGTGGGGGATTCGGCGAACACTTCTTCGGTCCGATCATCGATGGCACAAGACTGGCCGCCCAATATGCCGGCGATGCCGATCAAGCCGTGCCCGTCGCTGATGACCGGCGTCCCGACGGGTAGAGCTCGTTCCACCCCGTCGAGCGTGAGGATGCGTTCGCCATCGAAAGACGCCCGCGCCGCGATCTTGTTGCCGCGCAGCTTTGCAGCATCGTAAAAATGCAGTGGTTGCCCGATCTCGATTTGCACGTAGTTCGATACGTCGATGAAGTAGTTGTGACTTCTCACGCCAGCAGCTTCGAGCCGCAGCGCAAGCCACAGCGGCGATCGCCGATTCTTGATTCCTCTGAAGTATTGACCCAGCAGGCGCCGGCACACCGAGGGATCTTCGATCTCCACGCCGATCAAAGACGCCGGAGCCGTCTGCGCGGTCGATGGCGGCGGTTGATACGAAAAAGCGCTCCCCATCGCAGCCGCTGCCTCGCGCGCCAGGCCGACGATCGACAGACAGTCCGGACGGTTCGAAGGAACTTCGACGCCCAAGATGGCGTCGCTAAAGCGCACTGCCTGCCAAAAATCGCTGCCGGGCCGCATACCCCGATCGAGAAGTAAGATGCCTTCATCGAATTCACCAGGCAGGGCCAACTCGGATGCGGAGCACATCATGCCGGCCGACTCCACGCCGCGCAGCACGCTCTGGCGGATGCGTTTCAACTCCGCCCCTTGCGCGTTTTCAGTGGATCGGGCGAAGACCGCCGCGCCGACCAGTGCGATGGGCACTGCGTCGCCGGCGGCGACGTTAGTCGCCCCGGTGACGATCTGAAGTCGCTCCACGCCGACGTCGACCTTCGCCACTTGCAGCCGGTCGGCATTGGGATGCCGGTCAAGCGCTTCGATGCGACCGACGACGATGCGGTCGAGTTTAGGCGGCTTGGTTACGTGCTCGACCGTGAAGCCCCGAGCGGTCAGAGCCGCCGCGATGCTTTCGACGGGGGCCTCGCCGGGCAGAAAATCCCGCAGCCAGCCTATCGGAACGCGCACGCTATGCGATTTGGTCTAGCGCCGCGGGCTCATTCTCGCTGAATACTCGTATGTCGTCTATCCCATGACGGAGCATGGCCATTCTTTCGATCCCGAGTCCCCATGCCCAGCCCGAAAGGTTTTCCGGATCGTACCCCGCTTCACGTAAGACCTTCGGATGAACCATTCCGCTGCCGCCCATCTCAAGCCAACCGGAGCCGCCGCACGTCCGGCAGCCCGCTCCATCGCACAGTCCGCACGAGACGTCGACCTCGGCCGACGGCTCGGTGAACTGAAAGTACGACGGCCGGAAACGAGTGCGCCGGCCGGGCCCGAAGAGATGCCTGCACAGGTCGCGAGCGAAGGCTTTTAAGTGCCCGAACGTGACGCCGCGATCCACCTGCAAGCCTTCGATTTGGTGAAACGTGAACGAGTGGGAGGCATCCAACGCATCGCGCCGATACACCCTTCCCGGAACCAGTATGGCAAGCGGCGACGGATAACGCAACATGGCGCGCACTTGCATGGGCGAGGTATGGGTTCGCAGCAGGTTCCCGTCCGGCAAATAGAACGTGTCCATGCTATCGCGGGCGGGATGATCCGGAGGGATGTTCATCGCCTCAAAATTGTAGTACTCGTTCTCTATCTCGGGCCCCATGACGATGGCGAAACCGCGATGGCGGAAAAATTCGGCGACGTCGTTCAGGGTACGCCTCAAGACATGGATGGGCTGAATTCGGGGAGCGGTTCCAGGGAAACTGACGTCGTACTTGTGGCCGAGCGACACGGCCATTTCCGCATCGGTCAAGCGTTCTTGGGCGGCCGCGAGCGCTTCTTCGATCCTCTTCTTGGCTTGGTTTGCCTGCAGTCCGACTTGGGCGCGCTGCGCTGGGGGCATCGTCGGCAGCGTCGCCATGATCCGTGAAAGCCGACCGCCCCTGCGGCCGAACACTTCAGTCCGGATGGCTTCCAATTCCGCGGGCGTCCGGCTGACCGCCGCCCGCCGCGCGACGTCATCTTCCAGGTCCGAGATTTCGTTTTCCATCCCGCCGTTATTCATGGACCTGCCATAGAAAGCAATTTGGCCGCATTGCTGCGGCCAAAGAGATGCGCTAAAACTGCGTGGTTGCTAGTGAGACACCTGAGGCGTGAGCCGTTTATAGAGCAAGTATGCCTTAACCGAACCGGTTGATTTAAATAGCTTCCAGAATAATTCCGGAGCAAGCATCGTTGACGCCGACCTCCTCGTATTCTCGATTTTTCCCTGGATGTTAGTATAGCATACGTCCAGGAATCCAGCAAGACCGCGACGGTCTTCATTTTAGGACCTCCGCGGCGCCCACGCCTCTTCCCGTCAGCGTGCCGACTCGGCGCGCGATTTCGTACAGGACGAGCGACCCGGCTACTGCGGCATTCAGCGATTCAGCGCCCCGCGTCTGCGGGATACCGACGAGCGTCGCGATGTCCGCCGGGGGAACCGCCGTCAAACCCGCCCTTTCGTTCCCGACGAGTAACGCGACGCGATCGAGCGATGTGACGGTGCGCACATCGCTTGCTCCCGCCTGGGCGGCGATGACGCGTAGACGCACCCGGTCGGCTTGCGCTTTGAAGTCGCTCCAGTCATCGTAACGCAGGATCGGCGTGCGGAACAAAGCGCCCATCGTCGCACGCACCATCTTGTCGTTATAGGGGTCGACTCCGCGCGCTCCCAGGCAGACCGCGGCGGCCCCGAAAGCGTTTGCGCTGCGAATGAGCGTCCCGGCGTTGCCTGGGTCTGAGATGTCGTCTAGCACCAAGATCACAACAGGACCGCTTGAGCTCGCGACCGCGCACAGATCGGCGATGTCTCGATCCACGAATTCGCAAACCGCCACGATACCGGGCGGACTCTTCATCTGCGAGAGAGACTCCATGGTGCGTTCGTCGACTCGATAGGTCGCTCTGCCCGCGTCTGCCGCACGGGCCGCCAGCATCTCGATATGCGGATCGGGTTTGCTGAGCAGGAAGACGCTTAGCAACCGCGCGCCTGCGTCGAGCGCTTCTTCGATCAGCGTCGCGCCTTCCAGGAGAAAGCACCGTCGCCTTTGGCGGTGCTTCTTTTGCTGCAGTAGACGAGCAGCCCGGACGAGAGGATGATGGAACCCCGCTGGCTCGCAGGGAATCGCCAACCTAGATTCCGGCGGAGGCCTTGGAAGCGTGTTTCTTTGCGATTTCGGCAAGACGGATAAATGCGCTCTGATCCGTCACCGCGAGCTCAGCCAGAACCTTTCGGTTGATCGACAGTCCTTCTTTCTTCAAACCGCTCAAGAGCCGGCTGTAGGTCAAGCCCTCCTGCCGAGCCGCGGCGTTTATGCGATGGATCCACAATGCCCGAAACTCCCGCTTCCGGTTGCGCCGATCGCGAAAGGCGTAGGTCATCGCATGCAGCAGAGCTTCGTTCGCCGCCTTGTACGTGTGCCCGCGCGCTCCGCGAAACCCCTTGACGGATTTAAGAACACGGCGGCGCTTCTTCAGCGCCATCATTCCACGTTTCACGCGTGCCATCGAACTGTGCCTCTTCGGGTGCCGGCGTCGTAGTCGGCCGGCTTTCGCCGGTTGCTACATCTGAGTCTTCTGAGTCTTCGCGTTGTGTGCCGTCGAGCCGCTTCCCTCAGGCGTACGGCAACTGCCGCTTCAGTCGCGGCGTGTCGGTTGGATCGGCGACGACCTGTTTGCGGAACTTGCGGATCCGCTTGGGGGATTTCTTGGTCAAGATATGGCTGCACCCCGAGAACTGCCGCTCGCGCACGAATTTCCCGCTTGCCGTCACTTTGACGCGCTTGGCCGTTCCCCGATGCGTTTTTAGTTTCGGCATGCTTCCTCCGCGTTACGAAACGCGCGCGGCGTTTGCGACTGGAGCGCCGATCTTGGCGCCGCCTCGCGCCGCCGCAGCTCCTGGCTGTTCTTGGCGGGGCGATAAGATCATGAACATGTTCCTGCCCTCGAGGCGCGGTTCGCGCTCGACGGTCGCAAAGCCGACGCTGTCCTTGGCCACCCGGTCGAGGAGCCTGCGCCCGTGCTGCTGGTACGTGATCTCGCGGCCCCGAAACATGATGGTCACCTTCACTTTATCGCCGTCTTGCAGCAGACGCTCGGCCGTGCGGAACTTCACTTGATAGTCGTGTTCCTCTATCTTCGGCCGCAGCTTCACCTCGCGCAGCTCCATGTTATGGGCCTTTTTGCGGGCCTCTTTATCCTTTTTGTTCTGCTCGTACTTGAGACGCCCGTAATCGGATAGGCGGCAGACCGGAGGCGCCGCGCTCGGCGACACTTCGATCAAATCGACGCCTCGCTCGCGGGCCAGCATCAAGGCATCGTACGTCCCCATGATCCCGAGTTGGGCGCCGTCATCGGCGATGACCCGCACTTGAGGAACGCGGATCTGTTCGTTGATGCGCAGCGGCCGGCTAATGGGCCGCGCTCCCGGCTGTCATCGCTGCGATTCCCGCAATAAGATCGCTCCTTGTCCTTCATGGTGCGCGGCACGAAAAAGCCCGCGCCGGCGGGCTACCCGATAAAGACGACAAAAAGCCGGAAATGGTTTCCTTCGTCTTTCGAACCCAGCCGGCAACCGTCGGGCGCCTCTGGGTGCGAAGGGTAGTTTACCGCCTCGGAATTATAGCAGGCTCGCACGGCGCGGTCAAGGTAAGCGCAGGCCGCGGCAATAATATACTTGACGCACGAAGCGAAAAGATTTAACTAGGGACGCTTGGAAGGCTTGCCGTTAGTGTGGGAGTTGCGCTTTTTGAACTTGTCGATCTGCTGATCTAGTTCGGACTTAGGGACGGCTAAGAGTGCCGCCATGGTTGTGGCTAAGTTTGGGGTAGTCGGTCTACCCCTAGTTAACTTCGGCTTGCAGTCGCGTATCTTCATCACTTAACTTTCCTTACCCACTTCGTCTTGAAGCCTGCGCATACCGGTTCCCTGCCGGCACTCTGAGCCGCCGCATATGTTTCTGCTCGACAAACATATACGGTATCGTTCAAGGTTGAGACTACCCGCCTAAGGCCCGCCTCACCGCTCGCCAGCTCGACCTCAACCCAGTCACCCTTCTCCACTAGCCAAGTGTAGCTGTTACCTGCGACGATGTAAAACTTAGTCGCTGACAGATTTGTATAGGCAACGTTGACAAACGCCAAGTTACCAGTGTACACTAGAATCAGTTACCGCAGCGCCCAAATGCTGTTACCTCGTTGTCGTTGGAGAAGGCCCAGATGGTAAAGCAGGACCCTGGTCGCATTTCCGGGCTGGTCTATGTTGCCTACAGTACCCTGAATACTGCTCTCGACATGCTGAAAGAAGGTGTTCCGCCCACTATTGATCGTTCCGTATTCCAAGGTCAATCGGGTAGCACCCAGGCTCAAGTAATGTCGGCTTTTAAGGCGCTGAATGTTATTAATAGTGAGTCAGAGCCGGTTCAGCCGCTGCTTTCACGGCTAGTCGACGAATCAACGCGGAAAGCCACTTTGAAAGGCATCCTGGAAGATAAATACGGGGACATAATCGCTCTGCACCGAGCTAATGCCACCGAGCAAACGCTAAACAAGCGATTCGCGGATTACGGGGTTAGCAGTCCAACGATGCGCAAGGCCAAAGCCTTCTTCCTGCGGGCGGCTGAGGACGTCGGCATTTACCTCTCGCCTCACGTTGCCAAGAAAATACGACAAGCGACTAGCAAGGTGGCAACAAAGCGGCCGCGCAAGAAGCAGGTAACAAGCAAAGGCGAGGCCGTCCCTGCAATGGAGCGCCCGAGCGGTGACAACCTTACCGTATCCCTAGGTGGTGGAACCGTGACCCTTGGTGTCGCGGTGAAACTGACAGAGATGAGCACCTTAGAGTGGGAGTGGCTTCGGGACCTCATCGACCGTTTTCGTAACTACAATAATTGAGGCCCGATTTTTAGTCGGGCCTCAGAGGGACCGGAGAGCAGCCTCCGTGACCTCGACCGCTATTCTCTTCCCAGGAGGGGGGTGATCACACCGATGAATCCCGAGCTTCACACCCGATTCACCGGGTTATTAGCGGAGCCAGCTTCGGCTGGCTATCTTTAAGTATAACATTCGATTCGCGGGAACGTAAAGACTTACAAGAGCATGGAGCCTTATGAATAGACGCCCTGCCGTGCTAGATACCCGAATAATCTATTGTGGCGACCGTTTTGACCAGCTCAAGAAACAGAAGGGAGAACAGCAGGCTCCCATGCGGCCCGATTTTTTGCCGTGAACGCGCTTTATTACGGTGATAACCTCCAAGTTCTTCGTGAAAGCATTGCCGACGAGTCGGTGGACCTAATTTATCTCGATCCGCCATTTAACTCCAAGCGTGACTATAACGTGCTTTTTCAAAGCCCAAAAGGCGAAGAATCGGACGCGCAAATCGTCGCGTTCGAAGATTCTTGGCATTGGGGGGAAAAGGCGGAGCGAGAGTTCTCCGAGATACGCAAGTGCGCGAACACGGATGCAGCAGAAATGATGCAAGCGTTACGGTCGTTTCTGGGCGACAATGACATGCTGGCGTATCTCACTATGATGGCGAATCGCCTACTCGAACTTCACCGCGTTCTCAAGCTAACTGGCAGCCTATATCTGCATTGCGACCCGACGGCGAGTCATTATTTGAAAATTGTCTTAGACGCAGTGTTCGGACACGAGAACTTTCGGAGTGAGATTATTTGGAGACGTTCTGCTGCCCATAACTCTGCCCGTAGATATGGCCCGATCCATGACACCATTTTCTTCTATTCAAAGACCGAAAGCTTTAAGTGGAATCGTGTATTCAATACTTACACAAGAGCGTACGTTGAGAGTTTTTTCAACAACGTCGACGATAAAGGTCGGTACCGAACTCAGACCCTAACTGGCTCTGGGACAAGAAACGGTGAAAGCGGTCAACCCTGGAGAGTCTATGATCCTACGTCCAAAGGCAGGCACTGGGCGTTTCCTGGTCCCATTGCAGAAGAATTAGGAATCCAAGGCCTGACAGTACATCAGAAACTTGACTATTTGGCTGACAACAGCCTCATCATGGAATCTAACTGGCTACCAGAGTACCGGCAGTATTTGCATCAAAGCCCTGGCGTGTTGCTTCAGGATATCTGGGCGTATCAACCGTTTACTAATGGGGTGCTTTTTGGCACGGACCTTCCTATAGATGATGACATTAGATGGGTTGGTGATCGGAACGATCCAGACAAATTAGGATATCCGACACAAAAGCCGCGGGGTATTCTTGAGCGCATGATTCGAGCGTCGAGTGACTGTGGTGACGTTGTGTTAGACCCTTTCTGTGGATGCGGGACCGCTGTCCACGCCGCGCAAAGTCTTGGGCGAGAATGGATTGGAATAGATATAACGCACCTCGCGATTTCTCTTATCGAACGACGTCTCAGGGGTGCTTTTCCAAGCATACAATTTGCGGTATTCGGCACGCCTACGGACCTGGACGGCGCACGCGACCTAGCGTTGCGTGACAAGTATCAATTTCAATGGTGGGCGTGTTTTCTAGTTAACTGTCGGCCGTATCAAGGTAAGAAGAAAGGCGCTGACACCGGAATCGACGGCCTGGACTTTTTCGAAGATGAGAAAGGAAAGGCGAAGCGTGTGATCGTCTCTGTTAAGGGCGGCGAAAACGTCGGTGTTACGATGGTGAAGGACCTGATCGCGACGGTCCAACGGGAAAAAGCTGCCGTGGGCCTTTTTGTTACCCTGGCGCCGCCGACGCGTCCGATGAAAACAGAGGCCGCATCGGCTGGCTTCTACGAATCGCCGATTGGCGGCAGCTACCCGCGCATCCAGATTCTCACCATCGAAGGGCTGATGAATGGAAGCGAGCGCCCTCAGTATCCGCTATCGCAGAGCGGCGGGCTGGCGTTTAAGCGGACGAAGGTTGAAGTCCGCAACACCGAGCAGGGTACCTTATTTGGAAAGTGACTTTGCGGCAGTGGGCGCCGATGTATCGTGATACTTTTTAAGCTAGCTTAATTTAGCCTTCGACTTTCCCTGTCAGGTCCTTGTACGTCAACCGCAGTCCGTCCGTCGCTGCCACGGCCAGGCTGAAACGTTCTCCGTCTCCGATCATGCGGGTGTTGAATCGGAAGGCTTGTTCATCTACGTACCGCGACAAGTGGGGAGCCTCCACCTTGATGTAGGTTCCCTTGAGGCTGCGCTTTAGCAAGCTCCAGAAGTTCTCTATGCTGTTCGTGTGAACCCGGCCTTTGACGTAGGCCGTTGTGTGATCTACGAAGTCGTGGAAGTACTCAACGTCCAAGGGCCGATAGGTGCGGTTCGCGTCCGTATAAAGGCGTGAGCCTTCTTGGACGTGCTCCCGAACGCGGTCCCGGATAACGGGGTCCAGGGCGTGGGGGACGATAAAGGCTCGAACGTCGCCCTTGCGCTCAATCATCGCCATAACCACGGACTTGCCACGGTCATCCCGCGTTGACAATGCCTTACGACGCTTGTTGTGCATGTACTCATGCCGGCCACCGATGTACGTCTCGTCCGCTTCGACCTCACCGGAGAGACGTGAGCGAAAAGACTTTGTTTTCATCGCCAAGCGTATGCGGTGAAGCATGAACCACGCCGTCTTTTGGGTTACGCCTAGAGCCCGCGACAGTTCGTATGAGCTATTGCCGTTCTTGGCGCTCGACAGTAGCCATACGGCGACAAGCCACTTGTCTAGGCCTAGCGGTGAATCTTCAAAGATCGTGCCGACCTTGACCGAGAACTGCCGCTTGCAGGCCTTGCAACGCCATATCTTGCGCGTCTCGATAAAGCCCACGTTTTCCGATCCGCAGCCTGGCCGGGGGCAAGAAACGCCATCGGGCCAGCGTAGGTGGGCTAGGAAGCCACGGCATACGCTTAGGTCCGAGAAGTACTTGACGGCCTCCATAAGCGTGGTCGGAAGGGCCTTTTGCGTTTCCATGCCCCTAGCTTACCACTTCGGGCCTGGTGTGTCAAGTATATTAGTGCCGCAGGCCGCCGTGCTGGACGAAGCGAAAATCGGCTAGTGGTCAAAGAAGACTATACGACTGCGCATCCCTGGCAAAAAACGCCGTCCGACGAGCGCAAGCTGGGCCTCATCATGGTGAACACGGGGCCCGGGAAAGGGAAAACCACCGCCGCACTAGGCTTGGCGTTGCGCGCGATCGGGCATAACCAGAAAGTCAAGATCATCCAATTCATGAAGGGCGACCGGAATTTCGGGGAACTGCTCCTCGCGCAGCGGTTTCCCGAGCTCGATATCACGCAATACGGTTTGGACCGCTTCGTCGATCCGAAAAACCCCGAGCCGGCGCAGATCGAGAAGGCGGCCGAAGGCTTTGCGGCGGCTCGCCGTGCGGTGCTGGGAGGCGAGTACGCGGTGGTCATCCTGGACGAAGCCAACGTCGCCATGGCCTTTGGACTGATTTCGACCGGCGAAGTGGTGGAACTGCTGCGATCCAAGCCCAAGCATGTCGAGGTGATCTTAACGGGTCGCGACGCGCCCGCGGAGATCATCGCGCTGGCAGATTACGTCAACGAGATTCGTGATGTGAAGCACCCCTACCAAGCCAAAATACCGGCGCGCGTCGGCATCGAATTCTGAGCTGCGGCTTTGCTGAAGGACGACGTGAGCGTAGTGAAAACGATTGATGATGCGGGCTCCTCGCGAAACGGTGCGGTACGAGACGCGTGGCAGGCTCAGGTGCAGCGCGCGCCGCTGCGAGCGGGCGCGGTCGATAAGACGATCTCCGACCATCCGCTCAAACCGTTGTACGGACCGGACGACGTGGCGGAGATCGACCCGGAGCGCGACCTGGGATACCCGGGGCAATATCCGTTCACGCGCGGTATCCATCCGACGATGTATCGGGGCCGCTTGTGGACGATGCGGCAATTCGCGGGCTTTGGAACGGCGACCCAGACCAACGCGCGTTATAAGTTCTTGCTGTCGCAGGGCCAGACCGGGTTGTCGGTGGCTTTCGACATGCCTGCCCTGATGGGGTACGACTCCGATCATCCACGCGCACTCGGCGAGGTGGGCAAGTGCGGCGTCGCGATCGCCACGCTCGACGACATGCACGATCTTTTTCGCGGCATCGATCTGGGGTCGATCACCACGTCGATGACGATCAATTGCACGGCGCCCGTCGCGCTGGCGATGTACTTGGCGGCGGCCGAAGAGCAGGGCGTGCCGGCGGAAAAGCTGGGCGGCACTCTGCAAAACGATATGCTCAAAGAGTACATCGCGCAAAAGGAGTGGATCTATCCGCCGGAGCCGTCCATGCGCATCATCACGGATATGATGGCGTATTGCGCCAAACACGTGCCGAAATGGAACACGATCTCGGTCTCGGGTTATCATATCCGCGAAGCGGGATCCACGGCCGTCCAGGAACTGGCGTTTACGCTGGCCGACGGTTTCGCCTACGTCGAAGCCGGGATCGAAGCCGGCATGAATGTGGACGACTTCGCCCCCCGGCTTTCGTTCTTCTTCAACGCCCACTCGGATTTCTTCGAGGAGATCGCGAAGTTTCGCGCGGCTCGACGCATCTGGGCGCGCCACATGCGCGGGCGCTATAACGCGACGAATCCTCGCTCGTGGGCGCTTCGCTTCCACACGCAGACCGCGGGATGTTCGGCCACCGCCCAGCAGCCCGAGAACAATATCATGCGGACGGCCTTTCAGGCTCTCGCGGCAGTGTTGGGCGGGACCCAGTCATTACACACCAACTCGCTGGACGAAGTTCTGGCCCTGCCCACCGAGAAAAACGTGCAGATCGCGCTGCGCACGCAGCAAGTCATCGCCTACGAAACGGGAGCCGCGAATGTCATCGATCCGTTAGGCGGCTCCTACTTCATGGAGAAGCTGACGGCCGAGATGGAAGAGCAGGCCGAAGACTACTTTCGCCGCATCGACGAATTCGGCGGGGTCATCCCGGCCATCCATGCCGGATTCTTTCAGCGCGAAATCGCCGACGCGTCGTACGCGTACCAGCGCGAGATCGAAAGCGGCGAGCGCATCATCGTCGGCGTCAACGATTTCATCAACGAGGAAGAGCCCCAGATCTCTCTTTTGAAGATCGATCGCGCGATGGAACAGGATCAGGTCGCACGAGTTCGCGCGTTCCGCTCAGGGCGCGATGGCGCAAAAGTGGCCGACGCGCTGGCCGCGCTGAAGCGCGCGGCCGAAAGCGAAGACAACTTGATGCCGCATTACCTCCACTGCGTGAAGAGCAAAGCGACGTTAGGCGAGATATCGGAAGAGCTCGTGCCGGTTTTCGGGCGCTACCGCGAGCCGGCTTTCGTTTAATGCGGCCATGATGCGGCCGATTCGCATCCTCGTCGCCAAGGCCGGGTTGGACGGCCACGACCGCGGCGCCAAGGTCATCGCGCGCGCCTTGCGCGATGCGGGTTTCGAGGTGATCTATACGGGACTGCACCAGACTCCCGAACAGGTAGTCGATGCCGCTCTCCAGGAGGATGTCGACGGCATCGGCCTCTCGGTGCTGTCCGGTGCTCACATGACTCTTTTTCCGCGCCTGCGTCAATTGCTCGATGAGCAGGGAGCGTCCGACATCGTGCTCTTTGGCGGCGGCACCATTCCCAACGAAGATGTCGCGCCCCTCATCGCGGCCGGCGTCGCGGCCGTTTTTACGCCAGGGACGCCGCTCGCCGCGATCGTGGACTTCGTTCGCAAAGAATGCGCCAGGCGCGTCGAAGCTTAGACAATCGTTGAAGCCGTCCGCCGTCAGGGCGCGTTTCGCGCCGAGTCCGACCGGTTATCTGCACGTGGGCGGCGTTCGTACGGCGCTGTTCAATTGGCTGTTCGCACGGCACAACGGCGGCGTCTTCGTGCTGCGGGTCGAAGACACGGACGTCGCGCGCAGCAAGCCGGAGTACGCAGCTGCGATCCTATCGGGGCTGCGCTGGCTCGGCTTGGACTGGGATGAGGGTCCGCAGCGAGGGGGCCCGCATGCGCCGTACTTTCAAAGCCAGCGCTTACACATCTACCGCGAAGCAGCGCGGGCGCTCGAGGCGGCCGGATGCGCGTACGAGTGCTTTTGCCCAAGCGATGCGTTCGCCGGGGAAACCGCCTGCGATTGTGCTTCCCTTTCACCGCGGGACAAGGGCAACCGGCTGCGATCCGGCGCTGCGCCGGCTCTCAAATTCCGCGTGGACACACGACGAGACGTCGCAGTCGAGGATGTGATCCGGGGCACCGTGGTCTTCCCGGCCGGCAGCATTCACGACTTCGTGTTGTGCAAGAGCGGCGGCGATCCGCTGTATAATTTCGCCGCCGTCGTCGACGATAACGCGATGGCGATCTCCCACGTCATCCGCGGCGACGAGCACTTGGCGAACACCCCGCGCCAGCTGCTGGTCTACGAGGCCCTCGGCTTGCCGCCGCCGATCTTTGCTCATATCCCCATTATCCTGAGCGAGCAGCGCCGAAAGCTGAGCAAGCGGGACGGAGCCACGTTCCTCGACGAGTACGAAAAACTCGGCTATCTGCCTGAGGCGCTGCTGAACTTTCTGGGATTGCTCGGCTGGTCGCCCGGAGGCGATCGCGAGCTTCTGACCGTCGCCGAGATGATCGCCGAGTTCCGGCTCGCCGACGTGGTGAAGCATCCCGCCATCTTCGATGTCCGAAAGTTGGGCTGGATGAATAAGGAGTATCTCAAGGCAGCGCCGCTGGCTGAGATAGCCGCGCGTGTGGAAAAACTGCTGCCCGAAGACGTTCGCCGCCGCTACGGCGCGGGCCGCATTGCCGCGGTCACCGGCCTCTTGCGGCCGCGAGTCCAAAACCTGGCCGAAATCGTCTCTCAAGGGTGGTATTTTTTCACCGACAAACCTGTCACGCCGATCCCGGAGGCGATTGCGAAATACTGCGCCGGACCAGAGCCGCTTCAACGATTGCGCGAGCTTCGTGAACAGCTAGCCAGGCTGAAAACCTTCAGCGAGGAGTCCGTCGAGACCGAGATTCGTTCGCTGGCTGAGCGTGCAGGAACGAAGGCCGCCGCGTACATCCATCCGTTGCGGGTGGCGCTGACGGGCCAGGCGGTGAGCCCTGGGATCTTCGAGGTGTGCGCTATTTTGGGCCGCGAGCAGGTGCTCGAGCGCATCGACGCGTTGATCGGCGCCCTATCGGGCGCACTCCGTGCGACGGTGCGGATGGTACCGTGAGCGGATCCGTCGCGATCGTTCTCGCGGCCGGGAAAGGCACGCGCATGAAAAGCCGACGTCCCAAGGTGCTGCATGAAGTTTGCGGGTCGAGCATGCTCGACCATGTTCTGGCAGCTTTGCGCGCTTCCGGAGTCAGCGATATCACGGCCGTCGTGAACCCGGAATTGCGGCCTGCCGTCGAGGCGCGCGGCGTCGAGACCGTCGTGCAGGACCCGCAGAACGGCACCGGTCATGCTGTCGCACTGGCAATGGCGGCCCGAGGCGGCGGGTCGCAGCCGGTGCTCATCGTGAGCGCCGATATGCCGCTCCTGTCCAGCACGCTGGTCGCGGAGGTCGTCGCGACACGCGGCCGCGACGATGCCGACCTTGCGCTCGTGACCGCGCGCGTGCCGCTGCCCACGAACTTCGGACGTATCGTGCGCGCCGGCCAAGCGATCGTCAAAATCGTGGAACGTGCGGATGCTTCGCCGCAAGAGATCGAAATCGACGAAGTCAATGCCGGCGTCTACTGTTTCGACGGGCGAGCCCTGCTGCGGCACCTTAGGGCTCTGCGTCCGAACAACGCGCAGGGCGAGCTGTATCTCACCGATTGCATCGCCGGCATCGCGCGGGACGGCGGCCGGATCAGCACCGTTTTGTGGCCCGACTATCGCGACGTGATGGGGATCAACACCCGCATCGAACTGGCCGCGGCGCGGGAAGAGATGCAGCGCCGCATCTTAGACGCCCATATGCTCGCCGGGGTGACGGTCATCGACCCGAAAGGAACCTATGTGGACGCGGGAGTTTCGATCGAGCCGGACGTGACGCTCTTTCCGCAAACGCACCTGCGCGGGACGACCGCGGTGGCGACCGGCTGCAGCGTTGGACCGGATACGCTCATCGACGACAGCGCGCTGGGGCGTGATGTCACGGTGACCTATTCCGTCGTCAAGGATACGCGCATCGGCTCGGGGGTCTCGGTCGGGCCGTTCGCTCATCTGCGCGCGGGAACAGTCGTGGAGGAAGGCGCGCACGTCGGCAATTTCGTGGAACTGAAAAAGACGCGCATGGGAAGACGCTCGAAGGCCGGCCATCTCGCCTATTTAGGCGACGCGACTTTGGGAGAAAACGTGAACATCGGAGCCGGCACGATAACCTGCAACTACGATGGCGAGAAAAAGCATCCGACCAGCATCGGAGAGGGCGCGTTTATCGGTTCCAACTCATCCCTCGTCGCGCCCGTCTCGGTCGGTAAGGGTGCGCTCGTGGGAGCAGGGGCGGTCGTGATTCGCGATGTGGCCGACCGGGAACGAGTCGTGGGCAACCCCGCTCGTCAACTGGTCAAAAAAACTATTTCCCCCGAACCGGAGTGACCGCTTCCCCGCTGCTGTGGATCGTCGCCGCGATCTGCATCATCGCGGTGGCGGTCACTGTCTATCTCATGACGGCCACGATCTCGGCGCTCCGAATAAAGGCGGCCCGGGCTGAGGCGCGCTTCGAGCTTTTGCAGCACTTGGCTCCGGCATTGACCACAGCGGTGGCCGAGTCCGCGTCCGCTACCTGCGGGCGCATCGCAGAGCGATTGAGCGCGCTCGTCGAGAGCAAGACCATTCTGTGCTTCATGGTGGTTGACGGCAGGCTCGTATTGGGGGCCAAACGGGGTGACGGCTACGCCGATTTCCTGCGAACAGGCGACTCGTACGAAGGCGATACGATCGTTGACTGGTCGCGCGATCACGCGCTTGCCGCAAT
>JACRUD010000061.1 GCA_014304875.1 Vulcanimicrobiota bacterium
CCTCTAGCCAGACTGATGATTCCGTTGCAACCGAGAAGTCAAAGTTAATCGCTCCTCTGAACTGCCTTTCCCGGCGACTGCGGGCTTAGGGTCTCGGCGGTCCGGAGCAAGACAAGGACTGATCGCCCCTATGTGATTTCTCCCGATCAGCCCCGGCCTTCACTCCCTGCAGGCAGGCAGCGGGAGGTAGCCGCCTCGCCACAGAGCTCAAACGGAGGGTACAGCCCCGTCTGGCGTGGCGGCGTTGAGAATATCGGCGCCGCCACGGCGTCAGTATAAGGCCTAACCCTCAAGAGAGGCTGAGAACATCCAAAAAGCCTGCGTGCACGGCGCCCGCGATTGCGGACTTCGCCAAACCTGTCATATGCGCCCGGAGGACTTTTACGATATACTAGCGGCAGCCAAGCGTGCGCCAACGCAGCCGAGCATGGCGAAGCATCCGTGAAGCGGATCGTTCGCGGTTTGATGAGGACGTCAGCGTTTGGACGAGGCTTGAAGAGGTTTACGCCGCAACGTTGCGCCATGCTGGCGCAGCAGATCTGCGGCTTGCGCGTCGCTTCGGCTTGCGAACAGCAGTCGCAGAGCGACTTCGAAGAGCGAGCTCTCGCTAAGGCGTTCTTCAAAAGTAAGCCGCCTTGCGCGTTGCCCTACATCGCCTGAAATGAGGATAGAGAACTTCATGAGCTCGGCGCGTGACTGGCCGCCATTAAGCTTGGCCGGCTCCTCGCTGGCGACGCTTTTCCCCACAACCGATAATTTCCCAGCCGCCCATCTCCTCATGAAGCTTTACCCTCCCAAGCGTCGCTGTGATTTAATCGCCGGCACGTCGCGAACACTACGATATTTCCGGATCGGCCAGCTCTTTGAGATCGCGTGAGAACCACATCGGCTCGACGAGTCGCCCTAGCTCGTCCTCGCCTTCGAACAAAATGGCGCCTTCTTTTGTCGTCGTCAGGCCCAGTCTAGGCTTGCCGTCGGCGCCCAAGAAAACCATGTCGGCGGCTTCGTCGTCATGCGGGCGCAGGTACATCAACATGCGCCGCGTTCCGCTACCATCGACAAACTCGATTCCGGGACTGTCGTCGCGCAGTATGATGCATATCCTCACGGCGCCTTTGGAGTCGAGCAACCGCATTCGCGGTTTGCCCTCTTCAATGGAAAGAACCACGCGCGGCTCGTTGCGTTCGTCCAGCAGGCGAAAGCTTGGCGCTCCGTCTTGGGCACAGCCTAAAATGGCGCGTACCTTGCCTGAGTCGTCCTCAAGCTCGAAGCGCCTGGCGCGCACGACGGGCTTTCCCGAGCTCTTCTTCGCCTGCGGAGGATCAATAATCGCCATTGACGTCTCGTTTAAAGCGTGGCAGTGACGACGGCTGGTTTCGAGGGAACCGTCGCGGCCGGCAAACTCAATATCGGCACGCGCTTGCTCAAATCGCGCGAAAAGCTTATCAGCATTGGGGATTTGCACGCCGTAAAATACGCCGTACCCTCCAACGAACGTGGCCATAGCGCCCGACATGGATGTTGGCGCCGCCAAGGCATGCGCATAGTATACGCCTGAACGCAGCGCGAGTCTGTACGATTTTGGACAGAAGGTTGCCGCTCACCCGAAGGAAACGGCTGCCGGAGGGCGGTTTTGAGGCTCCGTCGTACTATGCTTCGCTTCCGGGCGCGTAGCTCAGCGGTAGAGCGCTACATTGACACTGTAGAGGTCAGAGGTTCGAGACCTCTCGCGCCCACCACCTGAAGCCTCATTTTGTGAGGGTTTGTCGGAATCGTCGGATCCCCGAGACGTACCTTTTCCGCCTTCTGCCACCATTCTGCCACCATTTTCCCGCAGCATCCGCATCCCTGAACGAATCGTCTGATCCATTTTAGAAGCGGCGTCCTCTTGCATATCCGGGGCCACTTCGCTGTACACATCAAGGGTAAGACGCACAGTACTGTGACCGAGCCGTTCGCTAGCCACTTTCGGGTTCACGCCTTGCCTTGCCATGAAGGTCGCTGCGGTTCGACGTAAGGTATGTGGCCCCATATTGGGAAGTTTGGCATACTTAGCAGTCCTGCGGAAGAGTTGCGTAAAGGAGTCCGGCTTCCACGGCTTGCCATCAAAAGAGGCAAAGACTAGGTCGTGGTCTACATAAGCAGCTCCGAGAACACGCCGCTCGCCCTCTTGTGTCTTCTTATGGGCTCGCAAGCTATCTACAACTAAGCCCGGCAATGCGAGAGCTCGCGCTTTGCCATTCTTGGGTTCCTTAAACGCTACGCCGGCGGTCCGCGTTTTGATCATCCCTCGACGAACGATCATTATCCCGCGGTCCAACTCGAGGTCTTGCCACCGCAACGCCAGCAACTCACCTCTACGGAGTCCGCACGTCAGTAACACGAGAATCGGCAAGTGCATTCTAGATTGCAGAGAAGATTCCAAAAGCTTTGCAGCCTCTATCTCGCTTAGTGCATGGCGCGCGCGACGCTTACCGCGAGGCAAGTCAACTAAGCTCGCCGGATTGCTTACGATCAAGCGCCACTTCAGAGCGCTTTGAAGCGCCTCTCGAAGCACTGCATGGTATTTCGCGACCGTTGACGCCGATAGCCCACCTGGAAGACCGTCCAACCTACCCTCGCTGAGCCACC
This sequence comes from Vulcanimicrobiota bacterium, assembly GCA_014304875.1. GTDB lineage: Bacteria > Vulcanimicrobiota > Vulcanimicrobiia > Eremiobacterales > Eremiobacteraceae > Mawsoniella > Mawsoniella australis. Next base: position 2,632 of record JACRUD010000061.1, read on the forward strand.
TCGTGTACGCTGACTGAATGTGTTCTGGCCTGAGCTTGCTAAGCATAAAGTGGCCCAACTTGGGGATTAGGTGCTTGATGATAATTTCATCATACTTTTCGAATGTGCCGATGGAGACTCGGCCTCGCGCGAAATCATCTCTCCATCGCACAAGAAAGGCCCCGAGTGTCGTTTTTGTTGAGAACGCTAGCTCGTCAGCATCAACTGCACAACGTAGCCTTGCCAACTCCGCATAGGCATCTCTCTTAGTTCCCCTTACGGTTCTCCAAATACGATGCCGCCGGCCCGTGGAATCGGGCCGAGCCTCAATGCCGAGTTGCCACCGACCGGGCCCTCTCGCTCGAACGAATCCCTTCATTCCGTCCCTTCTCGCCCACACTTCTTCGTTTGCAAGGAAATGGCCTCATGGTTCTCACTGCGGTTCAACCTCTGAACTATAAGACGGCGCCTTGGGCAAGTACTTCGACAAGAGCGAGTTTCGGTACCTTGATAAGCCGGCCGGCTCGTATCGTACGTATCTTCCCGCGACGTATGACTTCATAGGCGGCCGTCCGACCGATTCCGAGGATGTTGCTCATCTGCTCCACAGTTAGTACGTCGGGCGCATTGTCCAACGTCAGGCAAGGTTGAGTCATGCGATCGCCTTCTTTCTTGACTTACATATCAACGACGTGCTGGTCACTCTGTTGAGCCGCACAGGTCGTGCCTTACCGTTAGCCCTTAGGTATATTTTATCACGCGCTTTTGTCTCGGGACTACCCTCTCTAAGAATGGCGATGGTTGAGTGCCAACGTCCGGGATACCGAGCTCTGCACTGACTAGCTGATGCGCAACTATTTACTCGCGGTAAGGCCCCGCAAACAGAATATCATGATCCACGATGACGTTAAATTCGTATCCTGTAGGCACGCGTAAATTCGGCTGCACATTCAGCTGACGCTGCGATATCTGGGTGCTTACATTCGCAATTTGGCTTCCAACGCTCCCGGCGACGATCTGTCCAACGCTGGCGGCCGACCCATTGGCTGCCGACTGTTGTGGTTGACTTAGTTGAGCGCCGGCGCCAATGATGCTGAGGAGGAGAGCGCCTTGAAACAGCTTGCGTATGTGGTTGTTCACCTGCGCGTCAAAGCCCGAGTGTCCGGCCAAATCGGCACCCGTCATCGCCCGTAAGTCGACGTCAGCGCCGTCGGGGAAAATTAAGCGGGACCAAGTTACCAAAATTCGGTTTTGGCCATACGTAATGCGCGCATCGTACGTTCCCACGACCTTTGCGCCTTGAGGAATAAGCAGATGTCGTCCCGTGCCGCTATCGTACACGTTCTGGCGGACCTGTCCGACGATGAGCCCCGGTAAGTCGGAGTCTATGGCGGATATAAGAGCGGAAGGGATGACGCTGCCCGCCTTCAGCCTGTATGGCGAGCTTCGCACGTCGCCTCCCGCTCGGAAACGACTTTCGCTATCGCCAGCCCCGACGTCCCGATAGTTGGCGGCGCTTTGCGTACGGACAGTTCCTGGCCCCGGAGCGCTAACCGTAGCCTCTGCCGCCCTCGTCTTTGGCAACACGATCGACTCAGCTTGGTCTTCTGATCCGCGACCGACAACGGCCTGGGCGCTCATGGCAGCCTGCAATACGGCTATTTTGCTCGCTTCGTCCTCCCCCGCCGCCTGCTGTTGCGTACTCTGAGGCGCCTGACGAGGTGTTGAGGTAGCAGGCCCTCCGGCAAGCGGCGGAATCACAGGAAACCTTGGATCGTTGACATCGACCGGCGGTAAGTCTACTTCCCGCGGCTGTGCCGGTTGTGGAGCTACGGCAGGCGATGTAACGGGCATTCGCTTTGGCTGCAAAATCATTGTCGGCATTTGTGGGCGTTGCATCGCGACGTGTGGCACGGGGAACTGGGCCGGTCCGCGTGCGACATCGCTTTCATTCTGCCACCACGGTACGTTGTCAGGCGGGGGACCGGCTTTGGCAAATTGCGATTGAGATGGAGCTGCCCTGTGCGGATTGTTAAGAGTCACGCCGTAAAGGATAGCAAGTACCAATAGAACGCCCACGGCAATCGCCACTATGCCGGCTCGTTTCCCAAGCCGCCCGTTTCCAACGATTCGGCCTCGAATCCGAATGAATTCGCCAGGCTTCAGTTCATTCGGTGACGTTACGCTTTTCTTGGGCCCGGCTTGCAAGTCGTTCACGTTAACTTCCCCGTTCGATGATAGCACGCCGCTGATGCCGCCCGGACCCCTCTACGAGCGTGATGCCGCTCGGCACTCCGTCGATTATGAACGATCTACCGTGAAACCGGTAGTTCACCATCGTGTCGGAACCATCGTTGCCGATCGCAAAAACGACCGGCATGTTCTGCAAGCCCGTCGGCATTTCGATGTATGTGTGGGCACCGTCGTTCATGGCGCGCACCGGCATGATGGTGCGGTCACCATGCATGCGGTACGCGAGATCGAGGCTCTCGGGGTTTACCTCCGGGCCTGCGGATGCGTCCGTTTTAGTTCGTGCGTTTCGTTCGATGAGTGCCACCGTTGTTATCGGATAATAAAAGCGAGCAAAGTTCTGCTCATCGTGAGCCGTCGAAACGAGAATCGCGTAGCAGACCCGTCTGGTTGTCGTGACGATCAGATCCGTTCGCAATCTGTATTGCGTGGGCTTGACCAATACGTGCGGTGTATTTCCGTCCGGCCCGCTCGTCGCCGTGCTAAGAATCCAGCGTACCGAATCGCCGGTCGCCATGCTCAGAATACTTTCTCCCGCATCAAGCACGATATCGCAGACGAAAAGGGGTTGACAGACGACATTGGTTCGACCACTGTGGGAACGCGGTACATACACCGAAAGCTTTTTGGCCCTGACGGGAGCCGCCAGGGCGGTTGGATGCATGCTAGTCAAAATGACGCCTATAGCCGCAAGGACCAGGACTAGTTTCGCTTTCACGATGGGCCTCACAAATATTGCGTCCAACGGACGCTGTGGATATAGATCCCTAGGGGGTTCTTAAAAAGCTCCGCCTCCTCGGTCGGCGTATTGAACGCCAAGTCAAGGCTGGCTTGCCAGTGCGTCGTCTTTACGACGCGACCTTGCAGGTCGCGTGCGTCTTCGGTCCACTGAACCTGGTACGTCCGATCGCTTACGGGGAGGACTGCATCCACAGAACATCCCACGGTTTCCTCTTGGCCGGTATCGAACGGCGAGTTGGTTTTATAGTAACTGTTGAGAAATGCAGCCCCGCTGGAATCCACCATGCTATACGCCCGGCTTAGCGCAACCTTTTGAGCGACGGGGTCGGAGCTCACGGACCGGACGTCGGCGATCCACCCCGCAAGTTGCGCTTTGACGACCCGCTGGTCCACTGGCGAGGCACGGTCGGCCCGCTTGACGGCGACGGCTTGCCCCAGCTTATCGACTTCAACGACGAACGGCACGAGTTTGCTCTGCGATGCCAGCCAAATGACGCCGACTGCCAGAATGGCGGACACGATGATTGACCCTAGCGCTGCGTAGCGCCAGTTGCGCGCTCGTGCTATGTAGCTGCCGTAACGCTCGTTCCATTCTCTGCGTGCGTTCAGATATGGGTCTGAGTCCGTCTTTACGGTGCTCACTGACTTGGCGTCTCCTCTTCTTTCCTAGCGTGGTTGGTGCACCAGCGGTCCAGCATCATATTCACGACTTCCGCCATCTCGTTGTCGGACAGCCCGATAATGACCATGTCTCGGAGCGTTTGGGCAACCCACAACATCGCGAGGTCACGGCGTAAGGAGTTGTCGCGCGAGCTCACGCTGATTCTGCGCGAGCGGGTCTTGATTTCACCGCGGGCTATGGAACTTTTCAATTTCACTTCGCTTACTCCGATTCGTGATGCCTGAAACGAATATGAATCGTGCCGCCGGCGGCATCGTTGGGAAACGTCGGCGGCCGTACGTTCCGGAGCAAGTCGATGATGGATCGTGGGCGTCCCATAGCCGTTGACGCCGGCGCAGAAGGTTGGCGCCGATCCTTACCTGAGCTAGAGTCCGGCATCGTTGCAGTTGGCGGAGCGGCCTGTTTCGATTCGGAACCAGGCGCATCGCCGTCCGGGGAACCCGACGGATCCGCATCCGATGCACCGGTGGAGTCTCTCTTGTTCGCGGAAGTGCCTGGTGAAGATGAACCACTCGTTTGGGCGGCGGCGCCGATCCCCGGTGAAACGCTCCTTGAATTGGCGGCGAATGGCCGGCTTGGAGGGTCGGCTGCGCCTCCGGCCGCGGCAGGAGGCCGTCCACTCGATCCGGACGCCGAAACCACGCCGCTCGCGCTCAATTGCTGATGCGCGCCGGTGATGGAGCCGATTACAGGTGATGAAGCCGCCTCGCCCGCTCGTTGCAGTTGCCCCACGCTTGCCGCAGACCCGACAGCCGCTCCCGCGACACCCGCGGCCATCGCCACGCCGCCTGCCGCGGTCGTGCTGACCGTGCTGGCGGCGGTACCTAACGTCATCATGGGAGAGCCGTTCATTAATGCGGCGGCTAAGCCCGGAATATGCCACCCGAGGAGCATAAAGACCAACGCGGACCCCGCGACGCCCACGTACACATCCGGCGGCGCGATGACGCCGGGCGTGAAAAGGGCTGCCCATTGAGTCGCAAGCGTCTCACCGAGTCCAACGATCAAATACAGCATGAAAAGTTTTATGCCGACGCTGACGGCGTAAGCGATGTACTTCTCGGAAAACGGCAACGTCCACCGGCTTCCGCCAAAGCCCAGAAAGAATATGCCCGCGCTGACGACGATGTACGACTCGATCAACGTTACCATGAGCTGTCCGGCGACTACGGCAAACGCAACGACGACTCCGATGGCGCATAGTGTTGCTATAAGCACTGCCATCATCGCGGTGAAGAAGCTCGGATTGGAGATAGTGCCAAGCATGTTCTTGGCCAACTGCAGTCCTTGGCCGAACATGCTGCTGGGGTCCAGCACCACTGCTTGGCCGCCGATCGTCGACCCGGCTTGCGAAAAGCTGTTGATGATGTACGGCATCCAGGTCGGGGCGTTTTGCAACAGAGCGAGGAAAAAGAATACCCCCATGAACTTGAGTACGACTTGAGCGACAAACTCCGAGACGCTGTCGCGCTGTAACGCGTAGGTAATAGCCGTCCACGCGAGTTCGATTGCGACGAGCGCGAAGAAAAGATGCTGCGCATATCCCAAGGCCGTGGAGATCCACCCGGCGCTGGCTGCCTTGTATGCGTTCGCGACGTCCGTCAGCGTACCGGCCCCCGTTTGACCTCCCATCGCAATCGATGGCGCCAAGGCGATCGCTCCACTTACGGTGAGCGCATAAGCCGCAGACCTTGAAGCCGTTCGCACCGCCTCCGCCCACCACTTACGTCTCACGATAGCCTTGCGTTCAGCCGCTAGAACTTAACGGCCGGGGCATTAGCGCTGTCGATCCATGCTTTTAGCGACGCGTACTGACTGCTTTGGCCCTGTTGCTGCGTCGCGAGGAAGCCGGCTTGCGCTTGGATCTGCGCCATTTGCAACTGGCGCAGCTTTTGAAGTTGCTGCACTTGCTGGACGGCGATCATATTACCGACTTGAAGCGCTTGCATGTGCCCGGAGGCTCCGTCGCTCATGGATCGGAGAGCCTGAAGGACATCGTCTTCACTACCGAGTTGGCGATTTTGAATGTCGGCATCCTGAAGAGACGCCTTGATGCCTCCCAAGGCGTTGTCGACCCAGCCACGGTACTCCTGAAGGTAATTTGTCGGACTGTGGAAGCCCGGATACATCCTTGCAAAATCGCCGGTCAGGTTTTGATCCGCATAGTTGATGGTTTGGCTTCGCTGCATAATTTGTTGTAACTGCGCGAGGTCGGCGCGAATCTGGCCCCATTGGCCCTTGGGTATGTTGCGCAGTGCCTGCGCTTGCATCTCGATTTGGCGCAGCTCGTTGGCTATTTGGGTCGCCTGGTTCGTCGTTGCTTTGAGGGTGTTGGCTTGGTTTAGGACGTTTTGGACGTAGTTAATCGGGTCAAACACGGGCAGGGTAGCCCTGCTTTCGCTGACGGTCGATAGCGCCAACACCATCGCTAGGCACACCGGCAATAAAAAACGCTTTCGTAACATCAGATGCTCCTTTTACTTAGCGGAGGTGAATGGTAACTGGGGATAATGCGCCAGGCGGTTATGGCGATGGGGCGCTGAAAACGCGATCCCACCGTTTCCGAGATGCTCAATAGTGCAACCACGTTTCGGCAGCGTCGGATAGCCCACGAGAATCCAGCCATACCGCAGGCCAGACATCCCCGTATGTCTCGATCAGTCCTCGCACTTTTGCTACGTCTTCTTTGCCGCCGGCGCCAAGGAAACTCAGCGCGACATCACCCAGCCCAAGATCAAAGAGACGTTTCCCAAGAGGCGAGATGTAGTAATATTGCCTCTTGGGGGTAGCCGTAACGATGATATCGATCTGCTCTTGAGCGACTCCAAGCGCAGCGTAGGAGCTCGCTACGGCGGCATTGGCCGCCTCGAGATTCGGCAACAAAATCTTGGTCGGGCAAGATTCGACGACGGCGCTCGCGATGCGAGACTGCAAAATGTCGGTAGGGCTATGAGTTGCGAACACGACAGCAGCGTTTGCCTTGCGCAGGGTTTTAAGCCAGTCTCGGATCTTCTCTTCAAACAGTGAGTTGAGCAATAGCAGCCACGCCTCGTCAAGAACGATGAGGGTGGGCTGCCCGGTTAAGCGTTGTTCGATCCGATGAAATAGGTACAGCAACACGGGGACTACATTTTTGGGCCCCAGGCTCAGGAGGCTGTCCATTTCGAAGACTTGAAAGACGTCGTCGCCAAGGCCGTCTTGGTCAGCGTCCAACAAACTGCCCATGGCGCCTGAAAGCGTATAGTGGGCCAGACTATCCCGAAGCTCGTGGTCTTGGAGCGTGCTGACCAGATCGGTGATGGTGCGACCTTGGCCTTCGCCCAGCAGCCCCAATGCTCGGGCAAGAGCCTTGCGGTGATGCGGCCGGAGCGTGAGGCCCTGCAGGGTGCCCAACGTCTCAAGCCATTCGGCAGCCCACGCGCGCTCTGAAGCTTCGTCCACGCGACCGAGGGGATAAAACGACAGCGAGCCGTGCTCTCCGGCGATATCGTAATGTTCGCCGCCGGACGCCTTGCATAGCGCAAACGCCGAATAACCTTTGTCGAAAGCAAAAACTTGCGCGCCGGCATAGCGGAAATGTTGGGCCATCAGAAAGCCGAGCAGCGTTGATTTGCCTGCGCCGGTAGGACCGACCACAAGCGTATGCCCGACGTCGCTGACATGCAAGCTTAGGCGGAACGGGGTTGCACCGTTGGTGGCCGCATACGCAAGCGGAGAACTGTCACGGGGATAATATGGGCACGGGTTGCGCTCGGGACCCGGCCAGATTGTGGTCAGAGGCAACAGGTCGGCGACGTTGAGCGAGTGCATGAGCGGCCGACGCACGTTTGCGTACCCGTGCCCGGGGAGGCTTCCCAGATAGGCCTCTACTGCGTTGACGTCTTCCAAGCGGGCGTTGAAGCCTGCTCCGTTGATGACTTTGAGCACCTCGCGTGCGCCGGCGTCAGCGGCAGCTGGATCTTCATCCATGATGAGTACGACGCTCGTACAGTAACCGAATTTTACGGCTCCGCTTGACGCTTCAGCGAGGGCGCTTTGCGCATCGCCGGCCATGGCATCGGCAAATGCGTTGGATGGTGCCGGCGAACCGCCGGACTGCTCGGCGATCAGCGAACGAAGGCTCTTGCGTCGCTGGAACCATTTTTTCTCGAAACTGGAGATGTGCTTCTCGGCAACCGTCGGATCGAGAAAGATGAATCGTGTCGACCACCGATACGCCAGAGGTAGCCGATGAAGGAAGTCTAGCATGCCCGGATGGCTAGCGGCGGGATATCCTACGATCGATATCGGCCGTATGTGCATGCGGCCGATTCTAGGACGCAGATCACCGTAGAAGTCTTGGCTTCCTAAGATGCAATCTAGGTACACGGGGACTGGCGGCAAGCTTACTGGGTGGGCAGAGCCCGTTATGCAAGTATTGAGATGACGTAGGAATTCATCATCCCGGTGCGGGTGACCAGAGCTATGCACGGATTGCACGCTGCGAAGCCTGCGTAGCCTTAAGTCGGTGAAGAGTCCGTCTTCGAATCCTGTGAGGGCGCTCTTAAAATTGGCGAGCTCCCCCAGTGCGCCACCGTTTTGCTCGGCTCGTGTTGTCTCAACGAAGAACGAGGCGAGTTTGACTTCGACTTCCGCGGGCGGCATGTATGTAAGTGTCAGTACATAATGGCTTTCAAAATGCGCGCCCTCCGTCTCATACTGGAGCCGGCGCTCATGGTCTATCAACCGGGTCGTGCGGTCCGGAAAGTTCAACATCATCACATAGGCCAGCGCCGGCTTACGGATGACATCGATATGGGCCATCCAACCGCTTCCAAAACGCGCCAACACAGCGTTGACCCGGGCCGAAAGAGCGCTCAGCTGTTGAGCGGTCGCCGAATCGAGATCGTCCCCGCTGTACGACCACGCCGCCATAAAGCTCCCGTCCTTGTTCAAGACGATTCCGTCTTCAATCACGGCGGCGTAGTTGAGCAAGTCGGCGAGACCTTTGGCCTTGGTCCGAAATTCTCGGAGGTTAAGCATGGCGTTCTTTGCTAACCTATGCTTTCGCGGACCGATGCGCTGCTGTGGGCGCAAGCCGGATAGTAACTTCGGTGCCGGACGTGCCGGACGTATGTCTTAGACATCTGCGTATCGACCTTGGCCAACCGTTGAAGTGCTGTGAGAGTCAGCAACCAAAACAGGATGCCGACAACCGCAAAATAAGCGTTGCCCACGCTAAAGATCAACATCGCCGCCGCGATTGCTGAGATAATGACGAGCTCGCGCTCCGCTCCTAGGATGAGCAGTGGTTGGACTAGGGATTGATGGATGGGCAGGACCCGGCGATCATCTCGGTGCGCCATCCCTTTAAATCGTCGCTCCCGTCAGGCCAAGTGCGCTCAAGAATTTGGCTCCCAATACCAGGAAAGCGATCGCGATGACAGCCATCAGCGCCCGACGAGCAAAATGGCTTAAATCCTCTCCGAAAACCAGCACGGCTCCGGCTACGAAAAGCGCTATGAGAGAGATCGAGGTTGCTACGGGGCCGGTCAGGTCGGCCGCGAGCGTCTGCAACGGCGCGTCCCAGGGTAGCGACCCGCCTGTGCTGGACGCAAACGCCCTAGTCGGCGAGGCGACAAAGGTAATGAACGTGGCAAGGAGCGTGTAACCTAACTCATCTATCCATCGCCTGGCTTTTCTCACTGTGGACTCCTTTGGGAAGGAACGGCCGGCGGTCGCATCGCGGCATGATCGTATCATCGCCTTGACTTCGGCCTGCCTAGTGGCGGTCCAGCGCTGAGCTCAATCATGCCGTAAACGCATGTACGCCACATGAAAGCCTTGTGGCCAAATTGTGAACTGGCAGGCCGCGCACTAAGAAACAATGCCCTTGCTTGGACGGTTTAGTCTCGGCATTCGCAGAATGCAAAATCTGATGGCAATTTTTGCATCTGACCCAACCACTGACCGTGACCGAGATTTGATTCAAGCTGCTCGTAAGATTCTGGAGGAACGCTACAAACCTGGATGGCACCAAGTCGGCGCGGCCCTTCGGACGCCCGCAGGCAAGGTATTTGCAGCAGTCCATCTTGAGGCAAACGTTGGAAGAGCCGCTGTTTGTGCTGAAGCAATTGCGCTGGGCATGGCTGCTGCCGCCGGCGAAGCGGCAATCGAAACGATTGTCGCCGTTGTGCACGACGGAAGCGTTGTATCGCCATGCGGTATCTGCCGCGAAGTGATCACCGACTATTCGCCGCAGGCTCGTGTGATCGTACCGGATGGTAGCGCGGCTACGGTTGCCCATATCGAAGATCTTCTTCCGCGTAAGTACACAAGCTGACGATGATTTCTGTCCGGCCTGCACGGAAGAAGACTTAGAGACTTCTCTTCGATACAACAGTGTTGTAGAGCCATGAGGTCCGGCAGGGACGCGGCCGGGGAGCTGCTGGCGTGGCTACGGGTCAACAGAAGGTGCTATCGCGATTCGACTTACGGGCTTGCCGAGATTTTGCGCCGCGACTATCCCATGTTAAACTATCGGTCGGCATCGCGTTTAGGGCCGCCACAGGACGGCGCGGTGACTCAACCTCCTAGAACGGGTTGCGAATTTCTTACCGAAAGTCGCCGCACCGAAGACTCACTGGGTTTGAATATGGAGCGCTCAGCCTAATGCCTTTTCGAGATTGGCAGGGACAGAATTGGCATTATTAAACTCTCGTGCACATCCTTGGTGAGCCTACCCAGAAGAGTGACACCGACATGGTGTGGACTACAGGCACGGCGAGCAATCACGCGGCGCTTGTCCGAACAAGCTCCGACCCACCGGGATTGGGAAAGTCTACTGAAGCTCATGCGGTGGAATTGCGGTTGCTTTGCTTGGAGACATTTCCCCAGCGGCTCCGACTCGTGGATCTGCGGTCCACATGCAATAAACATAGGTTTCTAGCGCGTTGAGCTTTGATTCGACCACCGATTCAGCTCAGATGCGGTGCAAAGCTGATGAGTAAAGAAGCACAGGACGTTTCCATCCGCCATGCCACCGAGGAACACGTTGAGGGAATCATCGATCTTATCGCCGTGGCAGCAGCTGAAGGACGCTGGATTGCGACTGGATTACCGATCGATCGCAGGGAGCGTGCTGGACGGCTAAAAACCCAGTTAACTGGGAGCAACGGGGCAGTTTTCGTGGCGACCGCCGGAACCTTGGTTGTCGGCGAGTTAACGGTTTATACACACTGGCCGGGCTTGCTTGCGCTAATGATGGTCGTCGCAGCGAATTGGAGGGCAAGGGCGTTGGCAGCATGCTGATGGAGTCTTGTATCAGTTGGGCGCAGGAAGCCGGAGCGCACAAGATTACACTGGAGGTTTTTCCTCACAATGACGCCGCTCTAACATTGTACCGTAAATTTGGTTTCCAACAAGAGGGATATTTTTCGCGACATCTGAGGCGGTCCAATGGGGACCTATGGGACCTCATGGTCTTGAGCCGCTTTCTAAAATAACGCATATGGTTGCAAAGTGTATCATAGTTACCGCGCTGCTGTTTGAAGTCGCAGCTTCGTCGGCGTGTGCAAAGTCCGCTGGCCGTCCAAGTGAAGGTTTGCTTCCGTCGCCGCCGGCGATTCCGGCAAGTACAATCCAATCCATAACACTTGACCGGGGTGGCTGTTATGGGTCTTGTCCTGTCTATCGCGTGACGTTTGAACGTGATGGCTCCGCCACGTACAAAGGAGTCGCTTTCGTCGATAAAATCGGTCTTTTCAGCGGAAGGGCAGACTTCAACCTTATCGCTGCCTGGTTGGAAACGCAAAACCTCCATCGCTACGCCGGCGCCTATGGGATGAATTGGATCGACGCGGATACCCTCACGTTGACGGTCGTTCGCGACGCCAATCAAAAAACCGTCGTCCAGTCCAAAAACAGCTCGTATCTCCCTCTCGAAGTGCGAGGCATCGTCGCGGCGCTCAACGGTTTTGCGGACAACGTAGCATGGCGTCGCGCCAGCTCGTTGGACGCATACATGGGCAGCTTCGTAGACGATCGCAATGCTGCAAGACTCGTCTTGGTAGATACTTATCCGACGGCGATGCGAAACGTGGCGAGAGGCTCTTTACTCGTGCTTACGCCATCGGTGTGCGCTCCGGGAGGCATAAAGCGAAGCATAGACGAGGCGATTGAATTGCGGCTCGCTGGCTCTCGTGTGACAGCTTTTAGCGTCAATCCAAACACCAAATCCCCCTTGCCGTTTGCAATCGCGGGTCGGCATGTCGTTGTAAGAGTCGGCGCAGATTCATACCTTCTCAGGCGAGTATCCTTTGCTGACCGCGAGACGCTTTCATCAGCGTTTATCCAAAGGTATAGAGAGAACCAAGATCCGTACTGGAAGCAATACTGCTCCGGCCACGCATACCCACCGAAGTCGACATCTTTATAGCTTGCCGTGGCGTTGAGCCCGCAGAGAGCCAGAGAAGCGTAACTTTTGTGCACTAACGCCGTTTAGCCGGCATCTGGAATCGGTCAATGATAGTGGTCGGACAACAACGGTTTGTGTGCTCATGTCGCGGTTCAACCATTAGGGCATCACGCTGCCCACACGGGTGGGCGGCCCCTTCGTCGGGGGCCACCGGTTAAGGTCGCCTTCTGACCCCTGTCGTTGCATGTGGCCGAATGCTTTTCCCAGAAGTAACGAGGAACGGCAAGTTATCATGCTGGAGGGCGCTGTTCCCGGCTCTTGGCGCCGGATGTTTGGAGAGCTAGACTGAGAGCATAACGATGTTGGCGGGTGTGGTCATTACCATGTTGGTAGGTCTCGCTATCCTATCAGTACTAATAGAGCGCGGTTCTCAAGGTTCCGGAAGTGGTGCTACGCCCGCGGCGATGAATCCAAGCCCGCTTGAGCCCGGCCTCGCAGGGCCGCTACATGGAGATCCGGAAAGGGAAACGCCCGCTAGACGTGAGGGATGGACTGGCGACTGACTGACTTCGCTCAAGTCAGGGATTTATATGGCGTTCAAAGCATACCCAACCTCCGTCCAACCTTGTACGCGTGAGATTTCCTTGATTTTTCTGCCGGTGGACGTTTGAGCGATCCAAACGACGATGTTGACAGCATCAGCGATGAGCCTTGGCTGTGGTGGAACGTTTGCTTCTTGGATAAGTTGTTCAAGCCGCACGAGGCCGCCACCACAATTGTTGGCATGAACGGTGGCAAGCCCGCCGGGGTGCCCGGTATTCCAGGCTTTTAGTAGAGCCAATGCCTCGGCTCCCCGGACTTCGCCGACGACGATGCGATCGGGACGCAGACGCATGGTCGTGCGTAGCAGCTGCGTCATGTCGACGAAATCACTTGTTCGGAGCTCCACCCTGTTTGGAGCGACGCATTGTAATTCCACCGTATCCTCAAGGACAACGATACGCTCGCCTTGCCGCGCTTGTAGGCTGATCTCATGTAGCAGCGCGTTTGCAAACGTGGTCTTACCGGAACCTGTCGAACCGACTATCAAAATGTTTTCACGAGCTCTAATAGCGTCGCAAAGAGCTTCCGCGTGGGCTGGTTCGAGGATATTAGACCGAACGTAATCCGCCAGTGTGTAAACTAAAGCGGCTCGTTTACGGATCGCAAACGCAGGACTAGAAACGACCGGCGGCAACACACCGCCGATTCGGCTCCCATCGAGAGGTAACTCGGCCTGTAGTATCGGGTGCTCTGCGTTTACAACAGAATTCAGCATCATCGCAACGGTACCTAATAAGCTCTCAGCCTGCGCTGCTTTCATATGCGTACCGGTATCTTGCATGCCGCTACCTAAGGCGTCGACCCACAGCTTGCCGTCAGGATTGAGAATTATTTCCACCACGCTGGGGTCGGCCAAGGCGTCGAGAACGGTCGGGCCGAGCTCTCGCTTCAGCTTCTCATGAAGCCTAAAGCGGCGGCGTTCAGCAGAAGGCAATGCGTCTTCCACGTATTACCTCCGGCCGGGTTGAGTGTGTTTAATCGCGAAGTCCTCACGGGCATTCGCCGGGTCAGGACCCGATCTTGGGATTCGTGTGGGCGGCGATATCCTCGCCCGCTCGGAAAACGTGGGATCCAGATAATACCTTATCTTTTTCCCGTAAATTGGCGGGTGGCCGGCGACGAATATCAGAGCATCTTCTACAGGTAGCCGCATTGCCTCGTCTGGTGTCAGCAAAGGGCGCATTACTTCCAGCTCCGAGGTCGCAACGTGCATAAGCGTGCTCATTCGACTGCCCGAATAGCTGCGGGTCGGATTGCGCACCGTAGCGGAACCCGCCGTCCTCGAAATTACGTCCGCGGTCTCCACTTTGTTCGGGGCAAAGGCGATCCTAATGTTACAGTTAGCCATGATCGATTCTTCGCGTCCATACGCGGAATACAACTGCGATAGATCCTGCGATATTAGATAAGCTTTAATTCCGTAGCCCGCTAGAAAAGCAAGCGCTTCTTGCAAGACATCAAGCCTTCCAAGAGCCGGGAACTCGTCAATCATCAACAATAGCTGATGCTTATAGGTGGAGACGCTTTTGCCGTCGACGAAAGTCAGCCGCTGCGCAAGCGCACGCACGGTCTGATTTATGATAAGTCGTATTAGTGGTTTTAATCTGTCCTTATCGGATGGCGGCACGATGATGTACAGGCTGACCGGCTTGTCGGCGTTCATCAGGTCCGCAATCTTAAATTCGCTGGACTCGGTGTTCCGCGCAACGATTGGGTCCCTGTACAGCGTGAGGAAGCTCATGGCCGTCGAAAGGACGCCCGATTTCTCACTGTCGGCCTTGTTAAGCATATCCTTTGCGCTTTGAGCCACGACCGGATGTATAGCAGTCTCGCTACCGCCGGCATCTCTCCACCCTTTGCTGCCGGATGGATCGTGCTTAGCGTTAAGCATGTTTTGGAACATCTGATCGACGGTGTCGAATCGGGGATCGGCTAAGTACGCCGCAACGCCCCGAAGCGTTTTATCGGGCTCGACGTATAATACGTGCAAGATGGTCCCGACGAGAAGACTGAAACCCGTTTTCGTCCAGTGATCGTTTAGACCCTTACCGTCCGGGTCTACGATCATCGTCGCAATATTCTGTACGTCGCGAACCTCGTTGTCGGTCCCGATTCGTATTTCTTGTAGGGGGTTGAAGAGAACGCTGGTCCCATCGTTGTTAGTCGGGTCGAACTTAAGGCAGGTACTGCCTAGTTCTTTATGACGCCAGCCAGCAGTCAGTTCCCAGTTCTCGCCCTTGATGTCGTTGACCAAGACGGAGTGCTGCCAGGATAACAGTGTGGGAATCACAAGGCCTACTCCCTTACCCGATCGGGTCGGCGCAAAGACAATGACGTGTTCCGGCCCGTTGTGGCGTAGGTACCTAATCCGACCGGAGCCCGAATCTTCCCATGCGCCGACGTAGACTCCATCATCCTGATTGAGCAGGCTTGTCCTTTCTATTTCACGCCCGCTCGCCCAATGCGCCGAACCGTATAGATCGCTTGCGACGGCGGCTCGCGCACATTGCGAGCGAAAAAATAACATAGACCCAAGTATCGCAACAGCGACGCCTCCAAGAATGATATAGTGCTGGCGCGTAAATACGCCGCCTACGTAGCGGCTCGATCGCGCTGCGTCCAGATGAACGTTCCATATGATGCTGTCGAACGGAGCATAGACATGACCAAAGAGCGGCGCGCCCAGCTTAGGTTGATATGCCAACGCTTTTGCTATGTACTCGGTGCTGACCCAAAGCGAAAGCAGCATGATGAGGAAGCAGAGCACTATCGTCGGATAAACGCGACTTAAAGGGTCGATACGCCGCTCTGGCAGGGAATAGAGCTTGTGGGGACCCGCCTTATAACCCATCAGCCCCAGTTTTCCGATCCGATTTCACCTCCGTTCTTACTGGCTTCGGTGTAGGCTTGCGGTTCGTTCTCCGTCTGACTGCCCTCCAATATTCACGGAATGCCTGCGGATCGATGTCAACGCCATGGTCAATTAGCACAGCAGTCACGTCCTCCAGCTCGTAACCCTGTTTGAACATGGTGGCGATTTCGCCGCGCAAAGCACGAACTACGGAGGGCCGACTTATCCGCTGGGGGATCGCCGCGTTGGGATTTCGGGTCTCCGCTATTCTTTGCAGTGCTGCCTTAGCTTGCTGAACCACTTCGCGCGTCACGTACGGTATCCGTCGCAGAGTATCGGTCATCGCATGCTTCTCCATGGGCTGCTTGTGTGTATCTCACGCCCCTTTTCCCGACATCTCAGGCTGGCGTCAATGCTTTTTCGGGCAAAGGCTTGACGCCGACACCGCTGCGCTTGATGTTGCCTTACTGCAGATGGCGATGAAAACGTAGGGGACAGGGTAGGGCGGTGTATATACAAATCGCAAGCGATTCGGTCTACACCGCCACAAGAAGTACTCGGCGACTTCGTCTTCTCGCACTTTGCACCCAACGCTGGGCCGCGTTGGGCGCTGGAGACCACATCTGGGGAAGCGGCGTGGTACCTTCTAAGGTCCGCAAGGCGGTCAGCATCTCGCTTAGGATGTCGCAATACGAGCACGACACGATAGCGCGGAATGCAGGAGCCTGCGGACTCAGCGTGAGCGAATACACGCGGCGGCGTGCAATGGGTGCGCCGGTCTTCAGCCGCGTTGACGCGGAGGCTCTCGGTGAGCTCCGCCGCCAAGGCGGCCTTATAAAGCACTTGGCTCCGACCGATCGTCAACACGCGTACGAATATCGACTAACGTTGAATCTAATTCAAGAAACTCTCAGGCAGTTGAAAAGTGCTGGCTAAAGTACCGACAAAACGGCTTGACGGCAAGAGCAGCTTTGTGGCGCTGACGCAGTACATCGCGAGCCAAGCTGCGGCGCTAACGCATTCGGAGCAGATCTGGGATATTGAGGCGGTCGCGCAGGAAATGGAGCACATTGCGTCGCTGAACGAGCGGGTCAAAGACGCGGTCTACCATTACGTCCTCAGCTGGCCCAGCGGAGAAGACCCAACTGACCAACAGGCCTTCGATTCTGTGACGGCCACGCTTACTGCACTAAATATGCGGGACCACCAGTGGGTGGCCGCACTACATCGAAACACCGGTCACGTCCATACTCATGTGGAGGTTAACCGTATCAATCCCGAGACGCTAAAGTCAATCTACCCGAAGGGCGATTGGCTCGTGCTCGACCAGACGTGCCGAAAGTTGGAGTTAAAATACGGATGGAGCCACGACCGTGGGCCACACTCCGTTGAAATGGGCCGCAATAATACCCCAAGGATCGCGCGCAACCAGCCTGATCTCAACGACGATGCTAAAGCGGCGAGGACCACGGGAGCTCGGGACTTCTCGTCTTGGAATGGCCGTGAAAGCTTTCAGGAATGGGTGGGCAAGGAGCCGGCGCAACAGCTAAAGCGAGTCGTTGAAAAGCCCGGCGCCAAGTGGCAGCATGTTCACGATGTCCTCGGTACGTTCAACCTGGAATACCGCACCAAAGGCAGCGGGGCGGTGGTGGTCGACCGCGACAGTCCGGAGAAGCTGCACGCCAAGGCTAGCCACGTCGGCCGCTTCGCCACCCTGCAAAGGCTGGAGGAGCATCTCGGAGTTTTTGACTCTCCGCAACGTGAGCCGGTCAGAGATCGCACCAACGAGCAAGCGTCGACTCTTGAGCCTAAAGCGAAGTCGTACGGCAACGAAACGGAGCGTAGTGCAAGCAGCGCCGGCCAACGACAGGTTTGTCGCGAAACATTGTATGAGCGATAC
>JACRUD010000064.1 GCA_014304875.1 Vulcanimicrobiota bacterium
CGCCATATTCGCCGGGTCTACAATCTCATGATAGGCGAAAGGACGGCCGAAGATATTAAGGTGACGGTCGGCTCTGCCCACAAGCTCGACAATGAATTGACGATGGACATACGTGGCCGCGACCTTATCAACGGCTTGCCCAAGACGGTTTCGATCACGTCGGAAGAGGTCCGCGAGGCTATGGCGGAGCCCATCAGCTCAATCATCGATGCCGTGAAAACGGTTTTGGAGAAAACGCCGCCCGAGCTTGCAGCGGACATCATCGATCGCGGCATCTTCCTCACCGGCGGGGGGGGGCTGCTGCGCGGGCTCGATACGCTGCTGAGCGAGGTGACCGGCATCCCCGTCATAGTTGCCGACGATCCCATGTCCTGCGTCGCCATAGGGACGGGCCAGCGCGTCCGCTTTTAGACAAGGTTAGAAGTGCCCGCACATAGCTACCGCTACCCGGTCGACAAGCTCTTCACCGGCTCGAGTCTCGGCAACGTCGATACGTTCTTGCGCTTGACGCCCCAAACCGACATAGCGGGACTGTGGAGCGCGCGCGATAACCAGTACTATTGCGGCCGCTTCGTGGCGCACGCCTACCTGCACGGGGAGCGGGCCACGCCGCTCGAGACGACCTTCTCGGCCGCGCGCCAAGAGACGACATTTCTGTGCGGCCCGCTTCGCATCGTCAAGCAGGTCTTCTTGGCGATGCGCGACGAGCCGCTGCAGGTCGTCCGCATGATCGTCAGCGCGGAGAACCCCACCGACGAACCTGTGGACGTTGCGATCATGTGCGACATCCATTATCCCGCATTCGTCTGGCCGGGAAGCTACAAAGTGCCGGACCAGCCGCAGCGCAACAAACGCGTCGAAAGCCGGGAATTAGACGGTCTCATCGTATCGTCGACTGCCGGACGAAGCCAAGAGGTGCGGGTCTTCGGAGCGTCGGTGGAGGCGATTTCGACGTATGTGACCGACCGCGGCTTTTCGCGCACCTATCGCATGCCGGTGCCTGCGCGCAGCAGCGCGTCCGCATCGCTCAGCATGGCCATCAGCGATCAAGGCGAAGCCGATGCGCTTGTCGCCTATCGCGGCGCCCGCCCGGCAGCCGAGGCGCTCGCCGATGCGGAGGCTTTCTACGAGAGCGTCCGTCAAACAGGTTATCTGCGCACGCCCGATCCGCTCATCAACCGCGCCATCGACTGGGCAAAGATTAATACCGTCCGCGTTCAGCACCATTTCCGAGCCGGTTACGGGTTTACGAACGACCCGTCGCAGGACATCGTCGTCATCCGCGACGCCGCCTGGTACGTGCTTGGCTCCGATTATCTCACCCCTGAGTTTTCAAAGAAGATGTTGGATCTGGTGGCTCGCTACGGCATCGAAGACGGCGGCAAGATCACCGAGTTCATCGTCGCCTGCGCCGACCCGCCGCTGAAGAGCGACTACGACCTCAACATCAACGACGACACGCCGCTCATCGTCGCGGCGGTCTACCATCACTACGCCGTGACCGCCGACCGGGCGTCGCTCCTGCGCTACTGGCCGATGGTGCGCGGAGCGTGCGACTGGATACTGTCGCAGATCCAAGGCGGCTTGGTGCACGCCCATTCGCAAGAAGCAAACGTCTGGGGAATCTCCGGCTGGCGCAACGTCATACCGCAAAGCCAGATTTCCGGCGCAGTGACCGAGATCAACGTCGAGTGCTCCTACGCTTTACGCCTGGCCGCCGAACTCGCGGACTTCCTCGGCCACCAGGATCTTGGACGCGAGTACGCCGCCGCTGCAGAGCAGCTGAAGCAGACGATAAACCGACGCTTGGTCAGTTCCAAAACCGGGTTGTACCTGCTGAACATCGATCCGGAGGGCGAGGAACATCACGATCTCACGGGAGATCAGATATTCGCGGTCTTATTCGGGGTGGCGGACGGCGACCGCAAGCGGAAGATCCTCGACAAGCTGCATACGCCCGAGTTTTGGACGCCTTTCGGCGTCCGGACCGTCGGCAAGCTGCAAGAAGAGTACGACCCGGACCATGGAGTCCAACTGCTGGGCGGCGTGTGGCCCAACCTCACGGCCTGGGTCGCGTATTGCAGTAAGAGCTATTCGCCCCGTCGGCTCGTATCGGGGATGCGCAACATTTGGAAGATCAGCGAGATCGCCAATCCGAAAGCGTATCAAAACGTGGTGCCGGGCCACTTCCCCGAACGGCTGTCCGGACAGACTTTCAAAAGCCGCGGGATGGCCATGAGCCCGTGGATGCCGCCCACGTACCTGTGGTTGGGTTACGAAGGGCTGCTCGGTTTGGAGCCGACTTTGTCCGGGCTGCGCGTCAATCCGCACCTGCCCGAAGATTGGAAGTGGCTCGGGGTCAAAGGCGTCCCGGTGCTGGGGTCGACGTTGACATGTTTTTACTATCGCCGCACGCTGTATTCGACGATGGACGTGTCGTCACGGTCGCGCTGCGTGACGTTCGATGAGGACGTCAGCCGCTTCGTCGAATGCGATGCGCCGTTTTGCGTCGCATTGCGGGATGCCGGCAAGACGATCGTCTTCATCGGGGCGGATGACGGAGGCAGCTTCCGCCTGGCGATCGACGCTCCCATCACGCCAAACCGTTTGGAGCTCACCATCGACCTGCGCCCCGGCGACTGCCGTTTGCTGACGTTTCCCGCGGGCAAAGCTGCTCAACCGCATGAGAACGGAAGCCGCCACGAAGAAGCAGCGCTGCGGCGAGCCTAGGGCCGGCTGAGACTCAGTGCGCCGCCCGGAACGGAAAACGCGCTCCGGCGAGAATCCGACGGTATTGATCGGCGGCTCGGCGCCGCAACGAAGCTGCTGCCCCCAGAGAAGCCAAAGCCGCCGAAGCCGCCGCAATGGCAAGCATGAGACCGCTCAGGAAAAGTAGCTTTTGAAACCGGAACATCGGCCTAGGGTTGACCTCGCCGGGACGACGCCCCTTCCTTGGCCGACGTCATGACGATCGTCGTTCGGTTCGACGACATTCCGGACCGGTCGGCGGCCGCGCAAGCCGCGAACTGCATCCGAAGCGGAGGAACTCTGATTTTCCCGACCGATACGGTCTACGGCATCGGCTGCGCTCCGGAAGACGAAGGAGCGATCGAGGAGATTTTCCGCGCCAAGGGGCGTGACGGCAGCAAACCGCTTGCTATCCATATCGCTCATCCGGATGAGGTCTGGCGGTTCGCGCAAGAAATGACGCCCGGTGCGCGCGCGATCGTCGATCGGCTTTGGCCCGGACCGATCGCCATCATCGTCGCGCGCAGAGACGGCGCGTGTTCCGCGGCGGCGCGCGGAGGGTCGACGATCTCCCTGCGCTGCCCGGGCGACGTCGCGTGCCGGGCGATCCTGGAGGCGACCGGTCCGCTGGCCGCCACCTCGGCGAACAGGTCCGGCCGACGGCCTTTCGACGGCGATGCGGCCCAGCTCGATCGCCTTCCTGAAGCCGCCCTGGCGCTGATCGCAAGGGGCAGACTAGCGGGCAAAGAAAGCACGGTGCTTGACTGTACGGGCACGGCTGCGACGATTCTAAGGCAAGGGGCGGTCACTGTGCGGACGATCCGCCGCGCGCTGTCCGGCGCCGCTGCTTTGACGCCATGAAGCGCTCGGGTTGGCGAACCGTTGGTGCCTGGGCAGCCGCGGCCGTGCTTTCCGGCGGGGGCGCGGATGCAGCGCCCGGCGCCGGCCAGCCGACCTCTTTTGCCGGCACGGCTTCGCAAAAGATCGGCGATCTCACGGTCAACTTCGGCGAGTTTGACGGCAATTTCAAAAGCGGCGATTTCACCATCCCGGGCGCCGTGACGGGGCATTCGTCCGATGGGGATTTTCGTGCCGACCGCGCCTCGGGAAATCTACGGCGCGACGAGATCACCATGATCGGGCACGTCGTCGTCCATCGCCTCGGGGGTGTCGGGGGCAGCGGTCAGCCACAGGAACCGGTCACGCTGACATGTCAGCAACTGCGCATCGCGACGAAGGCCAAGCTGTACACCGCGTCAGGCGCCGTGAAAGTCGTCCAGGGCAGCAAATCGCTGACCGCACCCTTCATGCGGTTGGACGATACGACTCACCAGAGCGAGCTGACGGGCGGCGTTCACGCGGAGCAGCCACCTGACCGCACGTTCGATGCCGCTTCTGTTCTGTACAACACGCGATCGCAAGATTTCAAGGCGCTTGGAAACGTGCAGGCCACCTTCCCCATCGCCAAGCCGTCGCCGTGACGTCCGTCACACGGCGGCACGTCGGCGCCTCAACCGCCTCGTAATCAGACGATAACTAGGACAGCCGTCGCGACGCGGGCTGGTTGATCTATTTCTCGTTTCCCAGACATGGAGCTAAAGCTTGCTCGATTTTGCATCGAAGAAATTCACAGAAATCCTGATGGACAAGGGGCTGCTCAGCGCCGAGCAGCTGACGCTTGCCACCCAAAACGCGGATCAGCGCCGGGAGTCGCTGGAGAAGATACTCGTCGACATGCGAGTCGCTCCTAAAGATGAGATCATGTGGGCGCGCGCCGAGGAGCTGGGCAAAATATACGTCGATCTGAGCAACAGGAAGATCGACATCGAGATAGCCAGTCTGATCCCTGAATCCACGGCGCGGCGGCACCGGCTCGTCTGCATCGGCCGGATGGACAAGAAGATAACGCTGGCGATGTCGGATCCCACCGACATCTTCGCGCTTGACGACGTGCGCATCCGTACGGGTTGCATACCGGAGCCGGTGCTTTCGTTCGTGGATGACATCGAGCGCGCCAACGATGCGGTGTACTCGACGGGCGACAGCAAGTGGCAGTCGATCGTCGGCGATGCCGAAGACGTCGTCAGCGTCGTCAAGGACCAGGACGACCTGCCGGAAGAGGTCGTCGTCGATGCGCCGATCGTCCGCCTCGCCGATCTGATCATCACCCAAGCCATCCAGCAAAAAGCCTCCGACATTCACGTGGAGCCGTTCGAGCGCGAGGTGGTCGTCCGCTATCGGATCGACGGCATCTTGCGGCCGGTCATGAATCCGCCCAAAGCGATTCAGCCGGCGCTCATATCGCGGCTCAAGATCATGGCCAACCTCAATATCGCGGAAAAGCGCGTGCCGCAGGACGGTCGCATTCAGGTCAACATCAAACGCGATCGTTACGATCTACGGGTATCGGTGTTGCCCTGCCTGTACGGTGAGTCCATCGTCATGCGTATTCTCGACCGCAAGAGCGTCATGGTGGATCTGGATCGCTTGGGCTTCCATCCCGACCTGCTCGAACGTTGGAAGAAGCTGATCGTTCTGCCGAACGGGGTCATCCTGGTGACCGGTCCAACAGGGTCGGGCAAATCGACGACTCTCTACGCCACGCTCAACGATATCAATGACACCGAAACGAAGATCGTGACCATCGAAGACCCGGTGGAGTACAATATCCCGGGCATCAACCAAGTGCAGGTCCACCCCAAAGTCGGGCTGACTTTCGCGGCCGGTCTGCGTTCGTTCTTGCGCCAAGACCCTGACGTCATGATGGTCGGAGAGATCCGCGATCAGGAGACCGCATTGATCGCCGTGCAGTCTGCGCTGACCGGCCATCTCGTCTTGTCGACGCTGCACACGAACGATTCCGTTTCGGCGATCACGCGGCTCATCGACATGGGCATCGAACCTTTCCTGCTCGCGTCATCGATCCAAGGCGTCATGGCGCAGCGGCTGGTCCGCACGGTCTGTCCCCTTTGCAAGCGCAGCGTGAAGCTGCTCAAAGCAGTCACCGATAAATTTCTCGAACACGGCATCGCGCCGGAATCGATCCGGCTCGTCAAAGGTGAGGGTTGCGACAATTGCGCGGGCACCGGGTACAAAGGCAGAGCCGGCGTGCATGAACTGTTCGTCATGACCGACGAGATGCGTCGCCTGATCTTAGAGCGAGGGTCGGCCTCCGATTTGAGAAAGATGGCATCGTCGCAGGGTTTGCGGACCTTGTACAACGACGGACTCTCGAAGGTCGCCAAAGGCATCACGACGCTCGAAGAAGTTCTGCGCGTCGCAGTGGACTAGAGAGAGCGTACGTCACGACGGACCCTTTTAGGTCCGTCAACCGACGAGCGGCACCAAAGCCTAACCACGGACATCTCCGTCCCTACTTGCCCGCTTCCCACCCCCGCTTGCGCGGCACGTAGAATTTTCGATCCTGGAGCGACGTGGGAAGGTACTGCTGCAGCGGTTTGGGGTCTTCGTAGTCATGAGCGTAACGGTAGTCAGCGCCGTAGCCCAGGCCGCGCATGAGAGACGTCGGCGCGTTGCGCAGATGGAGCGGAACCGGTAAAGCCCCGCTCTCGTCAAGCGCGGCTTTGGCCGCGGCGTAGGCCTCCAATCCCGAATTGCTCTTAGGCGCCAGCGACAGGTAGATAGCGGCTTCCGTCAACGGGTAAAGCGCCTCCGGCATACCGATGGCATGGACGGCTTGCTGGGCAGCGCTGGCGATGACCAGCGCCTGAGGCTCCGCCAAGCCTATGTCTTCTGCGGAAAGTATCACCAAGCGGCGCGCGACGAAGACCGGGTCCTCGCCCGCTTCGAGCATGCGCGCCAGCCAGTAGACCGCCGCGTCCGGATCGCTGCCGCGGATCGACTTGATAAAGGCGGAGATGACGTCGTAATGCTGGTCGCCGTCCTTGTCGTAGCGCAGTGCGCGCCTCTGCATCGCTTCCTCGATGTCGCGCGCCGAGACGGCCCAGGCATGCGGGCCGGTCGCGATCTGAGCGGCCGTCTCCAGAGCATTCAATGCCACTCGGGCATCCCCGCCGGCGAGCGCGATCAGTCGATCGCGCGCGTCGCCCTCGAGCACGACGCGGCCGGCGAAGCCGACAGCGTCGTCCGCCAGCGCGCGGTCGATGATGGCGTTCACTTCTGGCGGCGCCAACGGCTGCAAAACGAACACGCGACTGCGCGACAAAAGCGCCGCGTTTACTTCAAAGGACGGATTCTCTGTGGTCGCGCCGATGAAAATGAGGTCGCCGCGCTCGACGGCCGGAAGAATCGAGTCCTGCTGAGCTTTATTGAAGCGGTGAATCTCATCGATAAAGAGGATCGTACGGCGGCCGGTGGCCGAGGCCAAGCGCCGGGCGGCGGCGATGATGCGCCTAAGATCCGCGACTCCCGCGCTGACCGCCGAAAGAGAGACGAACCGAGCGTTTGCGGTCGACGCGACCAATCGCGCGAGAGTGGTCTTCCCGCTGCCCGGAGGTCCCCACAAAATCATCGAAGGGCAGGTGCCCTGTTCGATAAGCGTCCGGAGAGCCGTGCCTTCACCGAGGATGGATTTTTGCCCGACGAACTGATCTAACGTCGTGGGGCGCAAGCGCGCGGCGAGCGGAGCGCCGGGAGGCAGCCGGTCGTCGTCGGCGGCGCCCGACAGCATCGCTCCCTGATCGCCGAAAAGACTTGGAGCATCGCTCATCGTGCTGCTCGGATTCGTGACGCAGGCCGCAGGAACCCGGTGCCGGAAGTGTCGCGCTTCATGCAGCGCATCTACCTGGACAACGCCGCGACGACGCCCGTCCGGCCCGAAGTCGTCGAGGCGATGCTTCCCTTCTTCCGGCAGCATTTCGCTCATCCATCCAGCGCCCACGCAAGCGGCCAGCGCGTGAGGCGAGCCTTGGACGAGGCTCGCGACACGACGGCCGCGGCGCTCGGTGCCGATCCGAGCGAGATCGTCTTCACGGCCGGGGGGTCGGAATCCAACAGTACGGCGATCGCCGGCCTCATGAACGCTTATCGCGCTCGCGGCAACCATTTCGTGACGAGCGCGACGGAACATCACGCCGTGCTGCACGCGGGGGATTCTCTGGCCGCGGGCGGCAGCGAAGTGACGGTCTTGCCCGTCGACTCGGAAGGCTTCGTCGATGCGGACCGGCTGCGCAGCGCTTTGACCGACAAAACAGTGCTTGTCAGCATTATGCACGCGAACAACGAGATCGGCACCGTCGCTCGTATCGCAGAGTTAGCCGCGGTCGCCCACGAACGCGGCGTCCTCTTCCACACGGACGCCGTGCAAACGGTCGGGCATCTAGACGTGGACGTCGAGGCTTTGGACGTCGATGCGCTCACCCTCTCCGCCCACAAATTCGGCGGCCCCAAAGGAGTCGGCGCTTTATACATCCGCGACGGCGTGCGCATGCAACCGATCATCCATGGCGGGGGCCAGGAACGTGGCCGGCGATCCGGGACGGAAAACGTCCCGGGCATCATCGGGCTGTCGGCTGCGCTTCGTCTTGCGACGGCGCGGTTGCCGACGTCGGCGAGCAGGGTCAGCCTTCTGCGCGACCGTCTGATCGATGAGATACTGCGTCGCATCCCAGGCAGCGCCTGCAACGGCCCGCACACCGAGCGCCTGCCCAATAACGCAAGCCTGCGTTTCGCGGGCGTCGAGGGGTCCGCTGCGATCGTCGCTCTGGACCTGGTCGGTTTTGAGGCATCGACAGGTAGCGCGTGCGCGTCCGGATCCTTGGCGCCGTCTCACGTCCTCACAGCCATCGGCCTGGAAGCGGAGGCGGCGCGCTCGACGGTGCGTTTCTCGCTCGCCGAAACGACTCAGCCCGAGGACATCGAGCAACTTCTGCGCGCTTTGCCGGGCATTGTGGAGCGTCTGCGGGCGGTTTGCGGCGCGCTCGCAGCGGCTCGGTGAAGCCCACGGGGGAAGGCGCTTCGCGGCGCCTCACAGAATCCGCGCAGGACTCTCACATGGGGAAAGAACGCCGATCATGACAGCCGCTGATTTCTTTTGGCTTGCTCTGGGGATCGCGAGCCTGGTTCTGGCCTTTGCCGTTGCGTACGTCTGTTTACGCCTCGGAAGAGTGCTAGATCGCAGTCTGGCGACGCTTGGCAAGGTGGAAGCGCAATTAGACTCGGCGCAGGTCCCGGTGACCGGCATGCTCACGCATCTGGGAAGCGTCACCGCAAACGTCGACAGCATGGTGGGCAGAGTCAACAAGATAACCGAGGTCGCCGAAAAAGCGGCCGGAGCAGTCGCCAAGACGGCCGATGCGGCGCAAAACGCGGTCACGCCGGCCGTCGTGAATGTCGCCGGTATCGTTGCCGGAATCTCGCAAGGCGCAAAGGCTTTTTTTAATTACCGGCGCCGCGGTCAAGGCTTCGACGACCGCGGACTGTAACGACGCCGCGCGCCGCAGCTCAGGAGGGGAGACGATTTCATGGACTCAGACGATAGCAATGGCTCCAACGGCTCGGGACAGGGCTTTCTCGTCGGTCTGCTGATCGGCGGCCTCGTCGGTGCTCTCTGCGCCGTCGTTCTGGCTCCGCAAAGCGGCGAGGAGACGCGTGAGATCCTGCGCGGCAAGGCTGAAGAAGCAAAGGGCAAAGCCCGCGACCTCGCTTCTGGCTTCAAAGACCGCGCGTCCTCGCTCGCCGACGACTTGAAGAGCCAAGCCGACCAGCTTTCCCAAAAAAGTAAAAACGTCATCGACAGCACGCGGGGCCAAATCGGCGGCGCGATCGATGAGGGCAAGAGAGCCGCGGAGCAAAAGCGCCACGACCTGCAGGATGACTGAGGAACGAGAAGCAGTGGACATAAAAGTCAACGTACGGCAGCTCAACGGCCAACGTGATATTTCCGTCGTGGACCTCAACGGCGAGATCGACGTCTACACTTCGCCGAAGGTAAAAGAGACCATCACCGATCTCATCGATCAGGGCCACTACACGTTGGTCATCAACCTGGAGAAGGTTCGCTACATCGATTCGACCGGGCTGGGGGTTCTCATCGGCGGCCTGAAACGAGTTCGAGAACACAGCGGAACGGTCAATCTGGTTTGCACGAACCCGCAGATCAAGAAGATATTCGACATCACCGGTCTGGTGAAGATCTTCGGGATATACGACTCCCAGAAAAGCGCATGCGAAAACTTGTAGACCCCCACATGGAGCAGACGCGCAAAGCCAGGGGCATCGTCGAGTTGCGCATCCCGGGCGACGCGGAATGGGTCGGCGTCGCGCGGCTAGCGATAGCCGGCGTGGCCAGCCGCATGAACTTCTCGATCGATGATATCGAAGATCTGAAGATCGCGGTCGCCGAGGCTTGCACCAATTGCATCCAACACGCGACGGCCAGCGACGAGGTACGGTTGAGTTGCGAGGTTGGGCCAGAGCATATACGGATCACGGTCGAAGAGCACGGCAAGCGCGGTGTGGGTCCGCAAGCGAGTCCCGAGGAATCCGCCGATCTAAAGGTCGGCGGACTGGGAGTGTTTCTCATCCGGTCGTTGATGGATGACGTCAGCTACGAGTTCGACCCGCAGGCGGGGACGAAGCTCACCATGACCAAGCTGCTCAAGGCCTGACCAAGTCTCTATGCACGCTGCCGCGCCGGCGGACGGAATCGATGAACGGTTCGATCGCGAGCGGACGCGCGCGCTTTTTGTAAGCTACTCCAAGGAGCGGACGTCGAAGCTGCGCGACGAACTCGTCGTGGCCCATCTCAACCTAGTCCGTTACCTTGCCGTGCGATTCGCCAACCGCGGGGAACCGCTGGACGATCTCATCCAAGTCGGCACGGTGGGCCTGATCAAAGCGATCGACCGCTTCGATGTCGAGCGCGGTGTCGAGTTCACGACCTATGCGACCCCCACCGTCATCGGCGAGATAAAGCGCTACTTCCGCGACAGAGGTTGGGCGATCAAAGTTCCTCGCCGCCTGCAGGAGCTCAACCTCGCGGTGAATCGGGCCGTGGAAGCCTTGTCGGTCGACTTGGGCCGCTCGGCGATGGTCTGTGACCTCGCCAAGCACTTAAAGGTCAGCGACGAAGAGATCATCGAGGCCCAAGAACTCGGTCAGGCATACAATTTGCTATCGCTCGATTCGGAGATGTCGGCTGAGGGGGATGCCAAGGCGACGACGCTCCTGGACTACATCGGCAATCAGGACGGCGACCTCGAACTGCTCGAAGACAGAGCGAACCTCGAACGGGCTTTGCACGTCCTGGATCGCCGAGAGCGAATCATATTGTACCTGCGGTTTTATGAGAACGTGTCGCAGACCGAGATAGCGGCGCGCTTGAACGTCTCCCAAATGCATGTGTCGCGGCTGCAGCAAAGAGCCCTCCACAAGCTCAAAAAGTTCTTCAAAGACTAGATGGAGTCAGCGCAAGTCAGACGCTCCTTTGTCGACTTCTTCGTCGCCAGAGGGCATAAACACGTCCCCGGCGCCAGCCTGATCCCAGATGCGCTATCGACGACGTTGTTCACCATCGCCGGCATGGAGCCGTTCGTCCCGGCGTTTTTGGGCTCAGCCCCGGCCCCCGCGGCGCGGGTCGTCACCGTGCAGCGCTGCATGCGCGTGGCGGGCGGCAAGAACGACCTGGACAACGTCGGCCGGACCGGGCGGCATGCCACCTTTTTGGAGATGCTCGGAAACTTTTCGTTCGGGGATTACTACAAACGCGAAGCCGTCACGTGGGCGTGGGAATATCTCACCTCGGTTCTCGGACTGCCGCCGGAGCGGCTTCGCGTCAGCGTCTACGTCGACGATGAGGAGGCCGCCGCGATATGGCGACGAGACGTCGGCTTGCCGGCCGATCGGATCTCGCGTTTCCGAGAGGACAATTTTTGGGACATGGGGCCGACGGGCCCCTGCGGCCCTTGCTCCGAGATATTCTTCGACCTGGGAGAGCGCGCCGGCTGCGGCCGACCGGAGTGCGGCCCGGGGTGTTCGCATTGCGATCGATACGTCGAGCTATGGAACCTCGTCTTCCAACAGTACGATCGCGACGGCAGCGGCGAGCTTCATCCGTTGCCCAAGCCCTGCATCGACACGGGCATGGGCTTCGAACGATTGTGCATGGTACTCGGGGACAAGACCTCGATCTTCGACATCGATCTCTACCAGGACATCATGACTGCGTTACCCGCCGTCGCCGCAGCCGTAGCGGACGGGGGAGCCGTCAATCGCCGCGTCATCGCCGATCACGCCAGAGCGACCGCTTTCCTCGTGGCGGACGGCGTCATGCCGACGAACAGCGACCGTGGCTACGTCTTGCGTTTCCTCACGCGTCGTGCGATCCGCAGCGGCAAGGTCCTCGGATACGACCCAAGCTTTTTCTCAGCGCTCGTCCCGGCGGTTATCGCGACCCTTCGAGACGGGTATCCAGAGCTTGCCGGGATGGAAGAGACCATCGCCGGAACGCTGCGGGCAGAGGAACGCCAATTCGATCAGACCTTGGCGCGCGGAGAAGCGAGGCTTCACTCCTTGCTCGTGCTCGCCAAGAGCAGCGGCGCGTCGACGCTAGACGGTCGGTCCATCTTCGAACTCCACGATACGTACGGATTCCCACCCGAGCTTACGGCCGAGATCGCCGCCGAAGGGGGAATCGCGGTCGACCTCATCGGGTATCGCAACGCCATGCAAGAGCAGCGCGAGCGCGCGCGGCGCGACGCACTGGCCAAACGCGTTCAGGTGCGTGTGGAGCCCGCTGGAGACGAAGTGCCGGCTTCGCAGTTCGTCGGTTACGGACAACTTGCCGCCCACTCCCGCGTCGTCGCCTTGCTCGATCGGACCGGAGGCGCCGTGCAAAGCTTGGAGACGGGCGTCTTGGGTTCGGTCGTCTTGGACCGTACGCCCTTTTACGCGGAGCGGGGCGGCCAGATGGGAGATCGTGGGGTGTTGGCAGGGCATGGTTTCGCCTTCGCCGTTTCGGCGACCGAGTACGCGGATAAGTCACAGCGCAGCATCATGCATCTGGGCCGGGTCACCGACGGAGTCCTGAGCATTGGAGCGAACGTGGACGCGATGGTCGATCCCTGGTGGCGTCGCGAGATTCGGCGGCACCACACCGCGACGCACCTGCTGCAGCGCGCCCTCAAGGAGATCGCGGGCGAATCCGTCGCCCAACGCGGAAGCGCCGTCTTCGCCGACCGGACCCGCTTCGACTTTGATTCTCCGGTCGGAGCATTGACCGAACAGCGCCGCAACGACGTGGCGGTGCGCGTCAACGAGTTGATCCGAGCCGATTTCCACGAGCAGATCGAATCGATGCCCTTTGCGGAGGCGGTCGCTCGCGGCGCCGTTTACATGAAAAGCGAGAACTACGGCGAGGTCGTGCGCGTGGTAACGTTTGGGCCAAGCATCGAACTGTGCGGCGGAACGCACGCACAATCGACCGGCGAGATCGGACATTTCGTGCTGCTCTCGGAGGCGGCCATCGCGGCCGGCACACGGCGAGTCGAGGGGCTGGTCTCGGAGGCGGCAGATGCGTACGTCAGGCGGCTGCGCAGTGCCGTCGAAGACGCGACGACGGCGTTATCCTCAAGCGTCGAGGAGCTGCCGCAGACCGCTACCCGTCTTGCTTTGCAGCGCCGGGAGCTTGAGAAAAAGATAACGGCGCTGCAGTCGCAGGTCGCCGAATCCCATGCAGACAGCATGCTCGCTCTCCTTCGCGAAGCGGATGGGGTGCGGTATGTAGCCGCGCGAACCCCGCAAAGCGCCATCGGTCTTCGGGAATTTGCGGAAAGCCTACGGGTCCGGATGCAAAGCGGCGTTTTGGCGCTTTGCTCCAGCGACGGCCGGACCGTTTCACTGCTGGTCACGGTCAGCGCCGATGCGGTGGCGCGGGGCGTTTCGGCAAAGCGCATCCTCACGGAAATGGCAAGTCACGTCGCTGGCAAAGGGGGAGGCAGCGCGCTGCAGGCGCAAGGCGCTGGGAAGAATCCGGCAGGCGTCGATGCCGCTCTGGCCGCCGTGCCGGCCGCCATCAGCAGCGCTCTCGATGAATGACCGGCCCGCGAGGTTTGCGGCGATCGCATTCGCGTTCCCCTGCGCCGTCTTGGCGCTACTCGCGGCAGTCCCGCAGGCCCGGGCAGCCGATGCGCCGGCGCGCCTGACCGTGCGTCCCCCCGCCGCCGCTCTGTCCGAGTACCGTTTGGCGATCGCCCACCTGCCGCGTCCGCCGAACATGGTCTTTCAGTACGCGCAGACACGGAGCGGGCCCGTGCGCGTGGTGACCGAACAGCATCGCGTCTACCGCAACCTGGTGGGCAAGGAGCGGAACGAGACCATCTCATTCAACGGAGTGCCGATCGCGCCGGTCATCGTCAGAATTTTTTCTCGATCGCCCTGGCCGTACTTCCCGGATCGCTTTTTCGTCTCCGGCGAACTCTACAACGCCCAGTTCCGAGGAATGACCGGGCGGAACCGGCAGCGGGCGTATTCCTTCGCCCTCGCTCGCCCGACGCCGGCCGACTTTTCGCTCACCGGTCTGCAGATCGACGCGCTGCGCTATCTTCCCGTGCGCGAGACCTTTGATGTGACGGCGGGCAACTGTTCCGGGCCCGGCTGGATCGCCTTCGGTCCCGTCGCGAAGTATTGGCTGCCCAGGGAGATCGCCGTGACCTGTACCTCGCGAAACCTGCCTGGCACGGGGCTTCAAACACCGGCTGCCGTCCGCTTCCGCGAATCGCTGCGCTTTTCCGGCTGGCAGTTTCCGCCCACCGTGCCCTCCCAAGTCTTCGGCGCCGCACCTCAAAGGCAAGGACCCGCGTCGCCCAAAAACTCGCCGTGACGGCGACGAATCGGCAACAAACCAGCGCGCGCACGGCGCTCGTCTTCGGCCTCGCGTTGCTGGCGTACCTGACTTCGTCCGGTCTGGGGCATACGGCCTACGATAACTACGTGCGGCTCGCGCAGGCGTTCCTCCACGGTTCGGTCTCCATACCGGACCCCGGCCCCGGAATCGATGCCCTTCATTATGGTTCGCGGTTCTACATCATCGAAGGGCCGCTGCCGGCGCTCTTCGTTCTGCCCGCGGTGATGGTGTTCGGCGTGAACGCGAATCAATCGTTCGTGTGCGTGGTCTGCGGGGCCGTCGCAGTCACAGCCACCGACATCGTGCTTGGCCGCATGGAGGTTTCGCAGTACGCGCGCAATGCGACCCTGGCCTTCGTCGCCGTGGGAACCGTGCTCTGGTGGTGCACGGCGTTCGGCGCGGTCTGGATGTACGCGCACGTTGCGGCCGTCATGCTGGCCATGCTCGTCTTGGCGGAGATGTACGGCAAAAGGCGGGCGTGGCTCATCGGCTTCCTGCTCGTAGCTGCAGCTCTGTCGCGCTTCCCGCTGGTCCTGAGCGCACCTCCGCTGATCTGGTGGGTGCTGAGCGAATCGGTTCCGTCTGAGCGAGCGCGGCGTTTCGCATCTCTTTGTGCGGGAGTGGCGCCGCTGCTCCTGCTGTACGTCGCCTACAATGTCGCTCGCTGGGGCGTGCCGTCCGACATAGGCTATACTGTGTGGTACCATCAAGACCAAGTGGGGCAACCGACCGGAAGTCCGTTCCGGCTCGAGTATCTGCCGTTCAACCTTTATAGCCTTGTGATGCTGGCACCCGAGTTCTCGCGCGCATTTCCGTGGTTTCGCCCGACCAGCTTCGGCGTCTCTTTGACGCTGACCAGTCCGGCGCTCGCCATCGCGCTCGCCGGACTGCGCCGAAATCGTGAGAGCGTTGCGCTGGGGACGGCCGCCGTACTTGTTGCCCTGCCGTCGCTTTTCTACTACGTCAACGGCTTCGAACAATTCGGCATGCGTCACAGCCTCGATTTTCTCCCCTTTTTGATCCCGCTTGTCGGTCGGGGGCTGGAGAGAGTTCCGAGGATCTTCGCCGCGTCGTCGATCGGCTATTCCGTGGCGGCCAACGCATACGGGATGTGGTACTCGTGGGCGTATCACGCATATACGGTCGTTCCTCGATTCTAAAACGCTGCGCTATTAAGGTTGCCTTAAATCGGAGGGCGCGCCGGCGCGCGCTGACGAACGCCGCATAGCAAGCATGCCAGAGCACGCGCCGGACCGTCAGGAAAAGATCCTCATCGTCGACGACGAGATCGCGATACTGCAGACCCTGCGATTCAATCTCGAACGAAACGGGTACGCGGTATGCAGCGCCGGGGACGGCCGTCAGGCTATCAACGTCGCCGAATCCGAAAAACCGGATCTGATCGTTCTCGATGTCATGCTGCCCGTACTGGACGGCATCGAGGCCTGCAAAGAGATCCGCAAGCGCTGCAACGCGCCCGTGTTGATGCTGACCGCCAAGGATCAAGAGCTCGACAAAGTCCTCGCGTTAGAGATCGGCGCCGACGACTATCTGACCAAGCCGTTCTCGATTTATGAATTGCTGGCGCGCGTGAAGGCCCATTTGCGGCGCACGCGCGTCTTGGCCCAGCCCTCGACCCCGCCGATTTTATCCGGCGGCGACATCGAAGTCGACGTCGCCCGCGGCCGCGTGAGGAAGGGCGGGAAGCTCATCGAACTGGCTCCTAAGGAATTCGGTCTGCTCCAAGTGCTGCTCGAGCACAAGGGCCTCGTCGTTACCCGCCAGATGCTGCTGGACCGCGTCTGGGGGTACGATTTCTACGGCGACGGGCAGACCGTCAACGTCCACGTGCGCTGGCTGCGAGAGAAGATCGAAGACGACCCGAACGCGCCGGCCCACGTGATGACCGTCCGCAGTCGCGGTTATGTCTTCCGCGACTGAATCGCAGCTCGGCATGCTGCACGGCTGGTCCGCCGTCGCCGCTGCGGCAGTGGCGGCGAAGCTGCCGTTTTTGTGGCCGCTCCTCTTGCTGGTCGCGGGCGCTTTGGCGGGGATCGCTCTGTACAGGCGCCAGGCGCTCCAGCCGCGCCACTCCGATGCGAGCGCAAGCGGAACGGTGCAGGACGTTGCGGCTTCGGCCGATCCTTTCCAAACGCTTTTGAGCGCGCTGCCGGTCGGCATCATCACCGTCAACGGCGACGGCCGGGTCGAGGCCTTTAACGGCACGGCCGGCGAGATCTTCGGAGTCAGTCCCGAGCGGGCCGTCGGACGGACGTTTATCGAGAGCGTCCGGAGCTTTGAGATCGATCGCCGTCTTGCTGCCGTGCTGCGCCAGGGAACCGAGAGCAGCACGGAACTGACTTTGCGCGGTCCATCGGAACGCCGCCTTCAGGTCACGATCCGCTCACTCTTGTCGTCGCGCGCGGATCGATCCGCGGTCGTCATCGTCTTGGACCGAACGCGCCTGCGCGAGCTCGAATCGGTTCGCGAGGCATTCGTCTCCAACGTCTCGCACGAACTGCGCACGCCGCTGTCGTCGATCAAGATCATGGTCGAGACGCTGCAAAGCGGCGTGGATGAGAGCTCCCGAAAGCAATTCGTCGACGGCATCGCGCGCGAGACTGAGCGCATGATCAGTTTGGTCGAGGACCTGCTGGATCTGGCACGTCTTGAAAGCGGCAAGGACACCTTGGCTCTTGCGCCTGTTGATCTTTGCTCGCTGTGCCGGGCGGTGGTGGCGGCCCACCAGGCCCGCGCTGAGCGAGCTGGTGTGGCATTGCAATTGCAGCTCCCGCCGCAGGCCATCACCATCGCGGCGGACAGCGACAAACTTTTTCAGGTGATCTCCAATCTGCTCGACAACGCGCTCAAATATACTGCGCCGGAGGGACGAGTGTCGGTCTCCCTCAGCGGCG
This sequence comes from Vulcanimicrobiota bacterium, assembly GCA_014304875.1. GTDB lineage: Bacteria > Vulcanimicrobiota > Vulcanimicrobiia > Eremiobacterales > Eremiobacteraceae > Mawsoniella > Mawsoniella australis. The sequence goes on from JACRUD010000064.1 coordinate 17,488, forward strand.
GCCGCAGCGCCGTCATCGTCGTCGAAGACAACGGATCGGGCATTCCATCGGAGGCTCTGCCCCACGTCTTCGAGCGGTTCTTCGTGTCCGATCGGTCCCGCGCAAAAAGCGCAGGCGGGACCGGCTTGGGTCTGGCCATCGTCAAGCACATCGTCGAAGCCCACGGCGGAACCGTCGGCGTTGAGAGCGAATTAGGCCGCTTCACTCGGCTGACGTGCAGCCTGCCTTTGGGAAACGGTCTTTCCGCGACGGGGCCGGTCCGATGATGCAGCCGCCGAGCCGCGTGGCATAGCGCGGGAACGAGGACGACGTGGGTCGAGAGAACTTCCACCGCCTGTTAGAGGAAACGCAGCAAGACGTCTTGCGCATGGGTAGCCTCGTGGAGGAGGCGATTGCCAGGGCGGTGGACGCGTTAAGCCGTTCGGATGTGGGGCAGGCGGATGACATTTTGCGCTTCGATGACTACATCGACGATCTCAACGTGCTGATCGAGACGAACTGCCTGAACCTGCTCGCGCTGCAGCAGCCGATGGCCAGCGACCTGCGGACGATCGCGGCGATGCTCGATATCATCATCGATTTGGAACGCATCGGCGATCACGCCTGCGACATCGCGCAAATCACGAAGAACGTCAGCGGCGAACCGGCGCTCCAGCCGCTCGTCGATATCCCGCAGATGGCTCGTAAGGCCCGTGAGATGTTGCGAGAATCGCTCGATGCGTTCTCTCAGCGGGACGCGAGCATCGCGCACAGCGTGCCCGCAAAAGATGATGAAGTCGATCTCTTGTACCGGTCGGTTTTCAAAGAGCTCATCGAATTCATGGCCAAAGAACCGAAAGCGATAAACCGGGGCAGCAACCTCATCCTCGTCATCCTCTACCTCGAGCGCATCGCCGACCATGCCACCAATATTTGCGAGCGCGTCGTCTACATGGTCGAAGGGGCGCCGAAGAAACTTAAGCGATCGGTCGTGGACTTCAATGCCGCCGTGCGAGCCTAGCGCCTGCGGCGCAAACCAAGCGACGTGAACGAAACCTTTAGGCGGGAGTGAGCCGCGTACGCGAGCGTGGGGATTAGGTGTCGCAGCCAAGCATCGAATCCGTGAGGGCGACCGGCTGGCCGGGGAGGTGGACGGGAGCAACGGGGCGCCGGTTCGCCCTCCAGGACCGCGCTTTTTCAGCGGCATTGCTGGGCGCGGCATGGCTCGTTTTGCTCGTCGTCGTGGGCTTATTCGTCGAGCTGACCCGCGCGGCATGGCCAGCACTGACGGGTTTAGGCTTGGCGCCGCTCGCGAGCGCGCAATGGGACCCGAACGGGGGTCGGTACGGCGTCCTTTCTTTCGTCTCGGGGACGTTGATCACGTCGGCGATCGCGCTTTTTGCAGCGGGCCCCATCGGCATCGCGGCCGCGCTGTTCCTCGCTGAGTTGACGCCGCCGAAAATCGCCCGGCTCGTCGGAATGCTGATCGAACTGCTGGCGGCTGTGCCGAGCGTGATTTACGGCTTGTGGGGCCTGTTCGTGCTGGCACCGCTCATGCGCTCCGCTATCGAGCCGTTTCTCAAGAAGACACTCGGCTTTTTGCCGCTGTTTCAAGGGCCGATGTACGGCGTCGGCTTGCTGACGGGCGGTCTCATCCTGGCCATCATGGTCTTGCCGACCGTGGCAGCCATTTCGCGCGATGCCTTTGCGGCGGTTCCGAGCGAACAGCGCGAGGCGATGCTGGCGCTTGGGGCGACGAAATGGGAGATGCTGACGAAAGCGGTCCTGCCGTACGCTCGGTCCGGCATCGTCGGCGCTCTGGTGCTCGCCTTGGGACGCGCTTTGGGCGAGGCGATGGCGGTCGTCATGGTCGTCGGCAACAAACCGGCGATTTCGGCCTCCCTTTTCTCGCCCGGTTACACGATGGCCAGCGTGCTGGCGAACGAGTTCACCGAAGCGACGGGCCCGCAATACGTTTCCGTGCTCATCGAAATCGGACTGCTGCTGTTCGTGGTGAGCTTTGCCGTCAACGGTTTGGCGCGGCTGCTCGTCGGCCGCATTTCCTTGCGGCGGGGCTTTCGCTGATGCTGGCGCGGCGAAAGGCTTGGAGCTCGGCGATGATCGTCATGGCTGGCCTTTGCGCCGGCCTGGCAGCAGCCTTGCTCGGGATCATCGTGATCTACGTGCTGAGGCTTGGAGCCTTGGCCCTGCGCCCTAGTCTGTTCACCCACTTGCCGCGCCCCGTGGGGATTCCCGGCGGCGGCGTGGCAAACGCCATCGTGGGATCGCTGGAGATCGTCGTGATGGCATCGGTTGTCGCCGTGCCGGTGGGCGCCATGGCCGGCATTTACCTTGCGCTCTTCGGTCGAGGACGGGTCGCAGCCGCCGTGCGTTTTCTAAGCGACGTGCTGACGGGCGTTCCCAGCATCGCGATCGGGGTTTTTGCCTACGCTTTGGTCGTGATCCCGACGAAGCACTTCTCTGCGCTATCGGCCGCGATCGCGCTGGCCGTCATCATGTTGCCCATCGTCGGGCGCACGACCGAAGAAGCCGTCAGACTAGTGC
>JACRUD010000132.1 GCA_014304875.1 Vulcanimicrobiota bacterium
CCGTTCGTGTCGTGATCCTGTAAGAAGTAGACGCCCGGCGAGCGGACCAACTGGCTGACGATCACGCGTTCCGCGCCGTTGATCAAGAACGTGCCCTTTTCCGTCATGAGCGGAAAGTCGCCCATGAAGATCTCCTGGTCCGGAATGCCCTTGATCTCACCCGATTCCGATGTGATCAGCCGAACGCGCAGCCGTAAAGGAGCGCAATAGGTCATGTCTCGCTCGCGGCATTCTTCGACCGTATACTTAGGCTCACCGATGCTGTGTTCGCCGAACTCAAGAACCAAGTTTCCAGTGAAATCTTTCACCGGGGAGATGGAGGCGAAAGCTTCGCGAAGACCTTCGGTGATGAAGGACCGGAAGGAGTCCTTTTGCAGCTCGATGAGATCCGGGATGTCGAGCACGTGGGGAATCTTCGCAAAAGAAAAACGCTTGCGATCGGAGCCGGTCATGGTGGCGTCCGTGCTGGTTCTTTCCGCCGCCCGGACAACGCCCTTCGTCTCGCTCAAGGATTCGAGGGCCGCCCGCGGATCGGTGAGCCTCGCGAGCCGCGCCACCGGACGTGGGGAACGCTGACGCGCGGCCACCATCTTGGTGGGCTTGCGCTTGGCCGGTGCTTTCGGCTTTGCGACCTTTGCCGCTTTTGCAGCTTTCGGCGCTTTGGGTGCCTTTGGTTCCTTCGGCACGCGCGCGGCCGTCTTGGCTTTAGCGGGATCCTTTGTGGTCTTCATTTTAAGCGGTTGCACCTTAGCTCGTCGCAGCACGGACAGGCCGTGTCGGCGGGAAAAACAGTACCTTTAGGCGGCCACCCATTGGCGGCTGATTCGGCGGCCGCGGCCGCCGCACGTCGTCGGGTCAACCGCAGCTAGGCGGCAACTGACGGGGAGCTTGAAATGCGTAGAACGGCGGGAGCGCGGTTAAACCCTATGGCTCTAACCAATCCCGTCGCGTGCTGAAAGTATCCCAAATGGAACAGGGCTTCATTATAGCACAAAACGCCGCTCGGTCAAGCCGCGGTTTGCGACTTGAAGCGGCGCGGGGGCCGGACGCATCCGGACTCGCGAATTTCAATTCACTGCGACGATTCCGCGGCTTCGAGCGGATTCCTTTTGGCTGAGCGCGCTCCAACCAGCGTTTCAAACACACGCAGCGTTGCGGTCGCCGTTGCCTCCCAAGTCATGCCGGCGGCGTGCCGGGAACCGGCGCGCCGGAGCTTGCGCGCGAGCTCCCCATCCTCGAGAACTCGCGCGATAGCGCGCGACAGCTCTGGGACATCGCCGGCCGGAAAATACAGGGCTGCATCTCCTCCGGCCTCTCGAACGCCCCCCGAGTCGGACGCCACGACCGGGGTCCCGTGAGCCATCGCCTCAAGGACGGGCAATCCAAAGCCCTCGTAGCGCGATGGGTAGACCAAAGCCGCGGCGCCCCTATATAAGGAAGCTAGTTCCCCATCGCTGACGTGGCCGCGCACGGAAACCTCCACTTCGAGGTTCGTACCGATCCGCTTATCCGGCGGCACGCGGCCCACAAGGATCAGCTGGATCCCGGCTCGCAGATCTGAAGGAAGCATGGCCATGGCCCCAAGCAGGGTGTCCAGCCCCTTTCGCTCGTCCGGTTCGCCGACGAAAAGAATATACCGCGCACCGTCGCCTCGCCGGGTAGCGCCTTCGGTCGAAGGCTTGGTGAGTGGCATATCGACCCCTAAGGGAACCACGCTGACCCTTTCCGGCACAATCAGCAGGTATTTCACGAGCTCCGCCTTGGAAAAGTAGGAATCGGTGAGGATGCGATCCGCTTCCGCAGCCGCCTTCACAAAAGGCTCTTGGGCTTGCCGTCGTTCTCTTTCTTGCGCCGAGGGCAGCGCGAATACCGACGCGTCGTGAAGGGTCGCAACCTTACGGCCGGGACACCGCCACGACATCCCGTTCCAGGGAAACCAAACGGCATCGAAGATCGGTCGGGCGGCTGCTTGGCGGCTGAGCACGCTGACGGCGGCTCCGCCGAGAGCTTTCACGTACGGCGCCTTGTATAACCAAGCCGGGCGCTGCGGAATCAAAAGCGTCACCTTGACCCGTTCGCGGTCGGTGGCGAGCCAGCGGCGCAAGATCGCTCTCACGTAGCGGCCGATGCCTCGGCGGTCGTGCGGCAGGTTCCAGGCGTCGACGCCGATGCGCAGAGCTGTCACGATCCGACCTCAGGACCGCCGGTACTTCCGGGTACGAGGACCGCTAGTGGCGGCACGCAATTCGGATTCGATGACACTCCCGCCGCAGCCGGTCGCCCACCTCATAATCGGCCGCCGGGCCGAACCATACCTGGAAGCCTCCTTGCACTCCGCGGCTGCCGCCTGCGGGCACCTCGTGGTCAACGACAACTCCCCCGCCGGCCGCAGCCCGCACGCCGATGCGCTGGGCGCTTCCGACTTTGGTCGGGACGGTCGCATGACTTTGCTGCGTACGTCATTCGTCGACTTCGCCTCGGCACGCAACGCGTGCATCGACGGCACTCCGCCGCAATTCCGAGAAGGTTGGGCGCTCTTTTTCGACGCCGACGAAGTTCACGGCCCTGAACTGCCGGCCATGTCTGGGCTGCTCCGCGACCTTCCCGCCGATGTCGCCGCGGTCGATGGATACAGCCGTCATTTCGTCGGCTCTTTCCGCTGGTACTCCTCAGTCGCTCGGCGGTTGTGTTTCTTTCGGCTGTCGACGGCGCGCCGCTGGCACGGGCCCGTCCACGAACAACTGGCTCCGGTGGCACGGCGCATCGCCCTGCCCGCCGTGTGGTCGCATTACGGCCACGTCGTGACGCCGCGTATGGAAGCCGAGAAAGGACGGCTCTACAGCTCTTTGGGCCAGGCCGGCTCCGTCGTGACGGAGCACGAGCTCGATGCACTCGATGCCCAAGTGTGGCGCGCCATGCTGAAAACGGCTCTCCCGTTTTCCGGCCGGCACGAACCAGCCGTATTAGAGACCGTTAGAACACTCACGGGTGCGTGGGCCGGCACCTTTGCGCAAGTCGATGCTTTGGCCCGCACTCGGTCCGGCGCAGATTGGGCTCTGGCAGCTCTCAAGGGCGCAAACATCGCGCGTCTGATCACCTTGCGGCGGGTCGAAGCGCGGCTACGCTTCGGCTGGCCGGACCGTTACCATGCTGCTTTGCTCAACTCCTCGGCCGTGCGCTGATGGCCGCTTGGTAGGCGAGCAATGTGTCGCCGCCCGCCTGTCGCCACGAAAGCCGGCGGATTCTTCGATCGAGCGAATCTCCGGCTTCGCGCGCGGGCCGCGCTTGGGCCCTCATGACTGCCGCCCGGATGGAATCCGGATCGGCCGGGTTCGCATACTCGGCATCGTCGCCGAAATACTCGACCTCGGCCCCACGATTTCCCACGACAAGCTTCGCCCCGCCGGCCGCGGCCTCGAGACTGGCTAGGCCCGCGGTTTCGCCCCACGACGGCATGGCGTGGATCTCGCTCCTTGCGAAAAGTTGGAACAGCTGAGCCTGAGAAAGCAGGCCGGTGTACTGGAGATCTGGGCCGCCCCAGCGCCGGCACAGCCGCAGGTAATACGCGTCGTAGGCTTCGCCCGCCAGAGTCAGCGGCACTCCGCTTCCCCGCAAGGCAAGCGAGAGCATCGCCTGATTCTTCATCGATTCGATGCGCGCTCCACACACGACCCCGCAGCGTCTAGCGCCCCACTGCACGAAGGCTTCTTCGACCGCGGCATTTCGCACGATGCGCGTGCGCACGGGCTCGGCGCCCAACCCAACGACGTATTCGCGGGCTTCGATCGCACTGTTCGGCAGCACGATATCGGCCGCTCGCAGAAGCCAGGCCTGGACGCGCTCCATGGCGACAATCCGCTTTTTTTCGGAGCGGCTGAGGAGCCGCATCGCCGGGAACTCGCGCAAGCGGCGAAGGCGAGATCGCGCCGCTTTCTCCGCGCGTGCCTTGCGCAGAATGCGCTCAGAGCGCCAGGCGCGCGCGAAGAACTCTCGGCGGCTCAACCAGACTGGCGATAGCGCGACGGCAGCGGCGTACCGGCGGCACGACTCCATCTGCCGCGCGCAGACTTCGGGTTGCGCGATCCCGAAGATGTGCGCGATATCGAAACCGGCGGCTTTGGGCGCAAGGGTTTCGACGACCGCCACTTCGACGCCCAAAGACCGCAGGGCTCTGCTCGTGCGCAAGGCCTGCACCGTATCGCCCCCAAAGCGCTCGGTGGCGTCGGGCCGCAGGACAAGCAGGGCTCTCAACCGTTACGTTCCGGTCAGTTGAAGAACTTGCGTTTCGTATAGCTGCGCGTAGACTCCGCCGCGCGCGAGCAGTTCCGCATGCGTGCCCTGCTCCGCCACCACGCCCTCTGACATGACGAGGATCGCCGTCGCCCGCCGGATCGTCGACAGCCGGTGTGCGATCACGAATGTCGTGCGTCCGACGAACAAGCGCGCAAGCGCTTCATTGATCAACGATTCGGACCTGGCGTCAAGCGATGACGTCGCCTCGTCCAAGATCAGAATGCGGGGGTCGCGCAAGATGGCGCGCGCGATGGCGATGCGCTGGCGTTCGCCCCCCGACAGCCGGATGCCGCGCGCCCCGACTTTGGTCGCGTATCCCTCCGGGAAGGTTACGATAAAGTCGTGAGCGTTTGCCAATCGGGCAGCCGCTTCCACTTCCGCTGCCGTCGCTTCCAAGCGGCCGTAACGGATGTTCTGTTCGATGCTGTCCGAGAACAACTGCGGGTCTTGGGGCACGATCGCGATCGCTTCCCGCAACGATCCCAAGGCGACCTCGGCGATGTCGAAGCCGTCGACGTACACGACGCCCCGAGTCGGCGAGTAAAAACGCGGGACCAAGTTCACAAGCGTCGTCTTGCCGGCCCCGGACGGTCCGACCAGTGCGACCACGTCGCCGGGCGCCACGGCGGCATCCACGCCTCTTAGCACCTCCACGCCGCCGTCGTAGGAAAAGCGCACGTCACGGAATTCCACCGCTCCGCGCACGGCGGCCAGCGTGCGAGCACCCGGCGCGTCGCGCACTTCCACCGGCAGGTCCAAGACTTCAAAGATGCGGGACGATCCGATATACGCCTTATTGAGGTCGCCGAAGTAGTTGGTCAGCTGGTTGATGGGATTGCTCGCGGCGATGGCCAGCGTGAAGAACGCGCCTAACTGGGCGGGCGACTTACGGCCGACCACGAGTTCGTAAAACGAGAAACCGGCGAGCACCAAAAGGCCGACCGTGACGACGAAGTCCACGACCGGGGTCTGCGTCAGCGTGATCTGGGCGAGCTTCATCGACGCTCCGAGGTAGGCATCGTTGCGCTCGGTAAAGCGGCGAACTTCGTGCGGTTCGCGCGCGAACGCCTTGATCACGCGCATGGACTCTATCGACTCTTGTAGGATGGCGTTCAAATCCGCAATGCGCGTGAGCGACACGTTCGTCAGCCGGCGCAGCAGCAGGGAGAAGCGCATGACGGCGTACGACACGACCGGCGCGACGGCGATCGTCACAAGCGTCAGCTGCCAGTCGATGGAGAACATTGCGATGAGCGCGCCGACGAGGGTCAGCGCCGCGCTGGCGAACAACGGCATGGCTTGGACGCCGTTGGCCATCAACGTCACGTCGTTATCGAAGCGCGACATCAGTTCGCCGCTGCGCCAGCGGTCGAAGACGTGCAGCGGTAGATATTGAATGCGCCGAAAGACGTCGGCCCGAATGGTGGCCACCACCTGCTGGCCCACGGTCGTCAGCGTATAGCCGCCGCCGTACTGGGCCGCGTTTTTCAGGATGTTCAGCCCGACGGCAAAAAGCAGCGCTTCCCACAGGGTGTTGAGGCTGTGCCGGGTGACCGCCGAGATCAGTTCCTTGACGGCCCAAGCGTAGGCGATGGTCGCAAGCGACGCGACGGCCGTGAGCAAGAGCCCCAACGCCATCTTGGCGGCCGCCGGACGTACGTAGTCAAGCAAGCGGCGCTGAACCATAGGGCGCGGTTCAAGGGGCTCGCGGAAAGTCATTCCGGCGCAGGGCCGGACGGACCTAAAGGGTCCGTGGCTACATTACGCCAGCCGTAATGTAGTGCCGCCGCTTTGGTGGCGGCACGTCGTCGCGGCCGACGGACCTAGAGGTCCGCGGCTACATTACGCCATCCGGTGAAACAAACGCCTGGCCGGCAGGGTAGCTCATCTCAATTGGAGGTGCCGATCATGAGTTGTTACTATCACCCGGCCGTTCCGACGGCAGTCGTCTGCCGCGATTGCGGTCATGAGATCTGCTCGCATTGTTCCGTCGACGCCGTCTGCCCCGGATGCCGGCTGGGCCGTGCGATGCAGGGAACAGGCGCCGACGGCACCGCGCTGCCCGGTCAGCGCGGAGCCCAAAGCGACAGCTCCACTGCGACCGCCACTGCCCCGGCTTCTGCCGCGCCCACGGCAAGCGCGGCCAAGCCGACTATCGTGGTCGAAGAAAGCCATGATGACCGCCTGCTGGCTGCCTTGTGCTATCCGCTCTGGCCCGTCGCACTGCTGCTTCTTTTGCTGCAGTCTCAGCGCTCGAAGTTTCTGCGCTTCAACATCGTGCAATCCTTGGCCGTGAACATCCTGGGAGTATTGTTCTACGCCGCCTACATGGCGTCATCGCATTTGCCGGTCATCGGCTGGCAAAGCATGCTCGTCATGCCGTTTCTCATGCCGGCATGGTTCTTGTTTGACTTATACCTGGGCGTCAGGGCCTTCGGCGGTCAAACGACTCGGGTTCCGCTCGCCGCCGAGTACGCATCCAAGTACGCGTCGTGAGCGCGCATCCTGGCCGCCTGTCAGCGATTGCGGTGCGTTTTGTAGGCAGCCAGTGCCGCCCGCGCCGCCGTTTCGTGTTCGACGATGGGCCGCGGGTAGTGACCGGGCGTGAAGAAGCCAAGTTCGATCTGCTGTTGGCGCTCCAGCCGCCAGGGTGCCAGCGCCGCGTACGTGGGCAGGCGGCTCAATTCTGAGCAGTAGCGCCTCACGTAGGCGGCCTGCGCATCGAAATGGCGAAGCTGCTTCTGCGGATTGTAGATGCGCGGATACGCGGCTTGGTCCGTCCCGACGCCGGCGATCATCTGCCAGTTCGCATCGCACAGCGCCTCGTCCGCCGCCGTCAGCTCCCCCATCCAGATATCTCGGCCAGCGCGCCAGCCCAGCCCAAGGTCAAAACAGCAGAACGATGCGGCAGCGATCGCGGCGCGTCGGTGAACCCGCCCTTCGCGCCGCAGTTGGCGCATGGCCGCATCGACGAGCGGATACCCCGTGCGTCCGGACGACCATGCCTCAAGGCGCTCCTCATCGTCGCAGCTGGGCGCGGTGCGCATCTTCTGCTGCAATTCGACTTCGTGCAGATCGTTAGCGAAAAAAGCCAAGTGGATGAAGAATTCGCGTAAGGCCAGCCTGCGCACGAACAACTCCATGGAAAGCCGTTCCTGGGCGAGCGTCCAGGAGCGGACCATTCTGCCCACGATCGCATGGTAGGTCTCGCGGGCGCTCACGCAGCCGAACCGCAAAGCTTCTGCGAGATGCGAGGTTCCGTCTCGGGCGGGATATTCAGCGTTGACGGCATAGTCGGCGACTCGGCCGGCGGCAAATGAGTGCAAAGCCTTGCGGGCCTCCGCTTCACCCGCCCCTTGAAGGGCCGCTGCATGCGCTTCATCCGGCGCCTCGGGAAGCGGCCCCATCTCGGCGTCACGGCCAGTGGGCCAAGATTGAGCCGAGGCCGCAGGGACGGGCAGCGACTTCCACGCCTCGTAAAACGGCGGGAAGACGCGATACCCCTCGCCCGCCGCGCGCTTGCGGTCGGCGACCGCCTCCGGTTGATGGATGACGTTGCCGTCCACCGCGTGTAGCTCGACGCCGGCCGCCGCCAGCGAACGGCCGACTTCGCTCGCCTGTTGCCGTTCGCTCGCATTGTACGCGCGGCAGCAATACACAGCCGAAGCGTTGAGCCGACGAGCCGCCGAGACGAGCGCAGCCGCGGGATCGCCGCGCAGCAACGAGACGGTCGCATCGCGCCGCATGGCGGCGGCGCGGAGTTCATGCAGGCAGCTGACGACGAATGCGTTCTGCCGCCGGTTCAAGCGGTCTAGGTCGGACAGGGAATAGACCGAGAAAACCGGCTCCGGCCCGGCCGCCGAACGCGCCGCCGAAAGCGCCGGATTATCGTTGAAGCGCAGGTCGCGCCGCAGCCAATGGATAGCGGCGCTCACGACATACAACAACGCCGCCGGCCATTTCTGCCGGCGGCGTGTCCTCGCGCGAAATCGTCAGGCCGTGCCGTCGGGCCGAACCCTTACTTGAGCGACGCGACGTAGGCAGCGACGTCGGACACATCCTTGGCCGAGAGCGGAAGCTTCGGCATGGACGAGTCCTTGTCGATCGCCTGGGGACTGCGCACCATGTATGCGACTTGGCCGGCTTTCAGACCCATCCCGGCCAGGGTCGGTCCGACTTGACCGTTCTTGCCGCCCGCACCATGGCAGCTTTCGCAGTTAGCGGCGAAGACTTTCGAACCGGTTTTCGCATCGCCTTTGCCGACCGTGGCGTTCGGCAGCTTTGAGAGCGCAATCGGGAGCGCCTTGCCGCCGGACGTATTGGACATCGAATTGCCCATGGCGCTGGCTTCGGCCGCAGCCGTCGGAGCGGTCGTTTCGCTACTGGAAGTAGTCGATGAACTGTTCTTCGAACATGCTGCGACAACGATGGCCGATGTCAGCAGTACGGCGAGCAGGGCCGTCACATTTTTCACCGTTGCGGATCTCCTTCCGACGATGCGATTCAAAGTGTGGCTTGGCGTTATTCGGTTCGGAGTTTCTTTCCTTCCGCCGCTTCTCGGACAAAAATCAGGGTCGCGGCTCCGAGGATCAAGAAGCCGCTGATCAAGAGAAACAAATCGCGGTAGGCCGCTCCCGGATCGCCGCGAAGAGTCGCGATGCGATCGACCAGCAGGCCGCCGATCACCGGGGCCGCCACTTGCGGCGCGCTAGCGCCGATATTCCAGACCGCCATCAGCGAGCCGGCGCGCCCCGCGGGAAGCAGGTTGCACGCGAGCGCCCAATCGACGCTGTAGTATGCACCCCAGCCGACTCCGAGCCCGATCGCAAGCCCCGTCAACATCCGCTCCTCGTGAACGGCGGCCATCGATGCGCTCGCGATCGCCAACAAGCCGATCGCCGCCGCCATGATCTTTTTCTTGGAGACGCGATCGCCCGCCACGCCTGCCGGCCAGGTCCCTACGAGCGAGCACGCATTCATGACGATCAGCAGCGCAACGCTTGTCTGGAGATAATTGCGCACGTGCAGCGCGAACTCGAGGTAGAACGCAAAGAAAGGAAGGACCGAATATAGCCCCAGGCTGACGAAGACGCGGGATACGAGCAGCGCTGCGAAACTTTTCCGCATTGGCCAGGACGCGCCCCGCGCCTCCCGCTGGACGGCGCCGGCTCGGTCCTCTTGCACTCCGCCCACGGTCACCGCAAGAGCCGCGAGCAAAACCGCCGATAGCACGCCCGCAAGCAGCAGCAGCCCGTGAGTCAATTGCGATGCGCTCACCGCAGACCCGGGCTGCTTCACCAGCACGTGGGCGAGCGCGAGGCCGGCCAAACTGCCGCTGAGCCGGAATAACCCCATGACGGCGGACGCCCTTCCCAGGCGCGCCTTCGGAACACGATCGGGAATCAAGGCCTGATAAGGACCGCCTGCGATATTCAAAGAGAGCTGCACCGCCGCAAACGCTGCGACGACGACCGCGAACGACGGAGCCAACGCGAACCCGAATAGCGCGACGACGTCGAGCATCGTGCCGGTGACGATGAACGGCATCCTCTTGCCTCGACGATCTGAGGCCCTTCCGGCCGCGAGTTGCGCCGCGATCGAACAGATCGCGCCCAAACCGCCCAGAACGGCCGTTGCGCGACCGATGAAGGTGGGCTCGATAAAGCGTGCGACCTGGGCCTGCATGGCGGCCCCCAATAACGCGGCCCAATGCACTTCCCATGCGAACCAGTAGATCGACAACGCGAAGGGCCGAGTTTCGCCGCGTCCGCTGCTGCCCGTCATCGTCCCAAAGTTCCGCTCGCGGCTTCGGCCGTAGCGATCGCGAATCGGCGCGCGTACTCGAAATCGTCAATCGAGTCGCAGTCCATCGCGATCGCCGGATCAACGCCTCGGATGGCGGTCAGCGTGCCCCCGACCAGATGTCCACCCTCGGCGCTCCAGATCCAAGACCGTCAGGCGTCCGGTGGCAAAGCGCCACAGCACCGCGGGGCCCATAAGCCGCGCAAGGCCCGCAACGCTCTTGCGCCTGTCGAAGACGCGCGCCAAGAGATCGCTTCGACGCAGCAGCAGCGGGGCATCGACCAAGAACACGCTGCCGCCCGTCCAGTCGCCGTCCGCCAAGCGTGCGAATCTGCGCGGTGCTCCGGGATAGCGGCGCAAGAATGCGTCGCGCATCACGATGGGATACGCGACGTCGGCCGTCGCCGGCACGTTTGCGAGAAACTCCATCACGGCGTCGGCGCTCAGGAAGGGCAAATCCGACGCGCAGTACAGCGCCCGTCTGGTTCTTGCTGCGTCGAGCGCGGCGACGACGTTTGCGGCACCGGTGTCCTTTTCGTCTATCCATTCATCAGCGTCGCGGGATGCATGCCGAGCGCTCGCCGGTCCGACGACGACGATGCGCGCCACCCCCACCGCCGCGCGCAGTGCCGCGACCAGCGACGACAACAGGGGTGCGCCGCCGACGCGCACAAGCGCTTTGACATCCGTCGCATAGCGCGCCGCTGCCGCCGGCGGCAGCCGGCCCGCCGCGGTGATGACGGCGTCGTATTTCACCGTGGCGTCAGGCGCACAAAGTCGGCCCCGCCGCATGATGCCATGACGCGAGCCGCCTCTGCAGCGCGCTCGAACGGAACATCCGCGATGATGACGACAGCGCCGTCTTCCAACGCGTCGATGAGACGGAATCCGGCGTGGATCGAGGATTGGCGGCCCAGCGCTCCGCCGAGGACCGCACCCGCTATCGCACCGAGCACGAAGAACAACAGACAATCGGCGAACGGTCGAGCTTGCGCTGCCACCGGCACGACCGCCGCTGCCGGCGAATACCCGATGACCAAACCCACGAGCGCGCCGACAAAGCCGCCGATCAAAGCCCCCATATCCACACCTGCACGTCCGCCACCGGAGGCCAGGCCGTGGCCGCCGCGCAAAGGGTCGGCAGGGTCGATGTCGGCCCGCGCACCCGTCTCCTGGGCGAGCTGCGCCGCCCGCGACGCGTCCGATGCGGCGACCCTCAGCGACGCAGGCGCAAGACCGGCCTCGAGCAGCCCGCGCAGGCCCGAGCGCGCCGATTCGTCTGCGCGAAAAGAACACGCCAGCGTCGTTGACATGGGCCTAAAAGGTTCGGGCAAGGCGGCACGGTAAGTTCATCAGTCACGCGCCAATCCACTTCACGAGGAGATATCTTGGAACGACGGCCTGGCGTGCTGGTCGGACGCACCGCGACGGTCGCCCGAAGCGACCAAGAACCGCCCTACTACACCGCCTTGCACCGAACTTTTGTCGGGCGGACCGGCTGCGTCCACGCCGTCGTGCCCAGCGGAACGCGCGATAATCCGCTGATCAAAATGGGCTTTGACGGCGGCACGCGCATCATCTTTTACCATTTGAGCGAACTCAAAATCGATTCGGAGGCGCCGCTTGTTTCCCCGCCCAAACACGGCCGCCGCGGCAGTCACCTCCCGTAGCGCTTGATGACGTCCGCCAACCACTGGAGGCCGACCGCGACGCGCGGCCCGTTGCGCTCGAGCAAGTCGTCGTTGGGCGGTCTCAGCACCGCGCCGCGCCTTACGGCGCTGCAACTGCGCCACGGTTCCCGGCGTCTGTCATCGACCCCGAACGGAGTATCGCCGGCTACGATGATGACCTGCGGATCTGCTCGGACGATCGCCTCTGCGCTTAAGTCGGGATAGGGCTGATCGACGCCGGCTGCGATGTTGGTCCCTCCAGCGAGCTCGATCAAATCGTTTATGAAGCTGTTTTTCCCAGCGGTGAATCCAGGCAGCCCCAACAAAAAGAAGACGCGCGGCTTATGGCGGCCCCTTGGCGCGCGCGCGGCGATGCGATGGATCCGCTCGCGCAACGAGTCGGAGAGGGCTTGAGCCTGCGCGGACCTCCGGCACAGAGAGCCGACCTGCGTGATGTCGGAGAACAGATCGTGCAGCGAGCGGTTGGGCAAGTAGCGAACCGGCACGAGCAGGCGCTCTTCGATCTGGCCGCCTTCGCGATCTTGATCGTGCAGAGCTAGGACCAGGGTCGGACGAAGCGCCGCCAGTCGTTCGAGATCAACGCTGCTGAGATCCGCGACATGCGGCAGACGCACTGCAGCCGCCGGGTAATCGTCGTATTTGGTGTCCCCGACCAGCTCCGCGCCGGCCCCCACCGCATACACCATCTCAGTCAGCGAGGGTGCAAGCGATACGATGCGCGGCCGCTGCGCATCGGATGTAGCCGGCCCGGCTGCGCGCGGCGCACAGCCCAAGGCGCAAAGTTGTGCCGCCGCGCAAAACGCGGCGAATCGGCGGCAGAGCCGCATCGTAAATGTCAGCGCGCGATGCTCACCCGCAGCGAGGCTGTCGGCCCCAGGACGGGATACCCCAACACATCTTCTTCCGCATGCGAGCCTCCGATGTTCTCCAGCCGTAGTGTCAGTTTCGTCCCGCTCCCGAATCGACGGGTTACCCACGCATCGCCCAAGGCGTACGCCGGAAGTGCGATGGAGCGGCTAGTACCGGGAGCGTCGCGGCGTCCGACGTAGCGCCCGCTGAGGCCGTATTCGGTCGATCGGCTGGTGTGCCAGGCCGTCACCGCGACGGACATGCCAGGACGATAGGGGAGCGGACGACCGCTCTCCAGATCCCTCGCGGCAAACAAAGATGTCAATGAAAGGCGTGCCGACGTCAGCGTGCCTACGCGGCTCGTGACTTGTCCATCGATGCCGCGAATGCGAGCCCGGTCGATGTTGAAAGGCTTTTCGTCGCCGACGGCATCGACCGGCACATTGACGATCAGATTTTCGGAATCCGAACCGAAGTAGGTCAACGATGCGTCGCCGCCTTTCAAGTCGAGCGCAGCACCGGCATCGAAGGTGGCGGAGTACTCCGGCTGCAGCTTCGGATTGCCGTAAGAGGGGAAATACCGCTCGTCAAGCGATGGGACGCGGAAGGCGCGTCCGTAGTTCGCGCGCAGCGCGAAACCGTGCGCGAGCCGCTCGACGATCCCGAGAGACGGAGTGACCGGCGCCTGCGTGCCCTGCGGCAGCTCCCTCCTCAATCCGGCCGAGACGCTGAGCGGCGATCCTGGCCGACGCACTTCATCCTCCAGGTAAAAGGCGCTGGAGGCGTCGTCGACCGATGCCGGCGCGGTGTAGTAGCTGGCTGCAAAAAGAGCTCCGTCGTCCCGGACATCGTAGCCGAGCGTGAACGTGTGGTCGCGGCCAACCGCGGACGTGTCGCGCAAGGAGAAACCCCTGCTCAGCGCGCTCGTGAAGGTATCGTAGCGCAGCGGCGGGGTTGGATCGAAGAAATGCAGTCGGCGGCTGTCGACGTACCCTTGGAGCGACAACATCCCCAGCCGCGTCAGAGCGTCGATCGTGATATCCGCGCGCCGAACGTCGCGCTGCTGACGCGCGAGCCCGCTGATGCAGCACGTCACGTCGCCGGGTGAACCGACATTCGACTCATCCTGGTTCAGCCGCAGTTCGGCCCGCGTTGTGCCCAGCGCTTTTCCAACGTCCAGCGACGCCTCGGCGAGGTTGACGTCGTCATTCGTCCGCGTTCCGGCTGCCGCGTCCGCAAAAGCCGGGTAGTCGTAAGAGTTGCGGGCGTGCAGCGAGCGCCCCGACGCGTGGACCCAAAGGGTGCGCGCGTCTCCCCGCGTGATCGAAACTCCGTCCTCGAATGTCCCTTCGTAGCCGCCTTCGGCGTAGGCGGACGCGCTGCCGCCGCTTGCCCCAGGCGAGCGCGTGATGATATCGATCACCCCCCGACCGCAGAGGACCCGTATAACGTCGAAGCTCCCCCCTCGACGACTTCAATACGGCTCACGTCCTCGATCGAGATGGAAGAAAAATCCGCGAGCCCCGTGTCGGGTTCGTTGACCGGACGACCGTCCAGCAGCACGAGCGTCTGCAGCGAGCCTGCACCGCGAAGGCTGACCGTCTGCAGTTGGCCGGCATTGCCGTACGCCGCCACGGAGACCCCGGGAACGTAGCGCAGGGCATCGGCGATCGTCCGCGCTCCCGACCGCTCAATGTCGGCGGTCTGCAAGACGTATACGTCGCGCGATGTGGCGCCGATGGGACTCGCATGGCGCTGGGCCGTCACGATCACCGTGTCCAAAGCCTTCGGCGACGCGGAGGGAGACGGCGACGGGCCGACATCCGCCCGCGCGGCCCCGGACGCCACCAAAAAAACCGCAAATGTCACGCCCGCGCGGCACAGCACTCGCCGGACGGCCTTCTTCCGATTTCGGAACAACGCTTTCATGAAACCACCGCGCAGACGAGCGGACCGCCGTCAGCCGACCGGTACGTGCTTACCCGCACGCCAAAGGCATCGCTCAAAAGTTTCGGCTGCAATATGGAATCCGGCTCCCCCAGGCGGATCTCTCCATGCGCCAAAAGTGCGACCGCGTCGCACGCACGGCCGGCAAGCGTCAAATCGTGGAATGCGGCCATGACGGCCACGCCCGTCCTGGCGAGCCGCGCGAGCGTGTCGGCGACCTCGAGTTGGAACTTCAAATCCAGGTGTGCCGTCGGCTCGTCGATCAGCAGAACGGCGGGCTGCGTCGCTAGACCCGCGGCGATCCACGCACGCTGGGCCTCGCCGGCGCTCAACGTTTTCACCGCATCGTGAGCGCGCGCGCTAAGTGCGCAGTCTGCCAGCGCCCGCTCGGTCACCAACAGCTCATTGGCATCGGGCTGAAATCGCCAGAAAGGCCGCCGAATCGCCATGCCGTAACCGGCCAACTCGTGCGGTGTGACGTCGCCCGGGGGAGGGACCGCAGAATCTATCAGCGCCGCTCGGCCTTCGGCGACGATTTCTCCAGCCGCTGGTTTTTGCACGCCGGCCAGGACCCGCAGCAGCGATGACTTTCCGGCGCCGTTGGGGCCGACGAGAGCCGTGAAGGTCCCCGCTTGCAAAGCGAAGCTCAGGTCGGCGAAAATGCAGCGCTTGCCGTAGCGCACTTCTAGATCGTGCGCTGTGATCGCATCGTTCATGGCGACACGGGATTGCGGGCGATCGCGAGAAAGCAAGGAACGCCGATGATCGCCAACAGGACTCCCAGCGGAAGCTCAGTCGACGGCATGGCAATGCGAGCGCAGGCGTCGGCCGCCACGACGACGGCGGCTCCTCCCAATGCAGAGGCCGGCAATAACCGACGAGCGTCGCCGCCGACGATGCGCCTGGCCCCGTGAGGTACCATCAGCCCCACGAACCCGATGACGCCGCTGACGCTGACGCACGCCGCGGTGATAAATGCGGACAGCGCCATCACTTGCCAGCGCGCCGCTTCCACCCTCAGGCCGAGTCCGGCGGCGGCTTCGCGGCCCAGTCGCAGAGCGTTTAATTTGTGCACGAGCGTCACGCAAATCAGCATCGCTGCGCCCAAGTAGACGCTCACGGGACCGAGCTCGGTCCACCCGCGACCGGCCAAACCGCCTGCCAGCCAGGCCAGAATCGAAAGGCCACCGGTTGATCCGCTGCGCAGCAAGAGCAAGGTGACAAGAGCGGCGCAAAGGGCCGAAACGGCGACGCCCGCGAGGACCAGCCGTAGGTTCGCAGATGGTCCGGCACCTGCTCCGACGACGGCGACGATGGAAGCCGAGACTACCCCGCCTACGAATGCGACGAGCGGTATGGCCGCAAAGGCCACTCCCAGCATGAAGCCGGCGGCCGCGGCAAGAGCCGCTCCAGCTGAGACGCCGGTCACGTACGGATCTACGAGCGGATTGCGGAACAGCATCTGCAGCATGGCGCCCGCTATGCCTAAACCTGCGCCTACGAGCATGCCCAGCAATACGCGAGGCAAGCGCAGCTCCCACACGATCGCGTGCTGAAGTCCGCCCGCATGGGGGTGCAAGAGCGAGGCCAGCACGGCAGCCGGCGACAGAGCGACGCTTCCGACCACGATAGACATGGCGGCAGACGCAGCCACCGCCACTCCGAGCGCGCACAATGCGAGACCGGTCGATCGCGATGACGAGCGATGCCGGGGCAGCAGGACATCGCGAGAAGGGAGAACGGCTCTTGCCGCGCCGCCGGAGCGGATCATCGTCGACACCTCTTTAGCGCGAAGAGGATCGGGTTTCCAAAAGCTTGAGGCAGGTCTCCTGACTTCCGGATCGTCGCTTCAGTGCCGGCGTCTTCCCATTTCACTTGAAACAGTGGCGCTGTCGACAGCTCCCCGGTTACAGTGGCGCGACCGCGCCGGATTTTCACCGGCTTCCCTCGCGCCTCAAGACTTTACCAGCGCAGCGTTCTCAGGCGGCCGCGGCGCTCCTGCCGACGTCGCCTCGCACCGTTGCATAGGAGCCGGCCCACGGTCCGCAAAAGGCCCCGCGCTCGATGCAATACTTCGAACCTCACTTTCTCAATGAAGCGCTGGTCCTGCTGGACCGATTCGGGTCGTCCGCTCGCATCCTAGCGGGCGGTACGCGGCTGGGGCCACGCTTGCGCGACGGAAGTCTGAGCGGTGACGCGCTGGTCAACCTCAAGCGCATCCCGGACCTCTTCGATATCACCCCCACGGGCAACGTGATACGTATCGGTGCCCTCGTGACTGCCGCCACGCTGGCGGGCAGCGATGCGGTTGCGGCGGGCGCGCAAATCGTCGCGACGGCGGCGGCCGGCATCGGCGCGCGCCAGTTGCGCAACGTCGCGACGATAGGCGGCAACGTCTGTTCCGGGCATCCGGCCGCCGACCTCGCGGCGGCGCTCGTCGCATGCGATGCTCGCTGCATCATCGCGAGCCTTTCCGACGACGAACGATCGATGCCGATCGAGCAATTTCTGCGGCCCGGGTCGCACGCGCTGCTGGCGGGTGAACTGCTGGTCGCGATCGACATCCCGCTGAGCACGTCGCGGTCTATCTATAGGAAGATGCAGACGCGGCGAGCATTTGAGATGGCGATCGTGGCGGTCGCCCTGCACTGCGATTTCGAGGTCGATCGCGTGCGCGACATCCGCATCGCACTCGGCGGAGCCGCGCCCACGCCGATCAGAGCAAGCGCGGCGGAACTCGTCGCGCGCGGCCGGCCGATCGACGCTCAGGTCGCGCGCGATGCGGCACGCGCCGCAGCGCATGCGGATGCACTCCCGGTGTCGGACGCAGTCGCATCGGAGCAGTACCGCAGGCAGTTAGTCGCCGTCCTGACGGAGCGTGCGTTGCTCGAGGTCGCCTTAGAGCAGGGGTTGGTGGGCGGTTGATGCAGCCGATTTGCCTGTACGTCAACGGCGAGCCGCGCGACGTCAACGTGGATCCGACGAGCTCCTTGCTGAGCGTGCTGCGCGACGATCTCAAACTCCGCGGCACGAAGGAAGGCTGCGGCACGGGCTATTGCGGCGCATGTACCGTGCTCGTCGACGGGAAGGCCGTCAACTCGTGCCTGTATTTCGCCGTCGACGCGGATCGCCGCGCGCTAACGACGGTGGAGGGGCTCGCCTCAAGAGATGGGGCCTTACATCCAGTGCAGTCGTCGTTCGTCGAACACAGCGCTCTACAATGCGGATTCTGCACCCCGGGGATGATCGTCTCGGCCGCCGCGTTCCTGTCCGAGAATCCAGACCCGACCCAGGAGCAGACGCGCGCCGCGCTGGCCGGCAATCTGTGTCGCTGCACCGGCTACCAATCCATCGTCGCGGCCGTCATGGCGGCGGCTAGACGATTGCGAGACGAGGGCCGGGCCGGCGAGATCCCGGGCCGCCGCGCGCACATCGCTTCGCGGGCGTAAGGGCGCGTGGCAAAGATGCTCGGGGCGCCGCGGCCGCGCATGGACGGCTCGGCCAAAGTCACTGGTCAGACTGTGTTCACGGCGGACGTGGACCTGGAGCGTCCGCTCTGCGGCGTTGTCGTTCGCTCGCCGCATGCGTTCGCGCGCATTCGAGGGATCGACACCGGACGAGCGCGCGCGATGCCGGGGGTGGCCGCGATCGCGCACGCGGGCACCGTCCCGGACAAAGCGCTCGATTTCGGCATCAAAGACCAGCATTTGTTCGCGAAGTCGTACGCTCGTTACGCGGGAGAACCCGTCGCAGCGGTGGCGGCGGAGAGCGAAGACTCGGCGCGCGCGGCGGCTGAAGCGATCGTCGTCGACTACGATGTCTTGCGGCCGGTCTTGGACCCGGAAGACGCCCTGGCAGCCGATGCGCCGCTCGTTCATCCGGACTGGCAGACGTACGACAAGAGCGAAGGCAGGACGCTGGTCGCGAACGTGTGCGGCGCGTGCCGCATCAAGCGCGGCGACGTCGAAGCCGCCTTGGCGTCGGCCGGCGCCGTCAGGGTGAAGTCCGACTACAGTTTCGCGCCCGGCATGCCGGGCTATCTGGAACCGCGCGCCGCCTTAGCCCGCAAGGGGGCAGACGGTTCGCTCACCGTCTGGTGCGGGTCGCAATCGCCTTACAGCAACCGCGACGACCTCGCCGCTTTCTTCGGTCTTGATCCGGCAGACGTTCGCTTCGTCAATCAATTCGTGGGCGGCGCGTTCGGCGGCAAGATCCTCATGGCAGCCGAATGGTACGCGGCCGCGCTAGCCTTGCAATGCGATCGCGCGGTACGAGTGGCTTGGTCGCGTCACGAAGACGGCCTCCACATCTATCCGCGCCACGGCGGTTACGCTCATTTCGAATCGGCGGTGTCGAAGCAAGGTATCTTCTTGGGAATGCGAGCCGCATACGTCTTCGACACCGGCGCCTACATCGGCTACGGCACGGGCACCGCGCTGATCGCGACGATGCTCTCATCGGCGCCCTATCGCATCCCCAATCTCGACATCGAAGCGAAGCTCGTCTATACGAACAAGCACATCGCCGGACCGGTCCGGGCGCCGGGCGGTCCGCAAGCCAATTTCGCTAAAGAGTCCCACGTCGATGAGCTCGCGCTCGCCTTGGGCATGGACCCGCTCGAGTTCCGGATGCAAAACGCGTGGGACGAAGGCGACGTCAGTCCCAGCGGCCAGAAGCTGCACGGCGTCAGCATCAAGGAGACTTTGCGCCGGGCCGCAGACGCGATCGGGTGGGGCAAGCCTCTGCCGCCGAACTGCGGCCGGGGTCTTTGCTGCACGTGGTGGTTCTCGTCGTGCAGCGAGTCCAAGGCTCGAGTCGAAGTCGGAGGCGACGGCTCTGTCCGCGTCTTTTCCGGCAACCCCGAAGTCGGTACGGGCTCCGCTGCGGCCGCTCTACCGATAATCGCCGCAGATGCCTTGGGCATCGCGCCTGATGACGTCGAGCTCGTGCTCGCCGATACGGCCACAAAGACGTATGACAGCGGCGTCGGCGGCAGCGGATCGACGTACTCGGCCGGACAAGCCGTGGGCGCAGCTGCGTTGGAAGTAAAGAATTCGTTGCTCGCGCGGGCCGAAGACGCGCTTGAGGCTCGCAAGGAAGATATCGTCATTCAAGACAGCGTCGCCTTCGTGCGCGGATCGCCGGATCACAAAGTCACGCTCGCGCAACTGGCCACAAACGCCGGCGGAATGATCGAAGGCTCCGGCCAAGCTCCCAAGCTCAGCGATCCGGAGTTCGACGCATCGCTGGTCGAATCGCATGACTTTCCGAGCTGGATGGATCCGTCGTTTACCACGACCGCCGCGGAAGTCAGCGTCGACCCGCAGACGGGGGCGGTCGTCGTGCGGCATATCGC
>JACRUD010000143.1 GCA_014304875.1 Vulcanimicrobiota bacterium
AAGTAAAACGGGGCGTATGCCGCTACGATCAGGGCAGCACCGATTGCGTATGGCTGCGCGCTTTTGCGCGGAAAAAACGCCGGATACAGCGCTATGGGGTACAGCTTGACGAGCGCCGCCACGGCCAGCACGCACGCTCCTAGGCGCGTCCTCGTCCGCTCGGTCAGTGAGATCGCGAGCAACAAGGCAGCCAAACACCACGCCTCCTCGTGACCGCTATAGGCGAGCTCCGTGATCACAAGTGGGCTCCAAGCATAGACTGCCGCGCGACCTATAGGGAGATTTCGACGTCGCAATAGAATGATGAGCAAGGATAGTGTAGCAAGGTCCCCGACTTCGACCAGTAGCTTAATGGCCAAAGTGTTCTTGTCGTCGAGTATGTCCGCTAACGCGAAAAGCGCTAAGTCAACTGGCGGATACAAGGTCGGTACCGTATTCCAGTCGATATACGCGTACAGCCAATCATTTCGAAACGCATGCAATGACGGGTCGTTCGGCGGCGCGACGTACGGGTCGACGCCGTGGCGCAGTAACCGTCCGTCCCACATGTAGCGAAACGCGTCATGCGACAATGACGGCGTTGCTGGGAGGAGCGCGGCACGCGCGAGGACAGCCGCCGCGATCATCACCAACAACGCATTGCGATCATTTCGGTTCCACAGCAGCACCGAACCCCATACTCCAGCAATCGTTAGCCCGATATAAGCCGCGCCTCGGATGGCAGCCAGATGGCCAGAAGATCGTGACAGCTCCGTCATGAACAGCGCGCAGGCCGCGAGAAGGATGCCCGCGACCCATGTGACGGCTGCTTGGCGCGGCCGTAGCCAATTCACAGCGGTCCCATTCCTTCGGCTAGTATCGCACTTCGACGGCCCGGCATACGGGATGTCGGCATCACCCGCGCGCCGGAAAGCCTGTTGATCAGCGGACCGTCACAGCGGACATCGATCTCCCTATATGGCCCCCGCTCCCATTCAAGCGGTGAAGGCGAAGTAGCCTCCCTCACGGACCACATAACCCATCCGATCCGTGCTTAATCCCGTTAATGTAAGGTGTCTTACAATCGGATATTATTCTGGTGGAAATAGGATGGCATGCGAGGCCAGGGCCCGATCCTAGCTTAGTCCACCATCGCCACGGTCCTCTGTAGCGGGTTTCCGGCCGACCGATGTCTAGACGTCGATGCATCCAAGTAACCCGAGGATTCGTAGAGGAGAATATGAGCGACATACCCGCCGCACAGGCACTGCCCGAAAACAAAGTCTGGTTCTTGCGCCGCACAAAATTATTCGAGTGTTCGGGCGATGTTCTAATCGGGGCACGCCACCTTTTCACGCTCAAGGTTTATCCAAGGCGTACCTTGCTGTTCGATGTCGGCGACGATTCCCGACTTGTCTATTTTATAAAGTCCGGTCGTATCCGTATATCGAGAAGGACGTCCGATGATCGAGAAATTGCGATCGCCATTTTGGGACCCGGCGATATACTCGGGGAAGAAGCGCTTTTCGGTCAAATGAACCGCACGACAATTGCCACCTGCATCGAAGAATCGCTGGTGTGTACTTCACGAGCAGACAAATTATACGAGTTGATGTCCACACGGCCGGCATTTGCATTGAATTTTGCCCTATATTCGAGCCAGCGCCGCAGCGACGCCATTTCTGTGATGGAGGATATCGCCTTCCTTCCGGTCTCGGAGCGCCTCGTTAAGCTCTTTGAGCGGCTAGCGTATGATTTTGGCGTTTTGGTCACCTCTGGGATCAAACTAGATGTTCGCCTGACGCATGTCGATCTCGCCGCCCTTATTGGAAGCACTCGAGAGACAGTTTCCTTGGAGTTATCGAAACTTGCTAAAAATGGTCGCGTGCACATAT
Source organism: Vulcanimicrobiota bacterium (assembly GCA_014304875.1). Taxonomy (GTDB): domain Bacteria; phylum Vulcanimicrobiota; class Vulcanimicrobiia; order Eremiobacterales; family Eremiobacteraceae; genus Mawsoniella; species Mawsoniella australis. The sequence continues at coordinate 1,875 of JACRUD010000143.1, forward strand.
CAGGTGGCAAGTTCATTATTCCAAATATTTGCCATCACGACGACTCGAATTCTGAGGCGATGACGTCACGCAGCCGGAGCGCAGCTTCGGTGTATAGCGGGCGAAGCGAATCGGCAAGATCATAAAGCGTCGCAATGGCGATGTCCCGTGACAAAACCTTGAAGCCCGGATTGGACCCGACGAAAACGACCGGACATCCGTCACGCTGCGCCAGCAGCGCTGCATCGACCGAATCGCAGACTATCCACACGGAGTTCCGAGGAAACCTCTCCCAGATTTCGGAGCCCTCGCGCGATCCTCGCGTAGCGAAAGGCACGCCCCAATACTTTAAAGCCGCAAAGGCATCAGTGGCTCCGGACGAGAGCATTTGTCGTTGATCTGAAAAGAGAACCGCTAATAGCATCTCTGAGACCTATCGACTTTAAGTCGATACAAGCAACGATACGGGTTCCCTATCTCCCCGCATCAATTCCTTGGTAATCGCGCGTTCGACCCAACCTTAGCCCCACATCTGACGCAGTTTAGTTAAGCCAGCTTACATGAACGCGATGAAGAAGCGACGGGATTGCTTAAGAGCTCGCCATGCAATTACAAAGGAGGCGCTCCAGCGGAGGCGCGACGTGCATCGCTTCCCGTTAGCTCCCGAAGTGCGAGAAGGCTACGTTAAGACGCGGCTCTCGCTACTTCTGACTTCTTGGGACGCACGATGCGCAGCCGGATACTCCGAGTGAGCGAAGTGATCGCATGACCCCGACGCCGGTCCCATTCACGGTTGCGTAAGGAACCGTTGCGTCTCAAAGCCGCACCGCCTTTATCCGAAATGTACACGTTGAGCCCATGTGTTTGGAAATCTCGGGATGCCTACGATATGCTGGTGCGCGCCGTAAATCGCTCGGGAATTGCCTCTGACAAGGTTGCGCGAATCTATCACGGTGTGTCTAGCACTGGAACAGACTTTGCGATGGATGACCAGCCGGTTATTCTTCCCGGCCCGGGCGAGCTTGACTGCGACGGCTGCGAAGATCCGACGCTGGCTCTAAGCAATGGAATCTACTACGTTTACTACACTGGTATCGCCCGCGCAGACTTGATGAGCGGCCCGTGGGCCGTACAGGAGGACTTGCTTAAAGCTCGGCACGCTGCATGGGATAGCTGGCATTTGAGTACCGGACCGATCCTAGTCTCAAACGCACAACGTCCCTCTATGTTCTACAATGGAGCGACTCAGGACGCGACGTGGCGTATCGGATGGGTCGAGTTCGCCCAACCTTTGAACGTGTTGTGGCGCGGTGCGAAGACCCCTTGATTGTTCCGGGGCACCGCATAAGCGGTGACACCGACATTGCGTTTGCAGCATCATGCACCTATCCCGCGGCTCATCTATGCGATCTTTTTTACTCCATCTCGGACAAAGACATGTATCGCGCTATACTGGAGTGCAACTTAGAATGAAATAGAATTGAGGAATATCTAATGGAGAAAGAGTTAGCCGGACAAATCGCCATCGTCACGGGGTCTGACTCGGGCATCGGCCAAGGGATCGCGGTTGAGTTTGCTCGCCAAGGAGCCGCCGTTTTAGTTCACTATCTCCACGATGAAAATGGCGCAATGTCTACCTTACGGCAAATCGAGGCGTTGGGCGGTAAGGCGGTCGTGGTCCAAGCAGACATTACTGTTGCGGATGGTGTCGAGCGCATTTTCCTAACGTGTGATGAAAAACTTGGCATGCCGACTATTTTGGTCAACAGCGCCGGCATCGACGCGAGGGGTGAAAAAATTGAAGACCTTTCCGTTGAAAGCTTCCAAAAGGCGATCTCCACAAACCTCATCGGTCCATTCATGACGTGTCGCCTCTTCGTGATGAGATTAAAGAAGGCGAAGGAAAAGGGTCGGATTATCAACATCAGCTCGGTTCACCAAGACATTCCGCGTGCCGGTGCAGTGGATTACGACTGTTCCAAAGGTGGTATCCGTAACTTGACGACGACGCTCGCGTTAGAGCTTGCGCCCGACAAAATCAATGTAAACGGAATCGCCCCGGGGATGATTTTGACCCCGATGAATCAACGGGCCATTGATGATCCGAAAGAGTTGGAAAAGCAGGTTCAAAGTGTTCCCTGGAAGAGAGCCGGCGAACCGTGGGAAGTAG
>JACRUD010000179.1 GCA_014304875.1 Vulcanimicrobiota bacterium
CTCCTCCGGACCTCGCGGCGCCCTCTCCGACTCCCGCGCCGCTTCTGATCAACGGGCAAGTCATCGACCTGGAACGCGGCTTCTTGGTGTTTTCAAGCGGCGATGCGTTTCGGCTAGCTCCGGACGTGACCATCGTCGACGATGCCACCGGTGGGAAGCCTATGTTTGCGCTGGAGCCCGGCTTTTACGCGGTCGCGCGACTGGAGCCGGCCACAAGTCGCATCACCAGCGTGCGGGTCGCGCGGCATCCGCTGGCCTTGGGAACGCCGGCGGCGCAGATCCCTCGCCAGTACGTGGCGGCGGCATCCTCGCCGCTGCCCAACCCCGATCTAGCGCCGAAAAAGTCGGCCTACAGCAGCAAGCTCTCGTCGGATGTGCTCGTCAGCGTCACGGTCCAGGTTCCGGCGGACACGCCTTACACGGACGACATCTTTATGGCGACGGACACGAGCGGCTGGAACGCCCGCGCGATCAAGCTGCAGCGGGTCGACGGCCTGCATTTCAAGATCGACGTCCGGTTGCGCGGGGGAACCGACTTCCACTATCTCTTCACGCGTGGTTCGTGGAGATCTGTCGAGCGCGATCGCGCGGGTTTGGAGCGTCAGGCACGCGACTTCTTCGTTCCCGGCGGCGACGCGCAGACGATCGACAATACCGTCTACCGCTGGGCTGATCTGCCTTGAGCGCACGCGCGCAGGCCGCGATCGCAGTTTGCATCACGCTTGTCGCATGTTCGCTGGCTTGGAGGGCAGCCGCTCCGCCTCCGTCGCCCAAGACGCCGCCGCAGCCTCCCGCCGCATCGTCCGCACCGGCCACTCCGAGCCCGCCGCCGCTTGCCGCAGCCTCTCGCAAACCAAAAGCGGCCGGGCCGCAACCATCTGCTTCCTCCGTCGGCGGTGCACAGCGATCCATTCTCCCGCCCGGCGTGGCGTACGCCGGGCCGGACGCGCCCGTGAAGATCGAGTCGGTCAAGCTATCATCCCAACAGGTCCATGGCGGAGATTCCGTCTCGGGTACGGTGATCACGACGAGCAATGCCGCCTCGGTAACCGCTCGCGTCGGTACCATTCAAATGGCGGTCCCGAAAGTAGCGCCCGGGACGTTTTCCATGGAGGTGCACGTGCCGCGCCTGCCGCTGTTGAACCGCCAGATGGATATCGTATTTACGGCGATTCGGGCGGACGGAGCCAGCGTGCAGCTGAGCGTGCCGATCCAAGTGTCCAACTGAAGAGATCGAGATGAGCCGTCCGTCCGTCATCGTCCTGGTCATCGATTCCGGAGGCATCGGCGCGTTACGCGACGCAGCGCGGTTCGGCGATGCCGAGTCCGCGAACACGATCGGCAACGCCTTGGTCGCTGCGCGGACCTCGGCTTTGCCGAATCTGGCCAAGCTCGGGTTGGGGTTGTTGGTGCCGGGCGTGGGCCTGGATGCGCCGGCCACCCCGATGGCATCGTGGGGACGCCTATGCGAATTGAGCGAGGGCAAAGATACGATCACCGGCCATTGGGAGATGATGGGCATCGTTATTCGCAATGCTTTCCCCACCTATCCCAGGGGTTTCCCCGCCGAAGTCGTCGAGCGATTCGAGGCGGCGATCGGGCGGCCGGTGCTCGGCAACAAGACGGCATCGGGCACCGTCATCATCGAAGAGCTGGGCGCCGAACACATGCGCACCGGCAAGCCGATACTCTATACGTCGGCGGATTCGGTGTTTCAGGTCGCGGCTCACGAAACTGTCGTGCCGCTGGAAACGTTGTGGAATTGGTGCGCTCTAGCGCGCGAGATGCTGGTTCCGCCTCACCGCGTCAACCGCGTGATCGCCCGTCCTTTTGCGGGAGAGCCCGGGAGCTTCACGCGGACGGCGGGCCGTCGCGATTTCGCGGTGGCACCGCCGTCGCCGAGCGTTCTCGATCTGCTCGTGCGCGCAGGCGTGCCGACATGTGGTCTGGGCAAGATCCAAGACATCTATTGTTGCCAGGGTATCGCGGCGGGGGCACGAACAGCGACCAACGCAGAAGGCATCGCAAAGACGATAGAATGGTTAGACCGTGGCGAAGGCGGGTTTTGCTTCACCAATCTCAATGATTTCGATTCCAAGTACGGGCATCGCCGCGATGCAGACGGGTATGCGAAGGCGTTGATCGCGCTCGATGCTCGTCTGCCCGACATTTTGAACCGCTTGCAGCTGGGAGACCGGCTGCTCATCACCGCCGATCACGGCTGCGATCCGACCGCTCCGGGCAGCGATCACACCCGCGAATTCGCGCCGCTGTTAGACTACCGCCCGCGGCAAATCGGCGTCGGACTCGGCGAATTGGAAGCATTTGCCCAGGTGGGCTCGAGGGTCATGCAGTCATTCGGCCTGGCGCCGCCGGCCCACCCGCTGGAAGTATGAGTTTGCGCAGCGAACTGCTGTCCGAAAGGGACGCGCAGTTTTTGCCGGCACGACCGCCGGCCTCGGGCCGCCGAAACGATGGCCGGTCGGCACTGCGAGCGGTCCCGGGCTGGTGGCTGACCGCAAAACGCTTGACCGATGTCGCCATCAGCGGAGTTCTGCTAGTCGTCTGCCTGCCTGTTTTCGTCCTCGCGGCGGCGGCCATAAGAATCGCTTCACCAGGACCCGCTTTGTTCATGCAGACGCGGGTCGGCAAATCGGGTCGCCATTTTCGCCTTCTCAAATTCCGCACGATGTTCGATGGGGCGCACCTGCTGCACCATCACGTCGCTCATCTCAACGAGTGCGATGGACCCGCGCTCAAAATCGTCGACGATCCGCGCATGCATTCGCTCGGCGCCTTCTTGCGACGTGCCAGCATCGATGAATTGCCGCAGTTGTGGAACGTCCTGCGCGGCGACATGAGCCTCGTCGGCCCGCGGCCGGCTTTGCCGCACGAGGTGGCCACGTATGAGCGCTGCTATCTGCGGCGCCTGCGCGTCATGCCCGGGATCACCGGCCTGTGGCAAGTAAGCGGCCGCGCCAGCGTGCCCTTTCAGCGCTGGATGGCCATGGATTTGTGGTACGTGCGCCATTGGTCGCCGCTCGTCGATCTGTGGCTGCTGTTGCGAACGATACCCGCGGTTCTTCGCCGAGATGGCGCCTGGTGAGCTTTAAGGGCTTCTTACTTCCCCCGGTCATCGATCAAAAGATTCGTCCGACTCCGATAACGGCTCTGCCGGCGCTTGGTTTCACCGCACTCGGGGCTTTGGCCGGCTATCTTGCCGCTGGCCGCAACGCCTGGGCGCTCGCGCTGCTGGTGGCAGCGGTGCCTTTTGCGGCATACAGAGATCTGGCCGGGACGACGGTGACGACCGAGAAGGCGGTTCTGATTGGGGTCGTCGCCGGTCTGGGCCTGTGCGGCGCCTGGCGACTTGCTCAACCACCGGCCGGGCGGCGCATCCTGCTGGCGGGATTATGCGTGTTGTTCGCCATCGCGCTGTCGTCCGTGCATGCCGCCTACCGGATGCCGGTGCTTCGAGAAGCGCTCAAGCAAATCGAGTATCTGGCACTATTTTGGAGCGCCGCCTGCCTCATGCTCTTAGCGCGCGATTCGGCACAGAAGTTTCAAATCGCGCTCGTTTCAAGCGTCGCCGTGGTGTGCGCATCCGCTTTCGTCCAATCTATCGTAGGCGGCGCGCCATCGGGCATTTGGGTCAATAGCCATATCGTCCCCCGCGTCGCCGGAGTGCTTGAGGGACCGAATCAGCTTGCCGGGTACTTGGAGATCGCGTTGCCGCTGCTGTGGCTGTGTCCGCTCTTGTCCCTGCAGCGATGGGCGAAACTGAGGTTCCTCATCGTCGCGCTCGCTGTGGCGGTGCTGGTGCTGACCCAATCTCGTACGGGGACGCTTTTCGCGTTCTTGGGCTACGGCGTTTTGTGGATCCTCGATCGTCCGGCCGCCCGGATGGCGTTACGGCCGGTCGTGACAGGAGCGGCGGTCGGGGCGGTTATCGTGGCGGCGTGGTACGTCGTTTCGGCCCACGCAGGCGCACTCGGAATGAAAAGCATGTTCGAGGATGCGG
>JACRUD010000019.1 GCA_014304875.1 Vulcanimicrobiota bacterium
GACGCTGGCCAGCAATCCGACGCAGAATAGGCTGACGACGAGCGAGGTCCCGCCATAGCTCACGAACGGCAACGGCACACCGGTCACCGGCCACGACGAAGTGACGACGCCGATATTGACAAGAGCCTGCAGGACGAGCGAAGCGGTGAGACCGGTTGCAAGGAAAAAGCCAAAGCGATCGTCAGATCGCATCGCAATTCTGACTCCCCGATACGCGAGGGATAGAAATAACATCAACACGGCCGCGGCGCCGACAAACCCCAGTTCTTCGCCGACGATCGCGTAGATGAAATCGGTGTATTGCTCCGGCAAGTAACCGTATTTCTGGCGGCTTTGACCCAGACCCAGACCGAGCCAGCCTCCCGAACCTAAGGCGTAGAGAGATTGGATGATATGGTAGCCCGCGCCGCGCGGATCGCGCCATGGGTTCAAAAACGAGGTGAAGCGATCTCGCCGGTACGCGCTCGAAAATATGAATCCGACGAACAGCGGAACGGAAACCGCGGCAAACGTGAGGAGACGGACGGGGCGTACTCCGCCGACGAACAGCATCACGAAAGCCGTCATGACGAACAGAGAAGCGGTTCCTAGATCCGGCTCAACCACGACCAGTGCGAAGCAAACGCCCATGCCCAAGAGCGCAGGAAACTCAAAACGTGAAAAGGACGAAGCGGCGTCCTCCGCATCTCCCAACAGCCGCGCGAGATAGACGACCAACGCTAGTTTGGCGAATTCCGAAGGCTCGAATGATATCGCTCCCAACGAGAACCAGCGGCGCGCGCCTCCTTCAACCGTTCCGACGTGCGGCAGCAGAACGGCTCCAAGCAGAACGATCGCGACGCCGAGCATCCACGGCGCGACGGCACGAAGCCTTGTGTAGTCGATCGACGCACCGAGCCACACGGCTCCCGCGCCGAGACCGATGAAGACCAGCTCGCGCTTGAGGAAGTATGCTGCGTCGTGATAGTGGGTGTACGCCGAAACAGAAGATGCCGAAAACACCATCACGGCGCCGATCCCGGTCAGCAATCCCGCGATGACCAACAGCGAAGTATCCGGTCGGCGGCGCGCTTTCACGACGGCGCGACCGTGCGATCTCGCAGCTCGCGCACGAGCGAGGCGAAAACGTCTCCCCGCTGCTCGGCGTTTTCGAACATATCGAATGACGCGCAACCGGGGGACAGCAGCACGTATTGCGATGGCGCCGCAGCGCGCGCCGCGATCTCCACAGCTTCACGCAGCGAACTCGCGTAGTGCCGGACGGGTCCGTGGATGTGTGCGCCGATCTGGCGCGCGCTTTCGCCGATGAGGATGACGGTGTGGGTCCGCTCGGACGCAGTCCTCCCCAAAGCGGAGAAGTCGGTCTCTTTTCCTCTACCTCCCGCGATGAGGACCGCCGGCGCCGGACAGGTCTGCAACGCTTTGACGACGGCATCCGGATTGGTCGCTTTGCTGTCGTCGATCCAGGTGACGCCGTCGATCGTGGCGACCGTCGCGAACCGGTGGGCTAAAGGTGTAAACGTCCGCAGCGCCGTGGCGACCTCCGCCGCAGGTACGCCCGCCACGAGCGTCGCCAGCGCAGCGGCCATCGCGTTTGCGAGGTTGTGCCTACCGCGCAATCGGAGCGCATCCACCGGCACGATCCGGACAGCGCGCCGCGTCGTCTGCTGCCACACGATGGCGCCGCCTTCGCACCGGATCGCGACGCCGTCGGTCGCGGCATCGAGGCTGAACCAGAAATCGCGCGCCATGACGCGCGGATTCCCACTCGCGCGCAGTGACCGAAGATATGGATCGTCGGCGTTGCCGATGAAGGCGTCGCTGCCGGACTGATTCGCGAAGATGCGGTATTTCGCTTCGGCATATGCTTCCATGGAAGCGTAACGGTCCAGGTGATCGGGCGACAGGTTCAGGATCACGCTTATGCGCGGCGCGAACGCGTGCGTCGCTTCGAGTTGAAAGCTGGACACCTCGGCGACGACCCAGTCTTCCGCAGCAGCCGCAGAGCATTCTCGGATCAAAGGACTGCCGATGTTCCCGCCGACGTGCGTGCGACGGCCCGCGGTTCGTAATATGTGGCCGATCAATGCGGTCGTCGTCGACTTCCCCTTCGTGCCGGTCACCGCAATGATCGGCGCGGGGGACAGCCGATACGCGATTTCGATCTCGGCGTAGGTGGGAACGCCGGCGCGGCGCAGCAATGCCAGGGCGGCGTTCTCGCAGGGCACTCCCGGCGAAAGCACGGCCGCGCTAAGATGCGCAGCGGCGCGATGCAGGGCGTCGAGATCTACAAGGGAAGCGCCGATCGCCGTGAGCTCGGCTCTGTTGCGCTCTAAGGCGGCGGCCACGTCGTCGAAAGCGATGACCTCGATGCCGCGCTCGCGCAACACCCGCGCCGTCTCCATGCCGCTTCGCCCGAGGCCGACGACGAGCACGCGGTCGTGCTTGTCAAACATGCTCGGCGTTGATTCCTGGTTCAACGCGCTAGGCCCCGCGAGTTGGAGAGCAGCAGACCCAACCACGTTGAGCAGGCGGCGCAAAATGACGCCGCGATCATCACGCTCGTCACTTTCGACTCGGAAAACCCGCAGAGTTCGAAGTGATGGTGCAGGGGACTCATCTTCAGAATTCGCTTGCCGGTCGTCTTGAAGCTGGCCACTTGCGCGATCACCGACAACGCTTCGGCGACGAACACCGCGCCCAGCAGCGGCAGCACGAGGATCATATTCGCCTGAACCGCCGCGCCGGCCAGCAAAGCGCCTAGGGCCAGCGAGCCGGTATCGCCCATAAAGATCCGCGCCGGATGTCTGTTGAACCACAAAAATGCGAAGCATCCTCCGAGGACCGCCGTGACCAGCGTGTCGGAAGAAGCGTACGCGAGCACGGCGAGCGGCGCCACGACGGTCCCCGCCGCCAGGCCGTCCAGACCATCGGTGAGATTCACCGCGTGCGCGCTGCCATTGATAGCGAGCACAGCCAACACGGCCCACAGCCATTGCGGCAACATCACGACGTGCCCGAACCATGCCTGGGCGGCGTGATCGGGCCTCGTGCGGGCGATCCACCAGATAAAGGCGATCGCCGCCACCAGCAGCAGGACTGACTTGGTGCGCGCGCGCAGACCGAGGGCTCGCCGTTTGCGCAGGATCAGGAGATCATCGGCAAAGCCGATCGTTCCCGCGGCCGTCAGCAAACATCCGAGCGTCAGATCGGAGATGGAGAAATGCGCGACCAGCGCAGCAGCCGCGGCCGCGACAAACGCGAGGCCCCCCAGAGTGGGAGTTCCCTGTTTTGCGGCGTGCGAGCGCGGCCCGTCCTCGTAGATCTGCTGGCCCATAGCTCTGCGCTGTTGCGCGGCGATGACCACCGGAATGACGAACGCGCACACAGCGGCACCCAGCGCAAAGGCGAAAGTCGCGTTGAGCAAGGGGGACATCACCGCTCAGCCTCCAGCAAGGGGCTGACGGACGGAGAGCCTTCTACAGGACGATATTTCAAGATGACGACCGGGGTCTGCTGATCCGCGTTGCCGTGTGGATTTTCTTTTAGACACGCGCGAACGGCTTCGCGCCGGACGCCCGGGCTGGCCCCCAAGATCTCCACCTTTTGCAGATCGTTGGCATCGACTATGGCGGCGTGCACAGCGCATGCTGAGGCGATGCGCGAGGCAAATTCTTCGGGATCGTGCGGACCGAGGACGATGTGGCGCTCGAACGGCGGCAGCGTGCCGGTGTAGCCGTCGATCTCCGCCACAGCCGGTCCAAGCAGCCGGTAAAAATCTCCGCGCCTCCCGGCCAGCCGTCCGGCGGCGGCGAGCAGCGTTGCGCCGAGCACGCGCCAAGCGCCGGCGTTGTCGATGACGAGCTGCATCGATTCGGGTTGATTGACGGTGGCGTACGGGCCCGCCCGCTCTGCCAACACTCGGGCGAGGCGGCTTGGGCGAATGGCCTCAGCCGGAATGGCTCGGCCTTGGGAGATGGCGACGGCGGTCTCCGAGACGCACACGACGTCGCCGGGCCCGGCGATGCCGCGCACGCAACCTGCTATCAGCGGCGGCAGGTCGCTGCCTCCTCGGATCAATGGAGTGCGCACGGGCAGCGCGACGATTTTGAAAGGGAACGTCGGGGTGCGGATTTCAAACGAGCGATCGACCGTCACGCGAGCGCGTGGCGCGCTAACAGCGCATCGAGGATCTGCTCCATCTTGTAGGCCCGGGAACCTTTGAGCAGCACGGCATCCCCAGGGCCGAGCGTCCTCACCAGTTCGGCAGCGAGCTCCGAATTGTCAGCGTAGACTGAGACTCGGGCGGCGTCCATGCCGCCCGCCACGGCGCCGCGCGCGAGCGCCGCCGCATGTTCGCCGCCGCAGTATAGGGCCTGAAGTCCGACCGTGGCCGCGGCGCATCCCGTTCGCTCGTGGAACAACCGGGCCTCGCCACCCAGTTCCGCCATGCTAGCGAGAACCGCCACGCGCCGCGTCGCGGGCAGTTCGGCGAACGCGCGCAGAGCGCATTCCATCGATGTGGGGTTGGCGTTGTACGCATCGTAAATGACCGTCGCGCCCGACGCCGTGGCGTGCTTCTCAAATCGACCGCCCGGCAGCCGCAGGTCCGGCAAGCCCGCGACGACGTCATCGAAAGACAATCCGGAGCTCAAAGCCGCTCCGGCAGCCAGCATCGCATCGCGCAGATGATGAACGCCCAGGAGTTTCCACGGCGCGTCGGCACGGGCGTTCGCGAACGACATGGTCACTCGGCCGTCCTGTGGGCCTCGGACCTCCAGGGTGACGCCGCCGCAAGCGGGGTCGTCCCCGAGACGGACCCACAGCGCGCCGGCGTCTATGCCCGCTTGGCGCGCGAGATTCCGCGTCCACGCGTCGGCTGCGTTGCAGACCGGACGCGCGCCTTGCGCGAAGATCGAGAACTTTTCGCGAGCCAGCTCCTCCTGGCCCGCGAAGTATTCGAGGTGCGCTTCGGCCACGCTTGTCAAGACCGCGACGTCGGGCGAAGCGATGCGCACGAGTTGCGCGATGTCGCCCGGATGCCGCGACCCAAATTCGAAGACCGCGATCTCCGCTCCGGCGAGAGCATAGCATTGTTTCGAGACGCCGAGTTCGTTGTTCTCGTTCTGCAAAGTCGCGACGACCTTAAATTTGCGAGACAGCAGGCTCTGGGCCATGGCCTTGGTCGTCGTCTTTCCATTGCTTCCGGTAATCGCGATGACCCAGGCGGTCGCCAGCCGGCGAGCTTGTGAGGCGCCGGCCAAATAGGCCGATTTGGCGTTGTCTACGGCGATGATCGGAACCGGGCAATCGGTAGGCAATTTCGTCAGATCATCGACGACCACCGCCGCACAGCGCTTCGCGATTGCGACGCCGATAAAATCATGGCCGTCGAAGTTCGGGCCGCGCAGGCAGACAAACGTCTGACCCGGCGCGAGGTCACGAGAATCGGTGTTCGGCACGAAGTCGGCACGCAAGGGCAACTCATTGCCGAAAGCGCGTCCGCCGTTAACTCTTAGGAAATCGGACTGCTTGAGTGTCGTCAACGCCGCCGCCGAATCGCAACCTGCGCGAGCGCGACATCGGAGCAAGGGATGCATTGTCCGCGCACCGACTGATGGCTTTCGTGCCCTTTGCCGGCTATGAGCACGACATCCCCCGGCCGCGCTTGCGAGACGGCAAGTTCGATCGCCGCGGCACGGTCGGGCTGTGAGATCAGACGTGCGCGCAAGCCTTGCGCTCCTTCCACTATCTGCTCGATGATGCGATCTGGGTTTTCAAAACGCGGATTGTCGTTCGTCACGATCGCCAGATCGGCGAGTTCCCCCGCTATGCGGCCCATCTGCGGGCGCTTGGCGGCATCCCGGTCTCCGCCGCATCCGAAGACGCAGATGACGCGCCCGGCAGCCAGCGGCCGGACAGCTGCTAGGGCGCGCCGCAGACCGTCGGGCGTGTGCGCGTAGTCGACGTAGACCGGGAACGGTCCACCGCCGACCGCGCTCATGCGCCCCGGTACTTCGCTGACCGATGCGATGCCTTCGGCGATCGCTTCGACGTCGATGTCGAGCGCGCACCCGCCCGCGATCGCGGCGAGCGCGTTTGCGACGTTGAACGATCCGGGGAGGCGCACCTGAAAAGGAGCCGGGCGAAGCGCCTTGACAGAGAAAGTCGAGCCTTGCGGGCGCTCGCTGATGTCGTCGGCGAAAAGGATGGCGTCCGGGGCGTTCACAGAGTAGGTCAGTTTTCGCTCGGTCGCCGCCGCGATCGCGCGCCCGGTTTCGTCATCCGCGTTGAACACGCACGTCCCGGCGGGTTTGCGGCGGCCCGATGCAGTCGCGGCGAACAACGTCGCTTTCGCCGCGCGATACCTTTCGAAATCGCCGTGGAAATCCAGATGGTCGTGAGTGACGTTGGTCAATATCGCGACGTCGAAGTCGACATCGTCGACTCGGTGCAGCGCCAATGCGTGGCTTGACACTTCGACGATCGCTCCGTGCGCGCCGGCGTCGCGGAACTGCCCGAGCAGGCGCTGAAGCTGAGGCGCCGACGGCGTCGTGTATTCCAGCGGTTCGTAGGAGTCGCCGTCCAGTCGGCTGCCGAGCGTGCCGATGAGGCCGAACCGCATGCCCGCCGCTCTGGTCACCGCCTGAAGCAAGTGGCTGGTCGTCGTCTTGCCGTTGGTTCCGGTGATGCCGACGCACGTCAGAGAGTCCGACGGTCGTCCGTTCAACTCGGCGGAGATGGGCGACAGAGCGGTCAAAGCATCCGGCACGCGAACGACTGGGGTCCCGGCTGGAACCTCAACTTCCCGCTCGGCCACAATCGCGCTGGCTCCGCGGCCTAACGCGTCGCGCACGTGGCCGTGGCCATCATCGCGAGTTCCTGGCAAGCAGACGAATAACGCGCCCGCTTGGGCGCGCCGCGAGTCGGTCACGATCGAGGAGATGAGGGTTTGGGCATCCCCTTCGATGCGGGCGTCGCGGATGCCGCGCAACAGGCTGCGCAACGGAGTCTGCATCGCTTCACGCCTTTACCGCTGCTGATGACGATTCCCTCGCAATGCGCCAGACTGCGATGCGCTGCGAGCCGGTAGACCGCCGTCGACGGTTCCCGCGACGTGATCCGGCAGGACGCCTTCGCGCCATAACGTGCGACGCGCCAGCTCGCAGAAGGCCGGCATCGCGACGATGCTGCCGTAGTAAGCGCCGTGAGGATGGTCCACTTTCACGAGAATGACGTATTGGGGCCGGTCGGCCGGCACGATGCCGATGAATGAAGCGGTGTAGGCTCCGCCTACGTAACTGCCGTCGATGACCATCTGCGCCGTGCCGGTCTTGCCGGCGACTTTATAACCGGGAACTTTCGCCGCCCTAGCAGTGCCGCGTTTCACGACGTCTCGCAATATCGCCATAAGCGCGGCGGCTGTTTCGGGACGCATGACGCGGCGGACGACCTGGGGCGCATACGTCTTCACCGCTTTACCCGCCGGAGTCATGACGCTGCGCACCGCCAACGGGCGCATTAAGAGTCCGCCGTTGGCGATGGCCGCGTAGGCGCGAGCCAAGGCCAAGGGAGTCACCGATATTCCCTGTCCGAAGCCGATTGTGGCTATTTGCGAACCCCACCAGTCATTCGGATCCTGGATGATGCCTGCGCTTTCCCCGGGAAGATCGACGCCGGTGCGCTCGTCGAACCCGAAACGGCGGATATAGTCGTCCAGCGTGCGCTTGCCGATGCGTAACGCGATCTCGGCGGCTCCGACGTTGTGCGAGTAGGCGACGATGTCATCAAGCGTTTCGCTTGGACGACCCGATGCCATCAGGCCGTCATCGGCATTGTGGATCGTGCGCCTCCCCACTTCGATCGCATCGACGGCCGGAAACGTGTCGCTCTGAGATACCTTGCCCGAGTCGAGCGCGGCCGCCGCTGTGATCAGCTTGAAGGTCGATCCGGGCTCGTATGGATCGGTGATGGCGCGGTCTCGCCATGATGAGGGCGGCGATTTCCCGAAGTCGTTGGGATCGAAATTCGGTGTATTGGCGAGCGCCAGTATCTCGCCCGTCTGCGCTCGCATGATGATGGCGGCGCCGTCGTCAGCTTGATAGCGGTGCACAGTCGAGGTCAGAATGCGCTCCGCCTCGTACTGCAGCATGCGATCGATGGCAAGCACGACGGTGTCGCCCACGATGGCCGGCTTTATGACTCGGCGGCCGAAGGGAATCGGTCGGCCCGCGTTGTCGGTCATCTCGACGACTGTGCCGGGCTTGCCGCGCAGTAGGTCGTTGAAGCGGTACTCGACCCCGGCCAGCCCCTGGTTATCGACGCCCGTAAACCCGATCAGCGTCGAACCGGATCGGCCCTGTGGGTCGACCCGCACCCCCAGCGGCTCCTCGGCGACTCCTACGCCGGCAAGCGCCAAACGCTCGACGCGCAGCGCACTCCGGGGAGCGACGTTGCGAGCCAAGTAGACAAACCCAGGCCGCTCAAAAGCCAAGGAAACCGGCTGAGGCGCAACACCGAGCGCTGACCCGAGCGCGGCCGCTTCCGCGCGAGGCTGCAAGACGGCGCTGCCCTGCGCGAATACCGCAAATGACGGCAGGCTCATGGCCAACGGAACCCCGGAGCGATCGACGATGTCGCCGCGGCGGCCGCTCACGTCGAAGCTCGCGCGCTGCTCGGCGCCGGCATCCGCCGCCAAAGCGCGTCCGTCACGGATCTGAACGTGAAACAGTCGGATGCCCAAGCAGCCGGCTATGGCACAGAAGATCCAAAATACCAGGGAGGCGCGGATGCGCAAGCGGCGCTTCTCTTTGGATTTCATGAGAAGGACTTGACGTCCGCCATGCGGTCCACAGCCTGGCCCGCTACCAGGCGCGTAGCCAATCCGTCATTCCGTCGAAGCGGATGACGAGCCGGGAGGGCGGCCGCCGTGCCGCCATCGATGCTGGTTGGGCAAGATCCGCAAATTGCGTCGGCTCCCGCATCTGCAGGGCAGCCGCGGCTGATTGCAGCCGCGGCAAAGACTCGAGGCGGGCGACCTTCTGGCGCAAGTCGTTGTTCCTCTCGTTCAACGCGGACCGCTCGGCCCGTTCGTCGACGAGGCGATACGTCTGCGCCGTCAGTTCAGCCGTCATCGCGACGTACGCGAGGATCAAAGCCAGCACCGCGATGCTCAACAGAGCCGCCATGCCGGCACCGATCGATCGGCGGCGCGGTTTTTTGACGGCAATCGTGCGCCGCACGGTCGGCGCCACACGGCTGACGGGGGCGCTCTGCGCGGATGTCGTGGCCAGCATGCGCACTCAGCCTTCCTTTATAGTAACCGCGCGCAAGCGTCCGCTGCGGCTGCGCGGATTCGCCGCCACCTCGCCGCGGCTCGGCTGAATGGCTTTCTTGGTCAACACCGCTGCTCGTCCGTCGCGTTCCCAGTTCCTGAACTCGCGCTTGACGATCCGGTCCTCGCCCGAATGAAAGCTTATGGCCGCGACCCGGCCGCCCGGCCGGGTCCGCCTGCAGGCAGCGTCCAGTCCCAGCTCCAGGCTGCGCTCTTCATCGTTGACCGCCATGCGAAGGGCCATGAACGTGCGGGTCGCAAAATGGATGCGGCCCCTGCGGTGCGGCGGCATGACGACCGCGCCGCGAATGGCGGCGACCAAATCTGCAGTGGAGCGCAGCGGCGCCAGGCGGCGGCGGTCGACGATGCGGCGCGCGATGCGCCGGGCAAACCGTTCGTCGCCGTAACGGTCGATGATCGCAGCGATCTGTTCTTCGGACGATGTGGCCAATAACTCGGCGGCGCTGGGCCCGCGTGTGGGATCGAACCGCATGTCCAATGGCTGGTCGACGGCAAACGAAAAGCCGCGGCCCCAAGCGCTGAGCTGGCGCGACGAAAGTCCCAAGTCGAATATCACGCCAGCCACCAGCTCGATACCCAACCCATCGAGGACCGTCGCCAGGTCGGCGAAGTTTGCATGGATCGCGACAAGACGGCCGGCATACTCTTTGGAAAGAGCGCTCGCGCGCGCGACGGCCTGCGGATCGCGGTCGAGCGCGACAAGCCGGCAGGCCCGAACCCGATCGAGGATGACATGCGCATGTCCGCCGTCTCCAAAAGTGGCATCGACGTACGTCGCGCCGCCGTGCGGCTGAGCGGCGACCAAGAGCTCCACGCTTTCTTGCAGCAAAACCGGCTCATGATTAGTAGAGTCCAAGCTCCGTCATCAAATCGGCCATGCCGTCGGGTGGGCGACCGGCATCCTCCCAGTTATGAGACGACCAGAGCTCGACGCGGGTCAGCGCTCCGACCAGGACGGCATCGCGGCCGATAGCGGCGAAGTCGCGCAGAGCCGGCGGCACGATCAGGCGTCCTTGGCCGTCCAGCGAAGCTTCCTCCGTGTGGGCGAAGAGGTGTCGAACGAAGTTGCGGTACTGGATATCCTTGCGTCCGGCTGACTGCAGCTTGGAGCAGAACTCGGCCCAGGTCACTTCCGGGTACATCGCAAGGCAAGGCTCCGGAGGGGCTATCGTAAGGACGAAATGATCTCCGAGCCGAGCTCGCAAGCGAGCCGGTATCGTGAGGCGGCCCTTGTCGTCGAGACTATGCTCGAAGCGCCCTGTAAAAGTCGGGATAGACGTTAACAAAAATCCACCGTGCCCCACACTGTGCCACTTTCAACCACTATACCCCAATATCGGCCGTACTGTAAAGTAGCGCGAGGGTCCGTCGCGCTTGTTCGTTGCTTTTTAGGGCGCGAAATGTTAAAGTTTGGCTGAATTCGCGCGCCCGATCATATAGATGCGCGACCTTTTCTCATTGCCGGCCCCATATCGCGAGGAGGCAAATGGCCCTTCAAGACAGGATGCTGGCTTGCCGCGACTGCGGCACCGAGTTCGCCTTTACGGCGGGCGAACAAGAGTTTTACTCGCAAAAGGGGTTCGAACACGAACCGAGCCGGTGCGCGGTCTGTCGTCATGCGCGCAAGCGAGATCGGCCGAGCGGCGGCGAGCGGACGATGTACGATGCGGTCTGTTCGCAGTGCGGAGTGGCCACGCAGGTGCCGTTTTCGCCACAGCCCGAGAAGCCGGTCTACTGCGCTGACTGCTATCGCGCCGTTGCGGGTCGGCGCGCCCGAATATAGACCGCTGGCGGCCCAGCGCTTCTCAGCAGACGCGGCGCGAACTTCGTTTGGCCGATAAAATCTTTAGACGGCTCGCAGCGTTTCTGGATCGTCATCAGCGGGAGGCCCATGAACGGTAGCCTAGTCGGAGCAATACGGCGCAACGCGACTGCGCTTTGCATCGTCATGGCCGGAGCTTTGACTGCGTGCAGCGGGGGAGGCTTTTTGCCCTTTACTCCAGGGGCAGGGCCGCATGCCCTGCCGGCGGCTCAGCTCGATCGCATCGTGACGGAACAGTCGGCCGCCCATGGTATCCCGGCGGCGCTGCTGCGCGCCGTTATCGCCCAGGAATCGGGCGGTGATCCTTCAGCGGTCTCTCGCGCAGGCGCGATGGGCCTTATGCAATTGATGCCGGCCACCGCGAGCGCCTACGGGGTGACCAACGCTTTCGAACCGGATGCAAACGTCGCCGCCGGAGCGTCGTATTTGAGCGATCTGCTGCGCCTTTATCGCGGCAACATCTCGCTGTCCCTGGCGGCCTACAACGCCGGGCCGGCGGCAGTCGCTCAGTACGGCGGCATTCCGCCATTCGCGGAAACCCAGGCGTACGTCAAAGACGTTATCGCCATGTACCAGCAAGCCGCTTCGGCCCCGTAAAGCGGCCGGCGCGTGGCGGGAATGGATTGCCGCCATGACAAGGAAGTGAAGCCAACTCATGCTGATCGAGCTCGAGGGCGCTGCTCCAGCCGAGCGGTTGGACTGGCTCTCCGCGGGACACGGCCGGCGCCAATGGCCACGGCGCAGCGCACGCTCTAAGACTTCAGGGCTGTCGATCCTCGACGGCTACCTCATTCGCGAGATGGCAGCGCCGTTCGGTTTTGCTATCGCCGCCTTCACCCTCTTCTTGGTCATCAACTCGTTTTTTTTAGCCGCCGACTACATCATCAACAAGGGCGTTCCGTTCTCTCTGGTCTTGCGTTACATCGTCTTGGAGCTGCCCGCCTTCATCTATTTGATACTGCCGTTCGCCGCCTTGTTCGGCGTGCTCTTAGGGTTCGGCAGGCTCGCCGGCGACAACGAAGTGACGGCCATGCGCACGAGCGGAATCGGCCTCAATCGCATCGCATTGCCATGTTACGTCGCGGGCATCGTCCTGACTCTGCTCGCCTTCAGCATCAACGAATCGATCGCCCCGCGAGCCTACCATAAGGCCACCGAGGTATTCCGCCAAATCGCCTATCACTCGACGCAGCCGATTATTCCGCCCGACCGCTTCATCAAAGTGGACGGCCAGCACGTGATCTTCATCGGGTCGGTCAACCCGGTCAACGGCACCATGACGAACGTTCAGATCTTCACGCTCGGGCCGGGCTACTATCCCGACTCCCTCACCGCCACCACCGGCCGCCAGCGCGGCGGGAAGATCGTCCTCTACAACGGCGTTTGGAGCCAGTACGGAAAGGACGGCCTCGTCACCCGCCAGCAGCATTTCGACACGCTCGGCTTTCCGCTCGGCGATCCCACCGTGCTCTATCAAGGCGATCTTTCCGCCTACGAAATGAATTCGACCCAGCTGCGAGCGGAACTCAGAGCCTTAAAAGGCAGCGGCCAAGATACGCGCGATGACGAGATGAAGCTTCAGCAAAAATTTGCGATGCCGCTGGCGTGCTTAGTCGGCATTTTAATCGCCTTGCCTCTGTCAGTCCGGTTCGGTAAGAACGGACGCGGCGTCGCGGCAATGCTCGCCGTCGTGGTCATGTTCGCGTACTATCTGGTCATGGCCGCCACGACAGCCTTGGGCAAAAATGGAGCGCTGCCGGCAGTCGTCGCTGCCTGGATCCCCAACCTATCGATCGGATTCGCCGGGCTCGCGCTGCTCGTAAAAGAAGAGCGCTAAGGATGGCCGAGCGCTGAGCACCTTGGCCCGTGCCCTCACGATCCTCGTCGCCGTCGCCGTCAGTGCAAGCCAGCCGATTCCAGCCCTGCCTGCGCAGCCCGCCATGCCGATGCCCTCCTCTTCCCCATCGCCCCCCGTCTACGCGACGCCGGGCCCAGGCCCGCAGGACTTCCCGACGACCAACGGCCCACCGGCGAGCGCCACCGGGCAACCCACCAGCGGCTCGTCGACCGCCGAAACGCCCTTGTCGCCCGGAGACGCTCGCGTGCGGGCCGATCGGATATACGGAAACCTGGGGCCGACGGGGACCATGACGGCGGTCGGTCACGTCGATCTCAGAGACGGCGACGTGGACGTCCTGAGTGATCAAGCGGTCTACGACGGATCGACCAAACTCTTACAGGCGACCGGCCACGTCCGATTCGTCGCCTCGGACGGCGACACGGCAAGCGCGGATTCTTTGGAATACGATGCGCGCACGCGGCGCATCACCATGCTGGGGGTCAGCGGCCAGAGCGCCGCGCTCGTCTACCAGGGCGAGCAGATCCACGGCGCTCTGTACTACACCGGCCGCCGGGTCACGGTCGACGCCGCGGGCCGCACGCTGATCCAAAATGGATCGGTCTCGACCTGCGATCCCCATCACGTCGCCTACCACATCAGCGGCAGGGAGATCGAAATCCGGCCGGGCGACCGACTCATCGCGCACAGCTCGGATCTCTTCTTAGGCAGGTACCTCGTGGCGGCTCTCGGCGTTCTGGTCATTCCTCTCGCTGTGGCGGCGGAGCGCAAGCCGTCGGCGTTTGCCCCGCGCATCGGCTACAATTCGACCGAAGGCGTCTTCGTGCGCAACTTCTTGAATTTCTATCACGGTCCCAACTATTACGGCACGTACCACTTGGACTTCTTCCAAAAAGTCGGGCTCGGCTTCGGCGCCGACGCGTTCTTCTCGCGCCTCGATGGCCGTGGCGGCGGGGCGTTCAGCTTCTACGAGTTCCGTAACAACAAGCAGCAACAGTTTTTGACGGGTTCAAAAAGCAGCTTTCAGGTCAGCACGAATCTGCAAGAAATGCTGACCAAGCACGTCACGGGCGCTCTGCAATTCAACTACTCCGGGGCGGCGGGCGTCTTGTCGTCCATACCGCCCCAGACGTCGGCTAATCTGAACGTCACCCACACCGGCGACCGCAGCACGACCAGCTACGGAGCGACGATCGCCAACAGCGGACCGTCATCGTCCTTCGGCGGCATCTTCAACCATACGATCTCGTTCAGCCCGACCTTTAATCAGAACGTCTCTTTGTCTTTGCAGGACAGTTCTAACCCCCTGTCGTTCTCGCGAACGGTGTCGGTCAACACCGATACGCACTACTCGGCCAAGCTTTTCGATGCCGACCTGGCCATCGCGACGACGCATGGCCGCCAGATCAGCGACGACCAAAACGGCAACGCGCTGGCTCCCGTCGATACGCTGGGCTTTCAGCGCGTCCCCGAGCTGACGCTGCGCGGGCGGCCTTTTGAGATCGCCTCTTTGCGGCTGCCGGTTTCCATCACCATGACCGACGGGGTCTATAACGACGGGTACGATGCGATCAAAACGGAGCGTTACGAAACAGCGGTGCAAGTCGGGAGCGCTTTTTACCGGCTTGGGAAGAATTCGGACCTCACGGCCTCGGCGTCGCTGCGGCAAGACGTTTACGGCACCGGCGATCAGAGAGGGAGCATCGGCGAGCAGCTGGCGCTGCACACGTTGATCGGCTCGCATGCCGACAACACGGTCTCCTATCAGGATCAGAGCGTGCGCGGCTTCACTCCCCTGACGTCTTTTGATCTTCTGACCGGATTTGATCTGCTCGATGAAGCGCTGAACGTCTACAACGGCAGCATCTACCGCTTCACGGCGGCGACGAACTACGACTTCCGTAACAAGCTGTTGGGGGATATCAACTACCAGCTCAACGTCCAGCCGAACCCCTACGCGAGCGTCAGTTTAGGAACTTCGTACGATCCGCATGGCACCGGGTATTCCCCGCTCGTCGTCGCGCTGGCGACGCCACTGTCGCGAAACGATTACTTGGAATTTTCAGGCAACTACGACTTCAAGCTGCACGGGCTTCAGGGCCAAAGCTATTTTCTCAGCCACACGGTGAACGACTGCTATCAAGTGCGAGTGGCGTACCGGCAACCTCTCAAAGAAGTCGACGTCTCGCTGAACCTGTTGGCTTTTCCGAGCCAAAGCGTGAACTTCGGCATCAACAACTCCGGCCCGATCATTCCTCAAAACCTGAACTTTTGAAATCAGGGCGACGGATTGACGATGACTTCTGCGCCGGTGATGAACAGGTTTGGGTTGACGGCACCCCCGGCGCAGCTGGCGGGGCGCGTGAATGTGACCGTGTTGGGTTGTCCGGTCAGTGCGATAGGTCCGATCGTCTGCCCCGTGAGGCAAGCGAGTTGATCTTGCGGTATGCCGTTCGTGTCGACCGTGATGAAGTTGACGAAGATCTGGGTCGCGGCTGGGGGAGCTGTCGCCGGCGGGGTGGCCGTGGAACCGCTGCTGAAGGACAAAGACGCGATCGGCAGCCGGATCTGCAGCGCGTTGTTAGTCCCGGTGCCGTTGCTCGCGTTCGGGATGAACGTGAACTGATTGGCGGTCAGAATGATGGGGACGAAGGTGATCGTGTGAGAGCCGCCCGCCGAGTTGAGCGCTTTAAAGGCATACGTGAAGCCGGCCGGCGGATTCTGGGCGCAAAAGCCGGTGGACGTCGTTCTCGGGCACACGCCGTAGAACATCTCTTGATCCCAATGGACGAACGTGCCGGCCTGCGCTTCAGCGATGGTCGGTTCTCCTGGCGCCTCGTTCGGATTGACGTTGGTCGACGAGTCGACGTTGGCGTTCACGGCGATGATGTAGGCTCCCTGGCTCGGCACGATTTGCCCTTGGACGAACATCTCGAACGTGATCGTCCCCGCAGCGCTTGTCGATTTTATCTGCTCGACCGGGCCCCGACCGCAAGCTGCCGCGACCAGAGCCGTCCCGGCGCAAAAACCAGAGACGAGTACTCGGAAAAGCCGACGGAGCCGATCGATCGATGCCGCTGATTCCAATGCTGCTGCTGTCCGTAGCCTGTCCGCTCGCGCTCGCGCTTTCGTTTCCCAAGGCGAACCTGAGCGTTTTTGCGTTTGTGGGATTGGCGCCGTTGTTCTGGTCGTGGTCGCGGGCATCCTGGAGAGCTGCGTTTTGGTGGGGATGGCTTTGCGGTTGCGTCTTCTTCGGGTCCACGCTCTACTGGATGACCAACTCGATCGGTGATTTCATCGGCGGCTGGTCCGTGCTCGCGCTCATCCTGCTGGCTGGTTTTCAGGGATTCTCCATCGGCGTGGCGGCCCTTCTGACGTCGCTATGCGGACGCGGGCGCTTGCGCGCCCTGACCGTGATCGCGGCCCCTGCGGCATGGCTGCTCGTTGAAACGTCGCGAACCCGTGGCGCACTGGGTCAGCCGTTCGCACAAATCGGACTCGTCGCGGCTCACGTCCCGTGGCTATTGCCCATGGCCGCCTTCGCCGGCGTGTACGGACTGACCACGATCGTCGCTTTGTTCAACAGCGCGCTGGCCGGCATCATCTGGGGCTCGTTCGGCGGCCGTCGCGCCGCGGTCGCGGTGCTCATCGCGCTGGTCGCGGCCGTCGCGATCGGGGATGCGGCGCGCGCAAGGATCGCCGTGCCGCCGCCACACCTAAGAGTCGCCATAGCGCAAGGCGACGTGTCGCAACGGGTGAAGTGGTCGCCCGCGGCCTTCGAGAGAAGCCTGCAGACCTATGCGACGCTCACTCGTTCGGCCGCGCAGCAGGGGGCCGCGATCGTCGTCTGGCCCGAGACCGCCATCACGGCCTTCCCGCTTGAGGATGCGAGCTTGCTAAACGAACTGCAATCGCTTGCCGCAAGCACGCGCACTTGGATCCTGGCCGGCACCGTGGACCGGCTGAAGCCGGACGCATACCAAAACGTCGTCATCGCTCTGTCGCCGCAGCGCGGCATCGCCGGCATCTACCGCAAGCACCTGCTGGTCCCATTCGCCGAATATCTGCCGCTGGACGCCTATCTGCGGCGGCTTCCTTTGTTCGATCGTGCGTCGCAATTCGTGCCGGGTGAGGGGCCGAAGATCATCAACGCGGCCGGAGCTGGTTTCGGCACGCTTATCTGTTACGAATCTGCCTTTGCTCCGTACGCTCGCCGCACGGTCAACGCCGGCGCTTACGCGCTGCTGGTCGTCACGGACGATGCCTGGTTTGGGCAAGGTGCGGGACCGTACCAGCACCTAGATATGTCCGTCATCGATGCGGTGCAAACGGGCAGATGGGTCGTACGCGGTGCCGACACGGGCATTTCTGAGATCGTCGACCCAAAGGGCAAACCCGCCGCGGTCCTGGGCCTGGACCGTGCCGGCGTCGTGATCGCCGACATCGGGGCTCCGCTGAGCACACCGTACTTGAGATGGGGATCCTTCTGGCTCGTCATGCTGGCAGGGGCCGTGCTGCTGCTGACTCTGGCCGCAGCGGCGCGGGCCGAAAAGCGCTCACCCACCAGCGGCTGGCGATCCAGGCGCAGCGGCTCGTGACCTGATGCGCGCGTCTCTTCAGAAATGGCGCTCACTCGCGGCGGCGGCAGGGATCTGCGTGCTGGGCCTGCTGGCGTACGTTCTCATCTCGGGATTGCTCGCTCCGGACCTACCCGCCACGCCGGTTCAAAACCAAATCACGATGCGCGGCGTTGTCGGCCAAGGCCAAAGCGGCGGACGGGTCGGCTGGAAATTTTCAGCCGACTCGAGCGATGTGAGCCCGGATGGATCGCTGCTGACCTATCACCGGGTGCGTGCGACGTACTACCGCGGCACCCGACCCGTCTACGTGCTGACCGCTTCCCAGTTAGTGTTGGACATGCGCAATCAGAACTACACCGCCAGCGGGGGAGTGCGCGTGCGCACCGCGTCTCCCGACGCAAAACTGCAATCCTTGGCGACGGACGAAGTCTTATGGAGCAACGCCGTCGCAACGCTGACGTGTCCGGCCACGGTTGAGATGCGGTACGGCGGCTCGGGCTTGCAGACGTCTCGTCTAGCCGTCAACTTCAACAGCGGCCAGACGACTTTTGGGAAAACGGCCTTAAAACTTTGATAGACTAAGGCGAGCGATAGTCGGCGCGACGAAGAAGCGGCTCGATCGTGCGGTCAAACCTTCGCCAGCTCAGCCTTGAGCCAATCGATCACTTTGACGGGCGTCGGATCCTCGCCATACGCGTATGCAAGGTAACAGGACGCGAAATCGCCCACGTAGACGAGCGACAACATGCGCGCCAGCGCGCTTTCTCCGCGCGACCATACTTCGTCGATGCCGGCGGCGTGCTTGCGGATGATCTCCTTGGTGAGCTGAACACGCTTGGCGATGTGTTTGGGCTCGCGATCGTCGCGCAGGACGACCACGGACAGCAGAGATTGCGGCTCCCCTTGACCGTGATCTCCGCTCCAGCCGACGGTCTCGTTGTGGTTGAGCTCCGGAAAAACGTTCGCGAACGCGTACGCCTTCGCGTTCTCATTGATCTGAGTTTTCCAGCGATACGCGACCACTCCCCGTTCGGCTTGGGAACCGTAGATCACCGGAATCTTGCCCACCCACACCGATGCGAGACGGCGCGCATGATTGCCGGATTCGGGCACGTCGCTGTTGCAGTCGTTTCGGATGCCCTTGAGCACCGCCGCCGCTTCGTCGATATCGTCGATCAGGCTCTCCGACATAAGCCCAAGCCGCGCCGCCACGACCACCAGCGGGACGAAGGCGTAGCCCACTGCAGCACGCGGCTGGAGACCTGCGGGGAATTTGACGACGGGCACTCCGTCGCGACCCGCCAGATCGGCCAGTTTTCCCCCGGTCGTCAGGGCGAGTATCGGCGCTTTCGCCTTGCGGGCTTGTTCGTAGGCGGACAGCGTCTCTTCCGTGTTCCCGGAATTGCTGGAGGCCAGAACCAGCGTATCCGGGCCCACGTAGCTGGGAAGGGTGTAATCTCTGATCACCGTCATGGGACATGCCAAGTGCGTTTCGTAGGTTGACCGCAAGAAATCGCCGCCGATAGCGGAGCCGCCAAGGCCCGCCAACACGACCGACGTGAAGCGGCGCCCCGTTAAAGCTCCCAGGTCGGCGGCCAGCGCGATTCGTTTGGCTTCTTCGCACTGCTCCGGAAGACCCAAGATAGCGCCAAACATGTCTTGGGGATCGGCAGCGCGTGAGTCGGCGTGTTTCACATTGGCCTCCCAGATGGTCTCCGGTGAGGCGGACTATAAGAAAAAAGGGGCCTAACGTTCGGAGCGCTTGGCTTCCTCGATGAGGCGTTTTACTTTTTGGCCACCCTTATGTCCGATCTCTTCGTAGAAACCGGGTCCGTACTTATCCTTGACGGCGTTGCCGCCCTTTTGCCCGATCTCCTCATAGAACTCGGCTCCGTGGCGCTCTTTGGTCACAACGCCGCCTTTACGCCCTATCTCCTCGTAGAACGTCGCACCATACTTATTGCGAACTGCGTCTCCGCCTTTTTTGCCGGCCTCGCGTACCGTCATGTCGCCACCTTTTTTTCGGCTCGCTGGCCGGCTGCCGTTTCTCATGATTGCGACCCGTTCTCCGTGAAGCGTTTGGCCCGCTGGCCGCCTTTGTGACCTATCTCCTCGTAAAATTGGGAGCCGTGCCGTTTCTTGGTACTTTCGCCCCCCTTGCGGACGATTTCGCCATAAAACT
>JACRUD010000055.1 GCA_014304875.1 Vulcanimicrobiota bacterium
ATGCTGGTCACGTATGCCGAACCCGGAGCGCGCGTTTCCATCGACCCTTTGGCGGTGCGAGACGCCCACTCGCTTGGGCCCGACGAGACCGCCTCAGTGCACGTGCCCGTTTCGATAACGGGCCCGGCGTTTTTGCCCTACCAGCAGACGGTCAGCGTACGGGTGGTCAACGTCGCGCAACCGCGGGTCACCCCTAAGTTCCTCATGGTCTCCGATTTTCCGGAGACTATCACGGAAAACGGCACGCTGTTTTACGCCGACGTCAACTCGGGCGAACCTGCGCGGCTGCTGTACTACCATTACGAGCCGCCGCACTCGGTCACCCGGCGTCTGCTCGTCAAAGTTCAAAATAACGGCAGTGAGGCAAGCCTGCTGCAAGTCATCGACGGCCTGGCAGGCCCCAACCCGAACATTTTGCAAGTGGGTCACGAATCAACTCGCCGTTTTCTCGTTCACGAGGCGGCGAACGAGGGTGAGATCTATGAGGTGCCGCCCGGAGCCACGATAAACGTCATCGATCAATTGCTGCCCGGCGACAATCTCATCAGCGGCTTGCAGCAGATGCGCGTGATCTCGGGTGACGGAGTTCGCATCGCAGTCGTCGTGCAAGATGCGGACGATTCGCCTGTCGGAGCCGTCTCAGACACTCTGCTGCAGAGCGCCGTGCGCCACGCGCGCGGCGTCTATCGAGTCCCTGACTTCTATTACGATGAATACTATACCGTCGGCGACGCTCCGACCACGCTGACCATCGGCAAGCTGCCGCTGCGGAACATGGTGCAAGGAGAGGTGCTAGGCGGCGATTACGGCGTCAAGCAATCAGCGAATCTCACACTCCTCAATCCAAGCGATCGCCCGGCGAATGTCGGGATGTGGTTTCAGCCGCGCGGCGGCCGGGCGACTGGCAGCTTTTTCGTCGACGGGCGACTCTTGCAGTTGCACCCGGTCAATCCGGGGAGAGCGGAGCTGTTGAAAATCTTCTCCGTTCCCGCTCACGGCTACCGCCAAGTCGCAACCGTCACGATGCCCGAAGGCGGCTCCTCGTACCCCGTGACGCTGATCCTTTCGTCTGAGGCCCCGCCGGGCGGCGGATGGTCTACGACGACGACCCTTTACTGACCGGCGCGCGGCTTCTTAGACCGCGCAGACCAGCGTCTGCCGTGGCCAGCAAGACGACCGGGGATAGCCCATCGCCTGGACACGAGGCGATTCCGATCCTAAAACGTCCGCCTGGGGTGCGCTTTCCTTGTTGCGGCGCGCAGTGAAGAACGGCCGGCTCGATTCTGCCCAATGCGCGAACGGTTTCAGGCTCGTGCGCCTGAGGCAACACGATCAGCACATCTTCGCCTGCCACCGCAACGACATCTCCGCGGCGCAGGACTTCGCGGATCGCTTGAGCGGCAGTTTGTGCGCGCTGCCGTCGGGAAACCGCATCGCCATCCGCCGCGCGGAGCAAAACGATGCTGAACCCCACGCCGCTCGCCTCGGTCCAGGCGGCTTCGTCTTGGATGATCGATGGAAAGTCCAACGTCGTTTGCAGCGGTTCACGGCTTTCGCAAGCGGCGCCATTGACGACGGTGGCCAAGCGGCTGGCCGCACGCGTCCGATCGTCGGTCTCTCGATGCACGCTCGCATGGGCGGCCGGTTGGGGGGCGCCCGCGAGCCAATCCAAGACGCCGGCACCGTGCTCGTACTCCTTCGATGCAAGAAGCTTGAAATGCGGCGGCACGGCATCTTTCGCTGGCAACTCGTCGGTCACGATCGCGACCCGTTTGTCCGCAAGCAGCGCGAACGACGCATCGACGATCGCATGCTCGTCGGCTGCCACGGGAATGATGCATGATTCAAATGCGTACGTGCCGGCAATGGCAGCTTTGAGCGCATCGTAGCGGGTGGAATGAACGACTTGATAGCCTGCGCTTTCGATCAATTTCCCGGCTGCGCGGCATTTCGCGCACAGGCGTCTGCCGTCGCATTGGAAGCAGGTCACGTTGACGGCCGGCATGATGCCGAGAGCTTCAACGGATCGCCATACGGCCCATGCCCCGCATCATTTTGCGCGCGGACCAAAGGCTCTTTCGCAGGGCGTGGCCGACTTCGCCGCGCAAGACCGAGCGACCCAGCGAGCGCCGCGGGAATCCGCGCAGGCACCCACAAACGATGAGTTCCAATGCAGCCTTTTTCCCTGCGGCGGGTCGCTATTGTGCTTCTCAGCCTCGGCGCCGTCGCAAGCATTCTTGTCGCCGGCGATCGCTGGCGCTTTGAGTCCGCCAACCGGTCGGTCGAAATTACGATGGACCAGCAGGATCTTGCCGACTTCGCTCGCTCCTACGGATATGATTCGGAACAACTCCTTGGCGCCATGCGCCGCGCGGGCCTGACATCCGTCGCGGTCTACGAGGAGACCGGACAGCGGATCAATGTCGGAAACCACGCCTACGTGCAGTCCGGACAACAGCTCATCGATGCCGCTCGTCTCACGCCTCTTCGGGATCGTGGGCTCGCGGCGCTGGTCGCCGCGCATTCAGTCCAGCCCGACAGCGTCTATATCAGCGTTTACGACGCGCCGACGCTGCGCCGGTATCTATCCGTTTTGCGCACGCAGCTCGAGCCAAAGACGGTACGGATCGTGCGCGCGGCATTCCCGGCCATCATCGCGGTCAGGACCCAGCTCGATTTCTTTAACGGCCTGGGACTTGGTATTTCGGCCGACGTGACGGCGCCGATCAGGCATCTTGGGCTGCTCGTCGATCCGCGGGTGACCGACAACGAGCGCTTAGGCGCCGCGCAAATCGACGAGGTGTTTCGGCAGATGCTTGCGGGCGGGCGAATCGGCACCGTGATCTTCTTCGGGCAGGCAAACGCGGTGCTCGGTTATCCGTACGCGTTGCCGGCCACGGTGGACGCATTCAAAGCGCACGGCGTCAACTTCGGCGACGTGGAGGCGTACGATCCCAATCAAATCCAGAAGGGCTCGCAAACGCTGGCGCGCGCCATCGTCACCCAAACGGTTCGGGTGCAAGCGATTTCCAAACTCGAGATGGATAAGCTGGATCTCGAGACCATCGTCTCGCGCTACATCTTGGGCGTTCGCGAGCGAAACATCCGGGTGATCTACCTGCGGCCTTTTCCGCACGTCGTCCAAATAGCCGCGGCCGGCGGCAGCGTGCGCACCGAGTCTGCCGAACGAGCCAACCTTGACATGATCCGAGAGTTGCACGATCGGCTGGCCGCCAACGGGTTTCGAGCGGGCCGGGCGGAGGGGCTAGTCGACTTCAAGAGCCGGCGACTGCAGTTCTTGTACTTCGTCGCGGCACTCGGGGTCGCAGCCGCTTTCGTCCTGCTGCTCGATCTGTATGGTTGGGCTCGCCCCTGGATCGCGTGGATCGCGTACGGCGCAACCGTCGCGGCTTTTTTATCGGCCACGGCATTGCATCACGATATCTCCATGCGTAAACTGTGGGCGCTGGGCGGGGGATTGACCTTCGGAGTCCTAGCCGGCGCCATGACGGCGGCGTATTTCACCTCAGCATCTTCGGGGCCAAGCTCTTTTGTCGCTGATGCGAGCCGCGGCGCCCTGTGCCTGCTGCGAGCGGCGGCTTTTGCCGTGCTGGGCGGCTTGTTCATCACCGGTCTTTTGTCGCAAGCCGCGTTCATGATCGAAGCCGAGCAATTCGTCGGCGTAAAACTGCTCCTGGTGCTGCCTCCGCTGCTGCTCTTGGCGCTTTATTCCTTTACTGACCGCTTCGGCGCCCGCCCGGACGGCCGCCGTCTGTTGCAATCGCCGGTGCGAGCGTGGCAACTCGGGGCGGTATTCATTTTGGCGATCGCCGGAGTGCTGCTCGTGGCCCGATCCGGCAATCAACCCGACGTCAGCGTGTCGGGCTTTGAGTCGCACGTACGCGGGGCGTTGACCGCACTTTTGGGAGCGCGGCCTCGGTTCAAAGAGTTCCTGATCGGTTTCCCGGCGCTCGTGCTGCTGCCCGCATTAGCACCCCCGCACAGAGCCGCGGTGGGATGGCTGCTTATCCTCGCCGCCGGCGTGGGCTTGGCCGATGTGCTTGACACCTTCTCGCACATTCACACGCCGCTGAGCGTCGATTTGTTGCGGCTCGTCAACGGATTGGTTCTGGGGCTTCTATTGGGCATGCTAAGCCAAGCGCTTTACCGGCTCATTTGGCGGCGCAAACAAGCTTTGCCGGCATGAGCGGGCGGCCGCTTCGCTTACTGCTATCCGGCTATTATGGTTTCGGAAACTTCGGCGACGAAGCGATCTTGCGGGTCTTTATCGAGCAGTGGCGCCGCCGCCGCCCGCACGATCGCCTGACCGTTCTTTCCGCCGATCCGGCGCAGACGCGACAGAGGCACGCGGTAGAGGTCGTTCCCCGTTCGGCATGGGGCGCCGTGCGGCGAGCTATCGCCGACGCGGATGTCGTCGTCAGCGGAGGCGGCGGGCTGTTACAGGACGCGACCAGCCTGCGCAGTCTCGCCTACTACGCGGGCATTCTGCGCGAAGCGGTCCGGGTAGGACGGGTGGCGACAATTTTTGCGCAAGGGATTGGGCCGTTAAGTTTCGTCGGAAGGGCCATCGTGCGACGCGCCTGCGCGGGAGTGCGGGTCGCTTCCGTCCGCGATGAAGAAAGCGCAAGGACGCTGCATTCGCTGCTGCCAGCGGGCACGGTTCACTTAGGGGCAGACCCGGTCTTCCTATGCAGTACGAATCAAGCTGCAGACGCCCCCGCTCCGCTCGATCGGGAAAGTCTCAACAACCTCAACGGTCCGCTCGTCGCTGTGGTCGTTCGTCAAGCGCCCGTCCTCGCGAAGCTGGCTCGTAAACTGGCGGCCGGTATAGATTATTTGACGCGCGAGTACGGGGCTCAAGTGATCTTCGTTCCCTTTCAACGCCCGCACGATGTTCAGGCGGCGATAGAGGTGATTCGTTTGTGCCGCTCGGCCCCGGTGCTGCTCGGTGGAGACTACGATTTACCCGCCATGGCATCGCTCTTTTCCCGCTGCAGCGCCGTCGTCGGTATGCGCTTGCACGCTTTGATCGTGGCGACGCGTCTGGCGGTTCCCTTCTTACCCATCTCGTACGATCCGAAGATCGAGGCGTTGACCCGACGCCTTCGGTATCCCGTTTGCGATCTGGGGCACGAGAGCGATGGAGTGATATTGGTGGACGGTTTGTGGAGACAGCGTCCAGCTTTGCGCGCGTTGCTGCAAAGCGCCTCGAACGAACTCGAGCGGGCCGCCGCGTCCGCGTTCGATCTGCTGCAACAACTCGCCGAGGGGACCGCCGCCTAAAACTTTAAAAGGCGAACGATGAGGCGGCGTTGGGCATGGCGGGCGGGTTCGATATGGGGCATCGACATCGTCGTCCACCCCAGCTGGCTCGTGATCTACGGAATCTTCGCCGCTTCCGCCATGACGGCGGCCGGCATCGTGGCAAATGGCCTTGGCAAAGCCGAGCTCATCGTGCTGGGACTGACCGTTTCGTTGTTCTTGTTCGCAAGCGTCGTGGTTCACGAGTTCGCACACGCCGCCATGGCACGCCGCCAGGGTATAGCGACCGGCAACATCACGCTCTTCTTGTTCGGCGGCGTCGCGACCATCCTCAGCGAGCCCGCTCGACCGCGCGACGAGGTATCGATGGCGGCGGCCGGCCCAATCGCGAGCATCGTGCTCGGCGCCCTATTTCTCGGCGCGTACGAATTGCTCTCGGCTTTGGGCTTGGTGGCCGCATCTGTTTTCGCCCTGCTGCTCGGGTACTCCAACTGTATGCTGGCGCTCTTCAACCTGCTGCCGGCCTTCCCAAGCGACGGGGGCCGCATCTTGCGCGCTGTCCTTTGGCATCGCCTTGGAAGCAGAGGCAGAGCGACGGCGCTGGCAAGCAGGACAAGCTTGATTATCGCGGGAGTGCTCGTCGCTGCGGGACTTTACTTCGTGGGCCCCTTGCACATGATGCGCGGCCTATGGACGATCGCCATCGCTCTTTTTCTCGCACAAGCAGCGCTGGGCGCAGGCCGCCAAGCGAAGATCGATCTATCCCTAGAGCGGATGCGCGTGGGCGACTGCATGATGCGTGATCTCGCTCGCGTCCCCGCGACGACGAGCATCGCCTCGTTTTTTGCCGATTTTGCGGATCGCAGCGAGCGGGGGTATGCCATCGTAGAGGACGGCTCGTTCCTCGGCTTGCTTTCCACCGCCCAGGCATCCATCGTGTCGCCGGCTTTGCGTCAAGCGACGCCCGTGACGGCCGTCATGACTCCCGCCTATCGAACTCCCGGCATCGATGCTGCCGCTCCCGCGGGCGACGCTCTCAACGCGATGGCGCTGAACAGGGTGCGCGGCCTGCCGGTCGTTGAGAACGGCGACCTCACCGGGATCATCTCCGCAGACACGATCCACGCCGCCCTGCGGCGCGCAGCGAGCGGGGGGCGGCGGTGAAGGAAAGGAAGGTTGAAGGCCGCCTCTTTGCGCCGTTTCCCGATCATCCCGATACGCCGTCGCGCGAGCTGGAGATCTTAGACCTGTGGAACCGCGAGCGCGTCTTCGAGCGGACCTTAGAGCAAACCGTCGACGGGCCGCGCTTCACGTTCTACGAGGGCCCACCGACCGCCAACGGACGACCCGGTGTCCATCACGTCTTGACGCGCACCTTCAAAGACCTTTTTCCTCGGTTTTGGACAATGCGCGGATATTTCGTACGCCGGCAAGGCGGCTGGGACACGCACGGTCTACCCGTCGAGCATGAAGTCGAGCGCGAGCTCGGCATCTTCGATAAAAGTCGGCTCGAGCGCGAGGTGGGCGTCGCGGAGTTCAACCGTCGCTGTCGGGAAAGCGTCTTCCGCTACGTCGACGAGTGGAACCGCCTGACCCAGCGCATGGGGTATTGGATCGATCTCCAAGGCGCCTACATAACGCTGAGCAACGATTATATCGAGAGCGTCTGGTGGCTGCTCAAGCTGTTGTGGGATCGAGGCCTTGTCCAACAAGATTACAAAGTGGTGCCCTACGATCCGCGTATCGGCGCCACTCTCTCCGATCATGAAGTCGCGCAGGGCTACCGGGATGTGGACGATCCGTCCGTCTTCGTACGTTTTCGGCTGCGCGACGATCCCCGGACATCGCTCCTTGCCTGGACGACCACGCCCTGGACGTTGCCCGCTAACATGGCGCTGGCCGTGCATCCGGAGGTCGACTACTGCATCGTAGAACGCGCGTCCTCGGAAAGAATCATCCTGGCGGAGCAGCTCGTCGGACCGGTCTTCCGCGAAGAGCCGGTGGCGGTGATCCGCCGCATGCGCGGCGCGGATCTGGCCGGCATGAGATACGTGTCGCCATACGACTACTGCACGATGCAAGGCGATCGCCACTACGTGATTCCAGCTCGCTTCGTCACCACCGATGCCGGAACGGGGATCGTCCACATCGCCCCGGCGTACGGCGCGGACGATCTGACGTTGGCGAAATCCAACAATCTGCCCGTGTATCACAGCGTCGACCTGGGCGGCCACGTCGTCGAAAACGTCCTGGTCGCCGCCGGCCTTTTCTTTAAGGAAGCCGACGGGCCCATCATGGCCGATCTCGAAGCGCGTCAGCTGCTGTTTCGGGCCGAGACGTACCGCCACAGCTACCCATTCGGATGGCGGACGGGCGATCCGCTGCTGTACTTCGCCAAGACGGCTTGGTTCATCCGGACGACGGCGTTTCGGGCGCAGTTGCTCGCGAACAACGATGCGGTCAATTGGTTTCCCGAGAGCATCAAACATGGCCGCTTCGGCGACTGGCTGGAGAACAACGTCGATTGGGCGCTGTCTCGCGAACGTTTTTGGGGGACGCCGCTGCCGTTATGGACCGACGGCAAGGAATTCGTCTGCGTCGGATCGCTCGACGAGCTGTCAACTCTGTGCGGTCGCGACCTGCGGGGGATGGACCTGCACCGACCTAGCATCGACGGCGTGACGTTCATGCGCGACGGGCGCGAATACCGGCGCGTCCCTGAAGTGATCGACGCCTGGTTCGATTCGGGAGCCATGCCCTACGCGCAGTGGCATTACCCGTTTGAGAATACCGCCCACTTCGACGAAAGCTTTCCTGCCGACTTCATTTGCGAAGGTCTGGATCAAACGCGCGGGTGGTTCTATAGCCTGCATGCCATCGCGACGCTGTTGTTCGATTCACCGGCTTTCCGCAACGCCATCGTGCTCGGGCTGGTCGTCGACGCGTCGGGCGAGAAGATGAGCAAGAGCAAGGGGAATGTCCTCGACCCCTACGCGATCTTCGAGACCGTCGGAGCCGACGCATTGCGGTGGTATTTTCTGACCGGCAGCTCGCCCGGCGTCTCGAAGAAAATATCTGTCGAGCAGATCGGCGAAGCGGCTCGCGTTCTGATGGGCACGCTGTGGAACACGTGCATCTTTTTCGTCCTGTACGCCAATGCCGATGAGGTCGGTGCACCGCCGGACGTGCCGCTGCAAGAGCGTTCGGACATCGACCGCTGGGTGCTGGCGCGCCTGCACGGGCTCATCTCGTTCGTGACCGGCGCGCTGGAGAAGTACGACGCTCAAAATGCGGGCCGGGCCATCGAATCCTTTATCGACGACCTCTCGAACTGGTACGTGCGGCTGTCTCGAGACCGCTTTTGGGGAAACACGCCCGCATCCGACAAGGCAGCGGCCTACCGCACGCTGTACGAGTGCTTGACTGGCGTGACGCTGCTGATCGCCCCGTTCGTCCCCTTCCTCGCGGAGTCTCTTTATCAGCGGCTCGTGAGGTCCGTGGCGGCCGACGCACCGCAAAGCGTTCATCTCGCTCGTTGGCCGCAAGCTCGCGACGAATGCAAGGACGCCGAAGTGATCGCCGCGATGAGCGCAGCCAGATCCGTCGTTGAAGTGGGGCGCAAAGCGCGCGCGCTAGCAAAGCTCAAGACGCGCCAACCGCTGCGCGCGGCCCACGTGCGCCCGCGCGACGCGGACGCAGCCGCCGTGCAGCGTTTTGCCGACTTGATACTCGAAGAGCTCAACGTCAAAGAACTGAACATTACCGGGTCCGACTCTGAGTTTATCGACTACGGTCTACGGCCGAACCTGCCGCTCTTGGGACCCCGCTTCGGAGCCAAGATCACGGCGGTGCGCGCCGCTCTAGCGGCTGCCGATTCGCGAGCGGTGGCAGCCGCTGTTTCGCGCGGTGAGCCGGTGAACGTATCGGCGGATGGTGAGACGTTTTTCTTGAACCCCACGGACATTTTGGTCGATAGCCAGTCGGCCCGCGGCTTCGTGTTCGCACAGGGCGATGGCGTTCTGGTTGCGCTCGATACGCGGCTGGACGGTTCGCTCGTTCTCGAGGGGCTGGCGCGCGAAATCGTTCGCGCCGTTCAGGAAGCTCGCAAGGCCGCGGGACTGGAAGTCAGCGATCGGATCCGCCTTCGCATCGAGGGCCGCGGCGAGGCAAGCGCCGCGGTCGACGCCTGGCGAGATTATATCGGCGGCGAGACGCTTGCCGTCGAGATCAACGGTCCGCCGTTTGCACCCAGCTTTGAGACCGATGGGGAAGACTGGCGCATCGCTCTTGCGCCAGCTGATGGTCTTCGCCGCGGACCTTGAGCGCGGCGACCGCCGAGACCAAATCGGGCGCGCCCAAAGCCGCGCCAGTTCATTGCCTCCCCCAAGTGCGTCTGTAGCCACGGACCTTTAGGTCCGTCCGGGCGTCTAGCTTCGTCTGTTTAGCGGCGCTGCGCTCCGGACCGGCACGGTCGCCGACGGACGGCTGCGGGCACAGCGCCACATCATAACGACGCCCAAGATCAGCATGGCGATCGTCAGGTATTGCGCGCCGGTCAATCCGAAGAAAACGATACCGGGCTCGCGGTAGAACTCGACCACCGTGCGGACCGCGCCGTAGGCCGCTATGAACGCCCAGAAAATGATGCCGTCAGCTCGCCGGCTTCGCGAGTGCAGCAGCCACAGGAGCGGCAGAACGACGAGCACCATGCCGACCGCTTCGAAGAGCTGCGACGGATAGCGGTAGCCGGAAAAATCGGGAAAGTGGATTCCGATCGGGGCATCCGTGAGTCGCCCCGGAAGCTCGCCGTTGATGAAGTTCGCACAGCGCGTCAACGCGATGTCGAGCGGCAACCACAGGATTCCTTCATCCGCCAGTGGAGAAAAAGAAAGACCCGTCTTTCGCAAGAAGAGCCAGCTTCCGACGATCGCACCGATCAGGCCGCCGTGGAATGCCATGCCGCCGTGCCAGATGCTGATCAGCTCAAGCGGGTTCTCAAGGTAATACGACATGGGATGCCCGCCGGCTTGCGGCGGTGTCAGCAAGTCTGCGATGAGAAAGAAGATCCGGCCGCCCACGATGACTCCCATCATCGCGTACACGACGAACTCTTGCGCTTGTTCGATCGTCATGCCCGTGCGCTGCCGGCTGCGTCGGCTTTGTAACTGGAGGTAGACGATAAGGGCGCCGATAAGGTACGTAAGGCCGTACCAGCGGATCCCGGCCCGTCCTACGTGCAGTGCGACCGGATCTACGTTGGGATACGTAAACCAATGCGGCGAGCTAAGGATTGCGGCTGTCAAGAGAGCGTATGACCACCTCGGCCCCAACTGCGAGTGACATCCCGTTCGACGACGCCCAGCGGCGCGACGTCATCGCGCATTCGCTCGTCTTCATAGCTGGATTCACGTTGATCTTTATCATTGCGGGCGCCACCGCAAGCGCGCTTGGGACGGTGTTCGCCGATTACCGAACGCTGATCACGCGAATTTTCGGACTCGTCATCATTGTTCTCGGCCTCAACATGCTCGGCCTGTTTCGCATATCGTTCCTAGCGATGGACAAGAGGCTGCGGGTCAATCGCGGTCGCGTTTCTTACGTCGGTTCGTTTTTCGTCGGCATCGGATTCGCCGCCGGCTGGTCGCCGTGCATCGGGCCGATCCTTGCGGCCGTCTTAGGGATGGCCGCGGAGACGCGCACCATCGCGGCTGCGGTCGGTCTGCTATTCGTCTACTCTATGGGGCTGGGAATGCCTTTGCTGGCGACTGCCGTCGGTCTCCACTATGTGCTGCCTTTCCTCAACCGCATCAAAAGATTCTTGCCGGCTATCGAGGCTGTGACCGGAGCTTTGGTCGTTCTCATGGGTATCGTCGTCTTCACCAATTCTTTCTTGCGCTTCACCGGCTGGCTGTACCAGACGTTCCCGACGTTGCAAAACGTCGGCACGGGACCAGAGTCGAGCGGCAACAATCTTTCCATCGAGGCCGTATTCGTCGCCGGCCTGGTCTCCTTTATCTCGCCGTGCGTGCTGCCGCTCGTGCCCGTGTACATCTCCTATTTGACCGGACAAAGCATCGAAACGCTTGTCGCGGCGTACGATCGTCGCCCCGTAGTGGTGCAATCGTAAAACGCGCGTGACCGACGGCTTCCTGCAATTACGGCTCTTGAAAAACGTCCTCTTGCGCCAGGGTGCGTTGCAGGCGGCGGTCTACTGGGCCAGTCCCTATCGGGTCTTCGCCATCAACTTTCTGGGCGGCACCGTCGCCGGCGTGATCGTGACGCTCGCTGCGGTTGCCAGCTTGGCGATCGGAGCTCATCGGGCCGGACCCGAAGCGCTGCTGTACGTCCTCGCTCAAGACTTGCTGCGGGTTCTCGACGCCTGGCGCGCGCAATCTGAGGGAGCGGCGTCGTGAAGGCGGTGCGCGAGGAAAGCGACGGTCTGCCCGCCGCGGACGAAATGCGCGCGACGCTGCGAGAGATCGACCGGATCGCGAAGATCGTGGAAAGGATGAATCTGGGGGACTATGTCGGACTGCTTCAGCGCCCGGCCCGGCTTTTATGGATAAACTTTCTGGCCGGTCTGGCGCGCGGACTTGGAACCGTCTTGGGTGCGACGATTCTCTTCTCCCTGATCGTCGCCGTCGTGGGAAAGATCATCGCTTTGCACCTGCCCGTCTTAAGCCAGTTCCTCGACCATTTCTTGCGGCTTTCCCAGCCCCAAGGCAGCGGCCATTAGACCGGCGCTCTCGCTCCTTTTCTTTCTCATGGCGGCGATGGTGGTCTTGGTCGATCAGATCGCCAAGCATGCGGTCGCGGCTCATTTCTTGCCTGACGAAAGCCGGATCGTCGTGCCGCGCATCCTCTACCTTACGTACGTCCAAAACCACCACGGCGCCTTTGGCCTGTTCGGTTCTCATCCGCTGCTCCTAGCTGCGGCCGCTTCCGCGGTTTTGGTCGTGTTCTACCTATGGTACCGCAAGGAAGGCGTGACGTTGCTGACCCATGCGGCATTCGCGCTCATCCTCGGAGGAGCAATCGGCAACATCCTCGACCGGCTGCGTTTCGGATACGTGGTGGATTTCATCGATTTTCGGGTTTGGCCGGTCTTTAACGTGGCCGACTCCGCCATAACCGTCGGGGTCTGCCTGCTGCTCCTAAGGATGCTCGCGCAGGATGCGCGCTCCTCGACCCAGGTGTGAGCCGGCGGTTCGATTTCGTCGCCGGACAAGAGGACGCCGGCCGACGCATAGACGTGATCGTGTCAGGACGATGCGACCGCTCGCGCAGCGCAGGCGGCAAATTGGTGCGTGACGGCTTCGTGCTTGTGAACGGCGCCTCGGTGAAACCTTCCCACATGGTCTCGGTCGGCGAACGAATATCCGTGACGACCCCGCAGCCGACGCTTGCCTCGGCGCAGCCCGAGGATATCCCAGTGCATCTCGTCTACGAGGATGCGGACCTGTGCGTCGTCGACAAGCCGGCCGGTATGGCGACGCATCCCGCCCCGGGAAGCGCGCATGGGACGCTCGTGAACGCGCTGTTGGCCGCGCTCGGCCCGCTCCCGTCGATCAACGGCGTTCTCCGGGCCGGCATCGTCCATCGGCTGGATAAGAATACGTCCGGTCTGCTGGTCGTCGCCAAAAGCGACGCCGCGATGCGAGCCTTGTCAGCCGCCATGGCGGCCCGCGCCGTTCGGCGCCGCTACGACGCCGTGGTTTGGGGAGTTCCGGCTTTGGCGATCGCTTCGGTCGACGCGCCGATCGGACGTGATCCACGTTCGCGTGTGAAGTTTGCCGTCCGCGACAAGGGCCGGGCCGCGCTAACTCACTACCGCACGGTCGAGACGTTTATCGCCCCACAAGAAACGCGCAGTTCTCCGAAGAGGACGCCGTCCTTCGCACGCTTGGAGATCACCCTGGAGACCGGGCGCACCCATCAGATCCGGGTCCATTGCGCATCTATCGGCCATCCCATCGTCGGCGACGACGTCTACGGAAGCTCGCGACCGAGCACCGGCATGCATAGACAAGCTCTGCACGCAAGCCTGCTCGCGTTCAGTCATCCGATAAGCGGTGTCGCCATGTCGTTTTCGTCGCCCTGGGCCGCCGATTTCGCCGGTCTGGTCGATCGCCTACGCCGCGGACTGCTCCCTTGAGCTTCGTCCTGCAAGCGACCGACGAGCTGGCGCGGGCTGGGACTCTGCTCACGGCTCACGGCGCCGTCGATACGCCCGCCTTCATGCCGGTCGGCACGCAAGCGGCCGTAAAAACCCTGCTGCCCGATGATCTGCGTGCCTGCGACGCACGTATGATCTTAGCCAACGCGTATCATTGTTACTTGCGCCCCGGCGCCGCGACGATTGCTGCCGCCGGCGGCATCCATGCCTTCATGGCTTGGGATCGGCCGATTCTGACCGACAGCGGCGGTTTTCAAGTTTTTTCGCTCGCGCAGTTTTCCCGCGTCGATGACGGAGGGTACCACTTCGCGTCGCACGTAGACGGTTCGCGCCACACCTTCACGCCGGAAAGCGTGGTCGAACTGCAAGAGGCCTTGGGTGCGGACGTCGCCATGGTGCTGGACGATTGCGCCGCCGGCGGCGTGGATTTCGGGTCCGCCCGCGAATCGGCTGTTCGGACGTTGCGTTGGGCGGATCGCAGTCAAGCGGCAAAGCGGAAGAAGAATCAGCTGCTGTTCGCCATCGTCCAGGGTTCGACGTTCGATGATCTGCGTCGCTCGAGCGCTCGCGATCTTGCAGCGCTCGACTTTCCGGGTTATGGCATCGGCGGCTTATGGGTCGGCGAATCGAAAGATGCCGGCGCTGCGATGGTCCGTGCGGCATGCGAGGAGCTGCCGCAGTCCAAGCCGCGCTATCTTATGGGTGTCGGAACTCCCGAGGACTTGATTCGTTGCATCGCTCTCGGTGTTGACATGTTCGACTGTGTCTATCCGACTCGCTGCGCCCGCCACGGTCTTGCTCTGACGATGCGCGGTCCGCTGAACCTGCGCAACGCACGGTTTGGAACGGACTTTACGCCGCTCGACGAGGATTGCGATTGCCCGGCATGCACGCAGTTCACGCGGGCGTATCTCGGCCATTGTTTCCGCGCGAATGAGGCGATCGGGCCACGGCTGGTGAGCATGCACAACGTCGGATTTTTGATGCGCCTGATGCGCGGGGCGCGGCACGCGATCGAGAACCGGCGCTTCCAGCAGTGGAGTCAAACCCGTCTGGCGCTTTGGCGAGCGCCCTGACGGTCGACAACGATCGGCCTGCGGGCCGCATGGTAGCGGAGGAACAACGGACCGCACTGCGAAACGGTCGAACATGTGAGCGAACAAGCGGGAAGCGAACTCGCCAGGACAGTCGCTGGGTCGCTCGCGCGCGTGCGCGCTCGCATCCAGCGCGAGTGCGAGCTGGCCGGCCGAAGGGGCCAAGACGTGAGTCTGGTGGCCGCGACCAAGGGATTCGGCGCGGAGGTGATAGCGGCGGCCATCGCGGCAAACCTAACCGACATCGGCGAGAACTACTATCAGGAAGCCGACGTGAAATTCACGCGCGTGGCGTGGCCGACGTATCCCGTGCGCAAGCACTTCATCGGCCGCCTTCAGCGTAACAAAGCTCGCCGCATCGCGGCTCTTTTCGACGTCGTGCAAACGGTGGACGATCTCGCCGTCGCGGCCCAGCTCGATCGCGGCGCGAAGGAAGCCGGCAAACCAAGCCTGGACGTGTTCGTTCAAGCAAATATCTCGCAAGACGACCGTGGCGGAGTCCCGACGGATTCTTGCGTCGCTTTTGCGGCCGAACTTTCGCGTTTCGAAGCCTTACGGCCGCGCGGCTTGATGGCCGTCGGCCCGCGCCAAAGCGGTGCCGTGCCGGACGCCTTTGGGCGCGCCGCTCGGGCCTACGATGCCATGCGGGCCGTCGTGCCGGGCATCGAACATCTGTCGCTCGGGATGTCGAATGACATGGGCGAGGCGATACGAGCTGGCAGCACGATGCTGCGCATCGGCACGGCCTTGTTCGGTGAGCGAGTCAAAGAGAAGGAGCCTGTCAGATGATCCACGCCGGCGTGCTTTCGAAAATGGCGGATTTCTTTACGGGCGGCTCGGATGATGAAGCAGATGATGCTTTCGAGCGCGAGGACCGAAAGGCGAGCATCGTCTCGTTTCAGGACGCCAAGTCGACGCGGCGCGTCGGAGTGGCGATCTTCCATCCGCGGCGATTCGAAGACGTCAGCGAGATGGTGGACAATCTGCGCGCGCGGACGCTCGTGATGATCAACATGATCGGAGCCGATCGCGTGCTGTCTCAGCGTATCGTGGATTTTTTGAGCGGCGCGGTCTACTCGCTAGACGGCAAGATGCAGCGCGTGGCCGAAGGCATATACCTGTTCGCGCCGAGCAACGTCAGCATAACGGGGAAAGAAGCCGAAAGCGCCGTCGGGGCGGCGTACGAGACGTACTGAGCCGGCGCCGGAAGGTCCGCCGTGAAGATAACGCCGGTCGATATCCAACATCGCGAATTCAAAAAAGCCCTGCAGGGCTACGCGCGCGAAGATGTGGACCGATTTCTCGACCAGATCATCGAATCGATGGAAGAGGACATCGATCAACGCACGCAGATGGAATCCACGATCGCTGATCTCAGTGAAAAGGTGTCGCACTTCAAGACTATGGAGGCGAGCCTGCAAAGCACCCTTTTGCTAGCGCAGCGGACGGCCGACGAAGTCAAGGCAACGGCGCACAAAGAAGTCGACATCATCAAGCAACAGGCAAAACTTGCCGCCGAAACGGATCTGCAGGGAGTCCGCAAGCAGATCGACGACGCGAATCGGGAGCTGCTTCAGGTTCAGGACCAGCTGCGCGCAGTACGCCAAGATTTGCGAAATTTTCTGGCGCGCCACCTCGCCCTCATCGATGGCGTTCCGCCCGCGCTGTCCGACGCCGGGCCGGATCAGACTGCGCGGTAGACGCCGCCTTCCAGCAGTATCGAGCCCGCGCTCGACCGTATACGGCGATGAAGTTCCAGCAGAGCCGAGTCGATATACGCGCGAAGCCGCAGGCCTGCTCGAAGCAAGCGCTCCGCGGCCCGACTTAAGATGATGGAGTCGGCCTGGCGCAGATGCGCGTGGTCGTAGAG
The DNA here is from genome assembly GCA_014304875.1 of Vulcanimicrobiota bacterium. Taxonomy (GTDB): domain Bacteria; phylum Vulcanimicrobiota; class Vulcanimicrobiia; order Eremiobacterales; family Eremiobacteraceae; genus Mawsoniella; species Mawsoniella australis. Next base: position 16,424 of record JACRUD010000055.1, read on the forward strand.
ACCACCCGAAACCGCGCCGCCGTCGAGCGTGCCCGAAACAAGAGCTTCGGCGCTCGACGCTTCGGAGGCTGGTCCTGAAGGTTCGACGGTCATGCGTCGGCGTGTTGTGCGAGAGCGAAGCGCAGACCAATGATCGCACGGCCGTGCAGCTGCGACACGCGCTGCTTGCTGATTCCCAGACGGTCGCCGATTTGACGGAAGCTGGCCTCGCCTCCATAAAAAGACGCGATGATAAGCCGCTCGCGGCTCGGTAGCGTCGAGACCGCCCGGCCTACTTCGCGACGGGTGAGCCTGCGGATGACGGCATCCGGCGGGCTTAGGGCGGTCGCGGGAATCCGATCTCCGTAGCAGGCGGCATCGTCCGCGTAACCGATAGGCGCGTCCAAAGAAAGAGCAGCGGCGCGCAAGAGCGCGACTTTGACGGCGTGCAGCTTGCGGGCGTCGAGCCCTGCGCTCGTTGCCGCTTCATCGTCGCTCGGAGAGCGGCCGTTTACATGTCCGATTTGCGACCTGGCTTTTTCCAGACTGCGCGCATCGCGTCGAACGCGCTCCGGCATCGCGTCCATGCGGCGCAAGCCGTTTAACATCGCCCCACGGACGAGCCTGGTCGCCCAGGTCTCGAAGGTCGCGCCTTGAGCGTGGCGGTAGCGATCGACTGCTCGCAGTAATCCGACGCAGCCGTCGCCGATAAGATCGTCGATGCAAAAATGGGGCGGCAAACGGCGGAGCACTCCGGTGGCGATGCGCCGCACGAAGGGCAGCGCAGCGTCGCATAATCTATCCCGATCCTCGGCCAGGCGCGTCCGCGCATAGGCGTCCGCCAGGGACTCAAGTGTCTCGGAGCTGATGTCCGCGATCATCGTTTCGAAGTCCGTTCGTGCGCAAGCGTCGACTGAAGCGCTCGCCCAAGGCCCAAACCGCCGCTGCGCTCGATCGCGCTGGCGAGCGCCCCGACGAACAGCGACTGCATATCGCCGTCTGCCGGCGCCTGCGGTGAGCTATCACCGTCGCCATCAGCGTCCGGATCCTCAGGGGCGCTGCGCCCCATCCCCGCGGACGTCAGCATGCCGCGGAGAATGATTTCCTCAAAGCCGCCGCACAGAGCGGCGACATCGGCGCTCATGCCTCAGCCCCTTTCTACGTTGTTCGCCAGCCGCAGCATCTCGTCGGCCGCCTGGACCGACTTTGCGTTAGCCTCGTACGCGCGCTGCGCTGTCAAGATGGCCATCATCGCCGCGATCACGCTCACGTTTCCGCGCTCGAGGCACCGCTGTTTGACGGTCCCGAATCCGCTCGAGCTCGAAAAGGCGCCAAAGCGCTGGCCGGCCGACGCGGTGGGATAGAAAAGACCATCCGGGCAAAGGCGAAGAGAAGCGTTGTCGCTGAACGAGTACAGTCTGACCCGGCCTGCGCTGACCGTTCCGGCTCGCCCGGCGACGTGCGCCCGTACTTCTCCGCCGGCAGAGACTGAAAAGGTCGTGGTTCCCCGCGGCAGCCTGATGTCGGCAAGCATCGCGCCGTTTGGCAGCCTCAGCCGGCCAAGCGCGTCGCGGGAGAAATTGCCGGCCCGCGTATACGCGGTTCCCGACGGCGATCGAACCTCAAACAGGCCTTCCCCGTCGATCGCTAAGTCGTCGTCCTTTCCGGTCGTCTCGATCTTGCCTTGGGTGAACAGGCGCCTTGGGTCTTGACGAGCGACGCCGATGCCATGGCCGTCGGGCGTCAAAAGAGCCGCGAATTCGGGTCTGTCGGCCCGGTACCCGGGCGTGTCGCTGTTGGCGAGGTTGACGGCGATAGCATCGAGGACGGATTGCTGGAGCGCCATCCCGGCGGCACCCGCTGCCAGCGCCTTGTTCACGACCGCACAGACGGAACTTCGGTGACGGCACGTTTGAGCGCTTCATCGGCGCGCTGCAACGCCTTTTGATTTGCTTCGAATGCGCGTTGCGATGAGACGAGCGCCGTCATTTCGGCAATCGGATCGACTCCCGATTCCTCCAAATAACCGCTGCGGACAACAGCATGCGAGGCGCTGAGCCGAGTGCTCGTCTGGGCGACCTGGTCAGGGCCGTCGGCTTCGGGATGGCCGTCGGCAGACACGATCCTCAAGCGATCCACGACGCGGCCGCCCGCCACGATCGTGCCGTCAGCCTCAACGCGCGCGCCGCGCGGAAGCCGCGCCGAACCCCGCATCCCCAGCACCGGATTCCCTTGTGCGTCGGCTAAGCCACCACGGCCGTTCGGCGAAAAGCGCCCGTCGCGCGTGTAGCGTGTGCCCTGGGGCGTCATGACGGTGAAGTATCCGTCACCGATGAGGGCCATGTCCGTGGGCACGTCGGTACGCCGCAGCGTTCCCTGGGCGCTGCTGCTCGCGGTGGCGGACTCCAGCCGCTCGCCGAAAGCGCGGCCGATCCAGCGACGGGCTCGATACGCGACCGTGCCGGCGTTGGCGAGGTTGTCGGCGATGACGTCGAGTCGTTCGGTCTGCAGTCGCATGCCGGCGCCCGCGCTGGTCAATGCGTCGGGGATATCCATCCTGTGCTCCTTCTCGCTGGAACGACGGGGTTAAAACCCGTCCTCTCCATCAGGCTAGGAGCTACGATAGGTTCGAAGCGTGTCCGAAACGCAAGCGCTATGTTGCCAAGATGTGAACGTTCGCAACGGCGCCGCAAGGCGACGCCTTTTCACCCGCGGCCGCCACTAAAGTGGCGGTGCTACATTAGGGACGACGTATGCGACGGCTGGCCGCCACTAAAGCGGCGGCGTTACATTGGGGATTGCCCATTTGACCACGGACCTTTAGGTCAGGTCGGTCGGGCGGCCGTCACGACACCCGTGGTATCTACAGAATCACGATGGCCGGCTCGTCGCCTGCGCGGCGGCGCTGTTAAGCCGTCAGCAAGCTGCGGCCGGTCATCTCGGCCGGTTGGGCGAGCCCGAGCAAATCGCAGATGGTGGGCGCGACATCGGCGAGGCGGCCACAATCGGCGAGGCCGTGCCGAAGGTCATCGCCTACGAGCAGCAGCGGTACGGGATTGGCTGTGTG
>JACRUD010000181.1 GCA_014304875.1 Vulcanimicrobiota bacterium
TGACCGCGTAGCCGTCGACGCGCGAGCGCCGAAACGGCGGAACGTCTTCGGGAGTCGCCACATCGGCCGCAAGCACCCGGCCGAAGGCGACGTCCAGGGGGATGCTTTCCACCGCTGCCCGTCTCACGGGCCATGCGGACACGGTCGCGAGCGCTTGAGCGATGCTGATCCGCCGGCGCGGGAAGGTTTGTGTCGCGGCTCACACCTCCACGGCAGGTCCGACGGGCCGCCGATATCTTTGTGGAAAGAACTTCGCGTCAATAGGATGTCGCTGCGGCGTTAAAGCGGCTTCTTTTACCAAAGCCAGGCACGCGCCCCTTTGACCGAGACATCGCGATGCGTCGGCGATGCGGCGCGCCGGAGGTCGATATGCTTCCCTATAAGATGGACGAGTTGCTGGCACGTGTCGTCGAGACCGGCTCCTCTGACTTACACGTCGTGGTCGGAAGCCCGCCTTCCATCCGCTTGCACGGCTCGCTGGAGCCGCTGGTCGACGGCGTCGTCACTCCCGCTGACGCCCAGCTACTGGTCACATCGATCATGACCAAGCCCGATCAAGACACCTTGATGGAGCACCGAGAAGTCGACTTCGCGTACTCGCTTCCAGGCGTCTCCCGCTTCCGAGTGAACGCCTGTTTCCAGCGCGACAGCATCAGCGCCGTGCTGCGCGCCATCCCGGCCAACCCGCCGATGCTGGAGAGCATGGGGCTGCCGCCGGCCGTCACCGCTATGACGACCAAGCCGCGCGGCTTGGTCCTGGTCACCGGCCCCACCGGGTCGGGCAAGTCCACCACGCTGGCGGCCATGGTAAACTTTATCAACCGCAATCGCAGCGTCAGGATCGTCACGGTTGAGGATCCGATCGAGTTCTTGCACTCGAACGTCAAGTCCGTGATCACCCAACGCGAAGTCGGCCGCGATACTCACTCGTTCAGCAACGCGCTGCGATCCGCTTTGCGCCAAGACCCGGACGTCATCTTGGTCGGCGAAATGCGCGACCTCGAGACCATATCACTCGCCCTGACGGCAGCGGAGACCGGACATCTCGTCTTTGCCACGCTGCACGTCACGTCCGCACCGGAATCGATCAACCGTATGGTGGACGTTTTTGCGCCTCAGCAACAGGAACAGGTCCGCATCCAGTTAGCAAGCGTGCTCGAAGCGGTCTTCACCCAGACTCTGGTGCCCAAAAAGGATGGCGGCGGACGGGTCTGCGCGATGGAGATCTTACTTGGTTCGTCTGCCGTACGCAACCTCATCCGCGAGAACAAACCGTCGCAGATGGTCAACGCGATGCAGACCGGCTCTTCCATCGGGATGCAGACCTTGGAGAAACACCTCGCCGGTTTCGTCCACAACGAATTCATCACGCTCGAGGCCGCGCTGGAGAAGAGCTCGCATCCGGACGAACTCAAGCGCTTCTGCGAGCAAGCGCCGGCCAAACCTCGCTTCGCATCAGCCTTTTGACGAGTAGCGGCCGATCCGGTCGGCGGAATCCCGGGCTCCGCCGTTGTAACGTCGCGCCATGGTCAGCCGTGCACTTCTTCGCGACCGCCCCGATTTCGTGCGGCAGTCGCTCGCGCGCCGCCGTCACGACACGTCCGTCGTCGATGAATTTCTGCGAGCGGACCGCGAGTGGCGAGCCGCCATTTCGGCGCTGGACGAGGACAAAAAGGAGCGCAACCGGCTTTCCGCCGCCTTTGCAGCGGCCCGCAGCGCCGAGCCGGCAAGCCTAGAGTCCCTGCGGGACGCATCCACTTTGCTCAGCGTCCGCATCAAGCAAAACGAAAGCGCGGCGGCATCCTTGGAGCGCAAGGCCGATTCGGTCTTGACCGAGATGCCGAACGTTCTGCTTGACGATGTGCCCGACGGCGCGGACTTCGAGTCCAACGTCGAACTGCGCCGGGTCGGCGAACAGACGTCGTTCGAGTTCGCCCCTCTGCCTCATTGGGAGATAGGCGAGCGGCTGGGGATTTTGGATTTCGCCCGCGGGGTTAGCCTCGCGAGAAGCAGATTCACGGTCCTACGGGGGGCTGGCGCGCGGCTGAATCGAGCGCTGATCAACTTCTTCTTGGAGACCAACGTCGCCGCCGGCTTTACAGAGATCGTGCCGCCGATACTCGTCAATCGCGAGTCCGTCCGCGCGAGCGGCCACTTGGGCAAATTCGCCGATCTGATGTTTTCCGTCGATGACGGCGCGCTGTTTCTTTCGCCGACGGCTGAGGTGCAGCTCGTCAACCTCCATCGCGGCGAAATCTTGGAATCCGATCACCTTCCCAAGCTTTACACCGCATACACGCCGTGCTTCCGCCAGGAAGCCGGAGCCGCCGGCAAGGACACGCGGGGGCTCGTTCGCCAGCACCAGTTCGAGAAGGTTGAGGTCGTCGCGGTGTGCTCGCCCGACGACGCGGCCCGGCTGCACCAGACCATCGTCGATCAGGCGGAAAGCCTGCTTCAGGCGCTCGGCTTGCCGTATCGGCTCGTGCTGCTGTGCGGCGCCGACACCGGCTTCGCCGCCCGCAAGACGTACGATCTCGAGGTGTGGCTGCCCGGACAGCAGACCTATCGAGAGATATCCTCATGCAGCGACTGCGGAGACTTTCAGAGCCGGCGCGCGATGATACGGTACCGGGCGGACGCGGCGGACAAACCCCGCTACGCCGCGACGCTGAACGGCTCGGCTTTGCCCGTGGGTCGAACGCTGCTGGCGATCTTGGAGAACTACCAGCGGGAAGACGGCGCCGTCACAGTGCCGGGCGTTTTGCGCCCGTACATGGACGGCGCGACAGCTATTACCTAGCCGCGGCAGTCTCTTCTTCGGCTGCTTCTTCGTTGACCGTCTCGGCGATCTCCGTCAGCTTTTCGTTGGCTTGGTTCTCTTCATCGAGGGTCTGCTGGAGCAGTTCCACCGCATCGTCGAAACCAAGCGTCTCGGCATACGCTCGCACGCATCCGTATCCGGCCATCTCGTAGTGCTCGACGCGCTGCGCCGCTGAGATGAGCGCGGCATCTTTCACCGCCGGCTCAGCATCTTCGGCCATCATCTCTTGGCCCTCTTCGATTAGGCCTTCCATGCCTTTGCATTTCTTGCCGCGTCCGCTTGAGCCCATTTGTTCGAAAATCTGCTCCAGCCGAGTGACGTGCTCTTTCGTCTGCTCCAGATGCTCTCGGAACGCGGTGCGCAGTTCGCCTGACGATGACGCTTTGGCCATTTTCGGAAGCGCCTTCAGCAGCTGCTTTTCGGCGTTATAGAGATCTTTCAGCTCGTCGACGTAAAGATCTTCGAGCGACGCTAACTTCATATCCAATGCTCCTTTTCGCATGAGTTCTAGTGCGACCCCTGGCAGTATGCCCCGCGCGCGCGGACCCAAAACCGCCCGCCCCGCTCCACGCTAGGAGAGCGCTATTTCGCTCCAGGCGTCCAAGCAGACGCGGACATGCTCGCCGCTTGCTAACGGCCGAAACCTATAGAGTATGGGTAATCCGATCTTCCGCCCGGCGCGACCGGTTTTGCGCGGCCGCGGGTTGGGCGGTGAGCTGATGCTGGCCGCGCTCTTCTTCATGGCGCTCGCGGGCTGTTCGAAGACCGCTGATCCACAAAGCGCCAGCGGCGGCAACTCCTGGACGCAAGCAGGCACGGTTCGCATCGGGTACCACGAAGAGCCCAACAATCTCAATCCCGTCATCAGCAACGAGGCCGCATCGAGCGACGTCAATACGTTGATCTACAGCCGCCTGCTTGACATCGATGAGCAGGGAGGACTGGTCCCTGCGCTGGCAACGAGGGTGCCTTCGAAAGCCAACGGCGGTATCTCGTCCGACGGTAAGACCATCACCTACCACCTGCGCCGAGGCGTTCGCTGGCAAGACGGCCGGCCGTTCACCGCGGCCGACGTCATCTTCACCTGGCAGGCGTTGATGAATCCGCGTAATAA
>JACRUD010000199.1:0-10939 GCA_014304875.1 Vulcanimicrobiota bacterium
CTCAGATCGCGTAATGTCCAATCACCAACCGTCTACGAAAGCGGTACAGCTTCAATAGGTCCGATACACCCGTTTGTAATTGACCAGCAAGCCTTCTCCGCGTACAATGACTGTCAAACGGCGATAGCTAAAGCATTTCCGCCGCTCAGCCAGCACAACAAGTCTATGCCGCTACAATTGCGATCGGTCTCTGCGGAGATTTGAATGAAGACGAAATCATGATAGACTTCCCGCCGCCGGGCGCGTTCACGCAAAACTATCCAACGAAGCCCGTGCGCGTGATCGAGCCGTTCGGGTTGGGCGGCGGGCCCGACTTGACGGCCCGCGCCCTCGGCGAGAAACTTTCTGAACTGTGGCGTCAACCCGTGATGGTCGAGAACCGCCCCGGCGCGGGAAGTACGACGGCCCCAGCCCTGGTCGCAAAGTCGCCAGCCGACGGTTACACTTTGCTCGTTAACACCAGCGCTCATCCGTACAGCGCGGCTCTCATTAATAGGCTGCCGTATGACCCGTTGAAGGATTTTATCCCGGTCGCTCCGCTCACCAGCCAGCCCTACGTGTTGGTCGCAGGTAAGCCGGCTGGCCTCACCACCGTTGGGGACCTTGTTGCGGCGGCGAAGGCGAAGCCGGGTACGATAAAGTTCGGCTCCTCTGGCATGGGCACCGCTACGCACTTGGGCGTCGAGAAATTCAACCTAGAGGCGGGCATTAAGGCGATACATGTGCCAGCCCGACCGGGCGACGCGATCGCTGATACGATCGCCAATACGGTTGCAGGCCGTACTACTTACTTGATGGCGCCTATCCCGCTCGCCCTTGTCGATATTCGTGCGGGCAAACTTCACGCACTAGGCGTGAGCACGATGAAACGCTCGTCCTCTCTGCCTGAAGTGCCGACGATCGCGGAGGCCGGCGTCGCCGGATTCGATTTCCCGAATATGGGTGCGTGCCGGCACACCGGCCGGAGTGGTCGACAAGTTGTCAAAAGACATCGCACGTGTCATGACCGCGCCGGACCTCCGCGACCAGCTGGCAACTCACGGGGCCGATCCGATCAACATGACGCAGCCTGAGTTCGCGCGCTTCGTTCTCGGAGAGAGTGAAAGCGCGTCGCGTATCATCAAAGCCGCTGGGATCAGAACTCAACGGTTTAAAAACCCGAGGTAACACGTTTGTGGAGGCTCTCGTTCAGGTCATCGTACCACTTGTCATACCACTTGAGTGGCGCGATGCGGCGAAGAACGGCGAAAACTCTCTGTTCCCTCCGTCCCCCGTCGTTTAAGGCTTTCCCTTGATTTTGCTGCATCCTAGCGGTGATGCTGCATGTCGGCCCTTTAGAATTGCTGACCAAATTGCTGAGGTCTCTGAGTAACCGCTGGCTAACAAGCACAACGAGGAAGTGCTAGAACGTACGAAACTTACGCTCAAGCGCGCGTTTTCCGCTCTTTGACACTGTAGAGGTCAGAGGTTCAAGACCTCCCGCGCCCACCACCTAAAGCGGTAGCCTGATGGCTTGACCTAGATTGACCCAATAAGCGGCGAGCGTCGTACCTAAACGGGACCTTGGACTGGCTAACCCCGTAGCAGATTGTCGACCTCGAAGGCCGTTTCCTGAGGTGGCGCGGTAAAGCCGCCTTTGATGCCCTGTTGCATTCGGGGCATCAAGATGTCGTCGCAGAACCGCTCCCAACTCTCCTTGGACTCGTGGATCGCCACGACCGTCCAGCCACCAGCCGATGCACCAGCCGCGTGGAAGATCTGGCCTTTTGGCAGGCTGTCTCTGCTGGGATGCACCGCTGTGATTGAAGCCTCGTACTGCTCCTTCGTACCGTTTGGAAAGTGATGCACGACACCGTACGCCATTTTCATCCCCTCTCAGGTTGCGCGGCCCCCGTCGCGGTCTTTGGTTAAGGTGTGAGTCGGAATTTCGATGCGCGGGAGCAGAGCCCCCCTTGCGAGTTCGGCTCATGCTTGAATCGCAGACGCACAAAGTGGGATTCCCGCCATCCCGAGTAAATATGCCCGCGCGCAAGGCTCACCCACCGTTGGGCTGTCGTGATTTAGACCGATCAGCGCGTTCGTGCGTGGCGGCGACGGCACGATCCGCCACTTTTACACGAAACATGCCGACTTGGAGGAGCATGGCAACCGCGGCATCGACAACTGACGCCGGCGTGGAATGTGTTCGACCTTTTGCCCAGCGGTCGCGACGACTGGTACCCCGAAGGTTGGTACGGAGTCGTGGAATAGCGACAGCCCGCGGCGGTTCGGGATCTAAAGGACCACGTGCTCCGACGGAGACCGTTATCCCGAAGATGCTAACAGTAAAACGGTTCGATCAGGGTTTGGGAGAGCGACCGGTTGTAGTAGTTCTCGACGAACCAGGCGTTTGAAGCCGGCACCGTTGCAGCGCCGCCTAAGAAAATAGAGCTCGCGCCGAAGTCTGAGCGCGCTGCGTTAGGCCAACGGCCGCCATTCCATTGCGGCGCCAAGGTCTGGGAAAGCAATGGTGCATTGTTGCCGACGGCAGCACCCCATACGTCCGCAGCAGAGAGCGGCGCGACGCCGTTAGAAAAACTGGAGCTGGTGTTAAAGCTCGGGCCGGCCGCGAGATGCCAGCCGCAAGCGGCCATGGCAGGGCGTGGCGACGCAAATAGTGGGCTGATGCATAGGACGATCAAGAAAAGTTTTGCCTTGAGACGCGATGTAACGGACTCTTTGCCGGCTCGAACGCTGTGGCGCATATGACAAGATCCTCCGGTCAAACTGCTAGCACGTTAGTTTGAAACATAACGTCACCGCCAACCGCTTCCAATCTCACTTCCGAAGGTCAAAGTGCAAACCCTTGGGCGTCCCCCACAAAGGGAGGATGTCTCTTTCTCGTAACGTGGATCGAAATGAAGTCTGACGCACCTAGGCCCGTTGCCGTCGCCACGTCACTGGATCACGTCGTACTCACCGTGCAAGACATCCAGCGGGCCGTCGATTTCTATGTCGACATCCTCGGGATGGAGCGTGAGCAGTTCGATGGGACGCGAGTCGCCCTGCGGTTCGGGAATCAAAAAATCAACCTGCACCAGGTGCGTCTAGAGTTCGAGCCCACAGCCTATCTCCCGACGCCGGGTTCGGCAGACCTTTGTTTTCTCACCGAGACGCCGCTGCCTTCGGTACAAGCCGGCCTTGAAGAAAGAGGCATACGGATCGTCGATGGCCCGGTACGGCGTACAGGCGCGCGCGGGTCTATTCTGTCGATTTACGTCCGTGACCCAGACGGCAACTTGGTCGAGATCGCAAACGGCACAGACCTCCTTAGTTCGGTCAAGGAACGTCCTTAGAAGGCCGCGGCGCGTAACCGGGCGGCGGCGCATTGCTCGCGCCGGCTAACGGCACGGGTTGGATACCAAGCGATCTGCAGTTCATCCGCGGAGGGAAGGTCGTCACCGCGGCGTCCGGGATCACGGCCGCTGAAGCGGCTATCACGGGCTTGGTGCCGGACAACCGCTGCAGATCGAAGCCGCCGGTCAAGTCGCTCAGCCGCGCATTTGCGTCGCGCGGACCTTCCGGCATGTACGGTTTTTCATCAGGCAGCGACGACAGCGCTGGCAACCCTAAAAGCGTGTCGACGAACTTCACCACCGACGCGGTATCGCCGACGTCGTGCACGATGGCGCTGGATCTCGCGTACGGTGAAATCAAAATGAACGGCAATCGGGGACCGTCGCCGCACGGCCGTCCGTCCGGACAGCGCTCGAACTGCGGCGACGGAACGTGATCGTAGTATCCGCCACTGTCGTCCCACGTGATGACGATCGCTGAGTCTTTCCAATACCGGCTGCGCGCGACCGCGTTGACGAAAGTCGCGACGAACGCTTGCGCGATATGCCGGTCGGAATCGTCCGTTCCGGGATGATCGTCGTCGCCTAAAAAATGCTTTTGGATGAACGGGTCTTTATTGGCCGGGCGCCATCCGAAATGATTGTGCGAACCGCCTTTGACGTAGGCGAGCGAACGCTCCGGCAGAGTACCCCGGTGCAACGCCGAGAGCAGCGCCTTGGCGTCGTGCACGTGGTCCCAAAAAACATCGTTCTTGCGCATGTAGCCGAAATACTGAACCGCGTTGTGATGCGCTTCGTACCCTTCGAGCGCCACGTCGGTGTTCGGGCCGTTGTAGCCTTCCTGATACCAGCCCCAAGGGATCGGAGCCCGGCCTTGACGGGTCATCAGAGCGAGGTCGCGACGCACGCCTTGCGTATCGCGCGTCGCCCGCACGTCGTTGCGGCCGTTGAGCGTCAGCAACACGGTGGCGTAGCGTTGATCGATCTCCAGCGGTTGTCTCGGTTTTCCCGGATACGGTCCAAAAGGCGGATCGATGCTGCTGAGGACCGGCACGCCCGGGCCCGTGGCGCCTTTCACGGCTGTGCTCGGAACACGCGCCCACTGCGTTTGGCCTGTCTGCCCGGCGATGATCTCGATATTGCCCGGAGTCGATGGACCGGTCATGCCCTGGAAGAAGCGATCGTACAGGGCGAACGTGCGCGCATACTTCCACAAGAACGGAATGGTATCGCAATCATAATAGGACATGGTCAGCAAGCCGAGGCGCTGCGCATCCGATGCATCGCCGCCTCCTTTGCCGCTGTCCTGCTCCTGCCGGGCAATGTAGTCGTCCGAGCGACCGCCGTTCATCTTGGCGATCAGCGCCGGGCGCGAATGCGATGGGCTGTCGATGTCGGGATCCACGATCCGAAACGGCGTCACCCATTGCTTGCCGATCGGATCGTACTGGCGAAAACCGCGTGCGCGCGCTTGGGCACTGGCGAGATTGTCCGCGCCAGGATAGGTGCCGAAGTACTCGTCAAACGAGTGGTTCTCCTGATAGATGATAAACACGTGTTTGACGTGGCGCCGCAGCATCGCGATCAGCGCCGCTTGCGAAGAGTTCGTCGGCGGCGCCATGGCCACCGCGGCGGCAGTGCTGCTGCGCCTCAACCCGTAGAGAGCCGATGCCGCGAGGCCGAGTGCCAGCATCGTGACAAATACAAAAAGCGCCGCGCCACGCATCGTGATCTGCCCGGTTCTCACTGCTTGCTGCCGGAGGAAAGGCTCGCCAGACGTTCTGTCGCCGACGCAGCCTCGGCCCGCAGTTCGTCATACGTGGCGTACTCGGCAGCCGTGGGTCTGGCGTAAGCCGTATCGAGCTCGTTCATGAGAAACGCCAGGTGATCGCGCAGTTTCGTTTCATGCAGCAAGTCGCCTTCGCTCGAGCGGATGTTCATCTGAACGACCTCGCCAAGCACGCGATCGAACTGCGCTCGCTTATCGGCCGGAGCGCGGTTGCGCGCCGCCATCGCCAGATTGATCGCTCGGTTCAACCGGTCCAGCGTGCCGTTGATGCCGGCCGCCAACGCTTGGCGCGAGGCGAGTGCCTGCGAGTCGGGATGCAGACGCGGGTCCAGCTCGATGCGAAACGATTGCCGCATTTCTTTCCCTGCGTAGTTCAGCACGACGGTGTACGCACCGGGCACAGCGGTGGGGCCGTCTACGCCGTCGTCGATGTCATCGGCCGTCGGCATGTGGAAACCGTCGACCTCGACCGCCGGCGGATAACGCATATCCCACTGGAATCTGTTCATGCCCGCATCGACGGCGGTCAACGAACGTAACCGGTGAGCGAGCTGCTGGGCGTGATCCAGCGCGGCCATCGCTTGGCGTGACAGCTTCTTCTCGTGCTTGTTTCGCAAATGGAGGGCAAAGCTGCGGACGGTCTTCCCCTGAGCGTCTAAAAAGGACAGCGTTGCCGGTGCTTTGCCGTTGTAGTCGGTCGGCATGTTGAAGAACACCGTCGCACCGTATTCGGGGTTTTGGCCGAGATTCGGAATCGCGAACGGGGCCGAGCCATACGCGTGCGAGAGCCATGCCGTCTCGGGCGCGAAAAGCTGCGCGTTTGCAGCGCTGACTTGCGGCTGCTGTGCGAGCTGCTCGATCAGCCTTAAGTTATCAAGGATCCAAAACGCCCGTCCGTGCGTCGCAACCGCCACGTCGCCTTGGCGCGCGTCGATCGCAATGTCGCGGACCTGCACGCCGGGCAGGTTGAGCGTCAGAGGCTGCCACTTGAGGCCGCCGTCCAAACTGACATAGATGGTGCTGCGCGTTCCGGCGAACAAGACGCGCGGTTCACGTGGATCTTGGCGCGCGACGAACACGTACTGATCGGCCGGCAATCCTTCGGTCATCTGGGTCCAGTGCGCGCCGTAGTCCGTCGTTTGAAAGATGTACGGGTGGAAGTCGTCCCACATGAAGCGCGACGCGGTCAGGTATGCGCTGGCACGATCGATGCGCGACGGCTCGATGCTGCTGATCTGGGCCCACTGCGGCAAGGACGGCGGCGTGACCAGCTGCCATTTCATGCCGGCATCCGTGGTGACATGAACCAGGCCGTCCGCAGAACCCGCCCACATGACGTCCGCGGTCAACGGCGAGACGGCAAGCGACGAAATATCCGGAAACGTCTCCGCGCCGGTTTGGTCGAGGTCGATCGGGCCGCCGCTTGGACCCTCTGTGCTTTTATCGTCGCGCGTGAGATCGGGGCTGATGCGCTGCCATGTCTGCCCGTCATCTTCGCTCTTGAAAACGACCTGCGCCGCCATCAAGAGCTCGTGCGGTTTTACGGGCGAAAAAAAGACCGGGTGCGTCCAGCCAAAGCGATACTTCGTTTCGGCGGACGATGCGCCCGACATATACTTAGGCCAAGAGGTGACGTTTTTCAGCTCCCCGGTCGGCGTGTCGACGCGCATGAGAGCGCTGTAGTAGCCGCTGCCGTAGGTGACATTCGGGTTGCCAGGCTGGGGCGCCACAAAGGTGCTCTCTCCGAACGCGACATTATGCCAGGCGCCTAAGGTCAAGCCTTCGTTCGACGCGCTCGGCCCTTCGAACGCCCCTTCGTCTTGGGCAGCCCCGTACACGTGGAACGGGAACTGGTCGTCGAGCGCGATGTGATAGTATTGCCCCGTCGGCTGATTGTTCTCCGTGCTCCAGGTCTTGCCCCCATCCACCGACACGGTGGCGCCGCCGTCATCGCCTTCCAGCAGAATCTTGGGATTGCGCGGGTTGATCCAGATGATGTGATGATCGCCGGGCGGCGTGATGGCCGACCATGTCTTCCCGCCGTCCGTCGTCTTAAAGACACCGTCGACTTGCGGCGCGTACGCGACATTCGCATTTGTGGGATCGGCATAGATGCCCATATAGTAGAAAGCGCGCTGGCGCAGTTTCATCTCGCTGTTGACGCGCCTCCATGTCGCGCCCCCATCGGGGGAACGGAATACGCCGCCGTCGTGCGCCTGCACGATCGCGTAGACCACACGCGGATCGCTCGCCGACACCGAAACGCCCATCTTGCCGAGCAGGCCGTGCGCGAAACCAGGATGGCTCGAGATCTTGATCCAGTGGGCGCCGGCGTCGAGAGTTTTATATAAGCCGCTGCCCGGACCGCCGCTCGTGAGAGCCCACGGCCTCCGTTGCGCTTGCCACATCGAGGCGTACAGCACTTTGGGATTATGGGGATCCACCACGACCACGTTGGCGCCCGTTTTGTCGTCGACATACAGCACTTTGTTCCACGTCTTGCCCCCGTCGGTCGTTTTGAAGACGCCGCGGTCGGGATTGGGCCTGAAGACGTGACCCATAGACGTGGCATAGACGACGTTCGCGTTGCGCGGGTCGATCGCGAGAGAACTGGTCATGTGTGTGTCCCGCAAGCCCGCGTATCGCCACGTCTTGCCGGCGTCGGTCGTCTTGTAGATGCCGTCGCCCGTATCGAAGTCGCCGCGAATGTCCGCTTCGCCGGTTCCGGCGTAGATAACCCGCGCGTCGGACGATGCCACCGCCAAAGCGCCGATGCTGTCGGCAACGCCTGGGATCTTGCCGTCGCTGACGTTCGTCCAGTCTTGGCCGTAATTGGAGCTCTTCCAAATGCCGCCTTGGACGCCGCCCATATAAAACAAATTCTGGTCGCCAGGCACGCCGGCGATCGCGACGACGCGACCACCGATGAACGGGCCGATATTGCGCCACTGTAGTTTGCTGATGAGCTTTTGGGCCGGGTTGCTGGTATCGGCAGCGCTTACCGTGAGCGGCGCGGTCACAAAAATACAGGACAAGGCAAGAGCCGTGTAAATCTTCATGGCCTATTTACGGTGTGGTGGATATGACTAAATCCTTCGCCCGCGTCCAATATCACCGAGGCCGGACACCTACACCGAAGAATAACTGGAGCGGGCCCGACGATTCTCTTTGCCGGAGGCGCCTTTGGGGTGCCTCGATGTTTAGTCTCAACTAGCTCGGGCAAAAGACCAGCATGAAAAAGCACTTGACTCGCGCGCTTAGCGTTGTGGCCCTGAGCGCCGGGCTTCTCATAATGCCACTTGCCTCGATGTCGCTAGCCCAACCGGCGACAACGGCTCCCGGAATGACGACCGCTACGGCGGCGCCCGACGCGACCACCACGACAACCGACACCACCACGACCGATCACCCTGACTACGGTTGGGTGGGGCTGCTTGGCCTGCTGGGACTGCTCGGGATGCGACGGCCGACAACCGTGACTAGGGATGTTGACTATAGGACGACCACTCCACCAGTGAGCAGATAGATCTGAGCCGTTAGTCAATAAACGGGGCGTTCGCGCCCCGTTTATTTTTCCGACGGGATAGCTTCTCCGCGGGCCGTTTTGGCACTCTGTGCTGGCGGGGAACGGCTGCGAGCAGCGGTATACTCCGAGCTATGGACGCAGACGTCGTTGTGATCGGGGCAGGGGCGGCGACTGAGAACATACCGTGCCGGTCGCTAGGATCTGATCTCGTGCACGATCGTCCCGTTGGTCGCGTACGGAGCGATTCGCAGGCGCAATCGCACTTCCCACGGGAGCTTTCCAAATGAGAAGGTTGATCCGGTCGGGGTCGTCTTTTGAGAGCGAGATCGGCTACTCGCGCGCCGTTGTCTGCGGCGATTGGATATTCGTTTCGGGAACCTCGGGATTCGATTATCGTACGATGGAAATCTCAGACGATGTGGTCGAACAGGCGGAACAATGCATCAAGAACATCGAATGGGCTCTCGCCCAAGCTGGAAGTTCTTTCAGCGATATCGTCCGCGTTCATTACATCGTGCCGGATAGGGACGACTTTGAACCTTGCTGGCCCGTGCTCCGCCGCTTCTTCGGCGATGCCCGCCCCGCCGCCACGATGCTGTCGGCCGGACTGGCGGATAGACGGATGAAGATCGAGATAGAGGTCACCGCTTTCAAAGCCAAAAGCGCCGGCTAGCGGTTTGTCGTACCATGGACGATCTACAAGGGCGGCTCACCGCCATGCGGCCTCGTAAAAATTTACCCGGTCGTCGGCGGAGAGCCTTATGAACCCGCTAACCTCTTCGAGTATCGTCAACATCGAGGACTTGCGCCGGATGGCCAGCCGCCGGCTGCCGAAAGTGGTCTTCGACTACATCGACGGCGGCGCCGAAGGGGAAGTGACACTGCGAGAAAACTGCCTGGCCTTTGAGGACGTCGGTTTTCGACCTCGGCACGCGGTGTCGATGGAGAAGTGCGACTTGCGCACAAAAGTCTTGCAGCATGAGCTTGCGTTCCCCGCTATGCTCGCTCCGGTCGGCTACAGCCGGCTCATGCATCCTGACGGCGAGATCGCAGCAGCGCGCGCCGCGGGGGAAGCCGGCACGGGCTACGTTCTTTCAACGATCTCCGGCCACAGATTGGAGCGCGTCAGAGCAGCTTCGCGCGGACCCGTATGGTACCAGCTCTATCTCATGGGCGGACGCGCCGCCGCGGAAGCCGCCATCGAACGCGCTCGTCGCGCCGGCTTTTCGGCCCTGGTCATCACGATCGACACGCCGGTCGCCGGGATGCGAGAGAGCGACCCCCGCAACGGGATGAAAGAGCTCTTGGGACGCTCGCCGTTTGCCAAGCTTCGTTTCCTTCCGCCTATTTTGGCCCGCCCGGCATGGCTCACCGGTTTCCTGCGAGACGGAGGGGTACCGAAACTCGAAAACGTCGTCATTCCGCAGCGCGGCCCCATGCCGCTCATCGATATCGGCGCCGCTCTGGCCGGTGCGGTCGTGACGTGGAAGGACTTGCGTTGGCTGCGGCAGGTCTGGGACGGACCTATCGTCGTGAAAGGCGTGCTGACACGCGAGGATGCCAGACGCGCAGTGGACGAAGGCGCTGCCGCAGTCGTCGTGTCGAATCACGGCGGCCGTCAGCTCGACGGCGTTCCGGCTTCGCTGCGCGTATTGCCGGAAATCGCCGCGGCCGTAAACGGCCAGGCCGAAGTGATCATGGACGGCGGAATCCGGCGCGGCAGCGACATCGTCAAAGCGGTCTGTTTGGGGGCACGAGCCGTTCTGGTCGGGAGGGCGTACGCCTACGGGCTCGCGGCAGGCGGCCGGCCGGGCGTCGCACGCGCATTAAACATCTTGCGAGACGGCGTTGAACGGACTCTACGGCTTCTCGGCTGTCCCTCCGTCGCCGAGCTGAATTCATCATTCGTCCACGCTCCCGAGGACTGGAGGCCAAGACGGCGGACCTGACAAGGTCCGTCTTCTGACGAGTCATCCCACCATCAGGACGCCGCCTGTGGTCCAGGCGATTGGGCTGTTATCGTTAAATCAGCGCACGTGATTCGCTCTAAATCGATCACGTGGGCTTCGATCGCCTTGTCGCTGTGGGCGTCCGTCGGCATTGCGCCGGCGAAGTGCGCGCCTTCGGGCACGGCTCTCTACTCCGGCATGCGTTGGCGCTTGGTTGGACCGTTTCGCGGGGGCCGCGTGCTTGCGGTCAGCGGCGTTCCGAGCAGCCCGAACGTGTTCTATTTCGGTGCGGTCGGCGGCGGAGTGTGGAAGACACTCGATGCGGGCGTCGTGTGGACCC
>JACRUD010000199.1:10949-19026 GCA_014304875.1 Vulcanimicrobiota bacterium
ATGTTCGACGGTCAGCCCATCGGCTCGATCGGCGCGCTCGCCGTCGCTCCTTCGAATCCCGACGTGCTCTACGTGGGTTCCGGTGAAGCCGACATGCGTTCGGACATCACCTACGGCAATGGAGTCTACAAGTCGGCCGACGCCGGCAAGACGTGGAGCCACGTCGGCTTGTCCGATACTCGCCATATCGGGCGGATCATCGTCGATCCGCGCAACGCCGACGTTGTCTTCGTCGCGGCGCTGGGTCACGCGTACGGGCCCAACGAGCAGCGCGGCGTCTTTCGATCGACCGACGGCGGCCGCACGTGGAAGCAGGTGCTTTATAAAGGCGCCGATACCGGCGCAATCGACCTTGCCTTCGATCCTCGCGATTCGCGCACCATCTACGCCTCGCTGTGGCAAACACGGCGGCCGCCCTGGAACGTGTATCCCCCGTCGAACGGCCCGGGCAGCGGGCTGTACAAATCCACGGACGGCGGCGACAGCTGGACCCAGCTTAGCGGTGACGGGCTTCCCGAACAGGGATTGGGCAAGATCGGCATAGCGGTCGCGCCGACAGCTGGGGACCGCATCTACGCGGCCGTCGACGCGAAGCTGGGCGGGCTATACCGCTCGGATGATGCCGGCCATAGCTGGCGGCGTATGGATGACGATAAACGCATTTGGGGCCGGGGCTGGTACTTCTGCGAAGTCACGGTCGACCCGAAAGACGCGGACACGGTTTACGTCTCCAACACGTCTTTGTACCGCTCGCAAGACGGCGGCCGAAACTTCACCGCGATCAAGGGCGCTCCCGGGGGCGATGATTACCATAGACTATGGATCGATCCAAACGATTCGGGGAGAATGATCTTAGGCAGCGATCAGGGCGCGATCGTAAGCGTCGACGGCGCGCGGAGCTGGAGTTCTTGGTACAACCAACCCACGGCCCAGTTCTACCGCCTCGCAACGGACGATCGCTTCCCCTATTGGCTGTACGGGGCGCAGCAGGACAGCGGCGCCATCGCAGCGCCCAGCCGCAGCAACCACGCCGGCATCAACAGCCACGATTGGCGGCCGATCAACGCCGGCGAAGAAAGCGGTTACATCGCGCCTGATCCGCTGCACCCCGACATATTGTTCGGCGGCAGCTTCGGCGGCACGGTATCGCGGTACGATCAGCGCACCGGACAGCAACTGAACGTGCGGCCATCGCTCGCGCATACCGGGTCATGGCGCGAGACATGGACGTTGCCGCTCGTGTTCTCCGCCGCCGACCCGCACGCTCTATACTTCGGCCAGCAGGTGGTGTTCGGCACGCGCGACGACGGCAACAGTTGGCGCATCGTCAGCCCCGACCTTACGCGGCGCGACCCGGGCGTGCCGCAAAATCTTGACAAGGCGACCGTTGCGGATAACCTCGGTGCCGGAAAACGCCGGGGCGTCGTCTATACCATCGCTCCGTCGCCGTTGCGGGCCGGACTGCTTTGGGCCGGAACCGACGACGGTTTGATCCACGTGACGCATGACGGCGGCGGTCACTGGAAAGACGTCACGCCCCGGGGACTGACGCCGTGGAGCAAGATCGGCATCATCGAGGCTTCCCATCGCAACGCTGACACGGCCTATGCCGCGGTGGACCGCCATCGCCTCGATGACTTCAAAGCATACATCTTCCGAACCCGCGACCGCGGCAAAACGTGGCAGCTGATTTCACACGGCGTCCCCGACGGCAGCTACGTCAACGTCGTGCGCGAGGATCCGGCTCAGCCCCGGCTTCTCTACGCCGGCACGGAGACGGGAGCGTACGTTTCATTCGACTCGGGGGATAGCTGGCGGTCGCTCCAGTTGGACCTTCCGGTGAGCTCGATACGCGACCTGGCGGTTCGCAACGGCGACCTGGTGGCGGCGACACACGGGCGCGGCTTCTGGATCCTCGATGATATCGCTCCGCTCCGGCAAATCGCCGCAAGTGGGGTCCGTGGGCCGGCACACCTCTTCGCTCCTGCGCAAGCGTTGCGGATGCGGCCAGGCTCTGACGAAGGCACTCCTCTGCCTCCGGAAACGCCGGCCGGCAAGAATCCTCCGGCAGGCGCCTTGCTGGACTACTACTTGGGTCGCGCCGCTGACGGACCGTTGACCTTGCGGATACTCGATCGCAGAGGTCGAGTCGTGCGGCGCTATTCGAGCGCGGACGCGGCGCAGCAAGTCGATCCGAAAAAGCTCGATATCCCTCCGTTTTGGATAAAGCAGCAACAGCCGCCGGCGACGGCAGCCGGCATGCACCGCTTCATCTGGGACCTTCGCTATGCCGCGCCTAGCGCCGCCGGCCCGCCGTCCGCGTTCAACGAAAGCGCCGGACTATGGGCTCCTCCAGGTCGCTACACGGTACTGATGAGCGTCGGCGGCCATTCGTACATGCAGCCGCTGATCGTCAGGCGCGATCCTCGCATACGAGCATCGGATACGGACTTGCGGCGGCAGTTCGACTTGGCGCGCAGCATTCAGGACGCGCAAAGCGTCGCCTCGCTTGCGGCCGGGGCTGCAGCGAAGCTTCGCTTGCGGCTGGATTCTCTTGCTCCACAATTGGCCGGCCGGCCCCCGCTGGCGAGGATGGTCGCCGGCTTGGCGGCCCGGTCTTCAGCGCTCGCCCACACCTCGGCGGGCGCACCTGCCGGCTCGGCCACGCCGAGCGATAACTTGGCGACGTCGGCTGCGACGCTTGGGGACTTGGTACAGACGGTGGAGAGCGGCGACGCCGCCCCCACGAGCGACGCGGCCAAAGCTTTCGGTGAGCAACGCTCCCGGTTGAGCGCCTTGCTCCGGCGCTGGGATAAGATACGGAACGAAGAGCTGCCGCAGCTCAACGGCTTGCTGCGCAAAGCCGGAATAGCGCCGATCGTTCTATAGTTCACGCGCGGCGCGGGCGGTGCGGGGGACGGACCTAAAGGTCCGTGGCAACATACGTCATGCTGGCGTTCAAGGTCGACCGGCGGGAGTGCGCCAAAACGCCCGCCATGGCTGTCGATGATCTCGCACAATTACGACATACCGCGGCGCACCTGCTCGCGCACGCCGTCGTCGACATCTTCGGGGATGATGTCAAACTGGCCATCGGACCGGCGATCGAAAACGGCTTCTATTACGCTTTTCTGAAGACCCCGGCATTCGTGCCGGAGGACTTGCCGCGCATCGAAGCGCGCATGAAGGAACTCATCGGCGAAGATCTCGCGATGAGCGGCGAACCGATAAGCCGCGATGCGGCTGAAAAGCATTACCGCGATCGCGATCAGCCGTTTAAACTTGACATCTTAGCCGGCATACCCGACGGCGAGCCGCTCAGCATGTACACGATCGGCGCGTTCACCGATTTGTGCAGAGGCGGCCACGTCAACAGCAGCAAGGACGTCGGCGCCGTGAAACTGATGTCGATCGCTGGGGCGTACTGGCGCGGCGACGAGCATAACCCCATGCTGCAACGCATCTACGGAACGGCGTTTCCCGAACAAGCGCAACTCGACGAATACCTGCACCGGTTGGAGGAAGCCGAAAAACGCGACCATCGGAAGATCGGAAGGGAACTCGATCTTTTCTCCATCGAGGAGCAGGCTGGCCCGGGCCTTGTGTTCTGGCACCCGAACGGCGGCCGGATCCGCTCGGTCATCGAAGACTTCGTTCGCAAGCAGCTTCGCGACCGAGGATACGAGCCCGTCTACAGCCCGCACGTCGTACACGAGGACGTCTTCCTGACCAGCGGTCATCTGCAATCGTTCGGGGAGAGCATGTTCGGGCCGATAGATGTGGAGGAACAGCGATATCGCCTGAAGCCGATGAACTGCCCCGGCCACATCCTCATCTACAAGTCGAAGCCTCGTTCGTACCGCGACTTGCCGTTGCTCCTGGCCGAATTCGGAACCGTGTATCGATACGAGCGCTCGGGCACCTTGCACGGCCTCTTGCGCGTGCGCGGTCTGACTCAAGACGACGCGCACCTTTTCTGTACGCCCGACCAGCTGCAGGGCGAGTACGAAAACACCGTCGATGCCGCGCTGACCATGCTGCGCGCTTTTGCGTTCGACGACTTTCGGCTCTTCGTCTCCACGCGCCCGACCAACGCGCTGGGCGATCCGCAGGTGTGGGAGCGCGCTGAAGCGGCGATCCGAAACGCATGCGACCACGCGGGCCTGGCGTACGAAATCGACGAGGGCGGCGGCGCGTTTTACGGGCCGAAGCTCGACATCATGGTTCGCGACGCGATCGGGCGCGAGTGGCAGCTATCGACGGTGCAAGTCGACTTCAATCTTCCGGGGCGTTTTGACTTGACCTACCGCGGCGCCGACGGCGAGGATCACCAGCCGGTGATGATCCACCGCGCGCTGCTGGGGTCCATGGAGCGTTTCTTCGGCGTGCTCATCGAACATTTCGCCGGCGCCTTCCCCGTGTGGCTCGCACCCGTGCAAGCGGCGGTCGTGCCGATCGGGGAAGCACAGTTCGACTACGCGGAAGAGATAGGCGCGAGGCTGCGCGCCGCCGACTTGCGCGTCGCCGTGGATCGATCCAACGAGCGCTTGCAGAAAAAAATCGCGATGCACCAGGCCGGCAAGGTGCCTTACATGCTCGTCGTCGGCAAGAGCGAACTTGCCTCGGGTGAGGTGAACGTGCGCGAGCGTGGCGGCAGCCAGAGAGCGATGAAGCCCGATGAGTTCGTCGCCAACGTAACCGCAGAGATCGCCGCCCGGACGTAGCCGGGAACTCACGAACGCGCTAGAGGTCTGCGCCGGCGGCGGGCGATACTAATCCGCATGCGGATTCTCGGGATCGAGACTTCTTGCGACGACACCGCGGCCGCTGTCGTCGTGGATGGCAGCGATGTCGAGAGCAACGTGCTGGCAAGCCAAGACGAGTTCCATCGCGAGTACGGCGGCGTCGTTCCCGAGATCGCCAGCCGCAAGCATGCCGAGACGATTGGCGCCGTCATCGAGCTCGCCTTACGCAAAGCGAAGCGAGACTTCAAGGACCTCGACGCGGTCGCAGTCACGTGCGGCCCAGGCCTCTCCGGCAGCCTTGTGGTGGGCGTCGCGGCCGCGCAAGCCATTGCTTACGCGCGCGCCCTGCCCGCCTATGCGGTCAATCATCTGCACGGCCACCTGTTCGCCAACTATCTCGCCACGCCGGGCTCCGCTGCGCATGCGTTGCCCCAAACGCCGTTCTTGTGCCTCATCGTCTCGGGCGGTCACACCGATATGATCTTGGTCGAATCCGCCGCCAAGCACGTCGTCATCGGCCGCACACTAGACGATGCCGCAGGGGAAGCCTACGATAAAGTGGCGCGCTTGCTGGGCTTGGGCTTTCCGGGCGGGCCCGCTTTGGATAGATTGGCCCAAGGAGGGGACGGCACGGCTTTTGCGTTTCCGCGCAGTCTCATGCGCGATGGGAGTGACAATTTCAGCTTCTCCGGGTTGAAAACAGCGGTTCGCTACCATCTCGACGCGCATCCGGAACACAGGTCGCAGCGCACGGCTGATATCGCGGCGAGCTTTCAGGCAGCCGTCGTCGACGTTCTCTGCGCTAAGGCTTTGGATGCCGCGCGCCGCCACCACGTCGACACAGTCGCACTTGCCGGCGGAGTCTCGGCGAATTCCGCCCTACGGCGCGAGCTTCGCCTGCGCGGCGAAGCGGCAGGCATGCGCGTGCTGGTGCCGGCGCTCGAGTATTGCACGGACAACGCGGCAATGATCGCAGCGGCAGCCTACTATCGCGGTGAAGCGGCACGAGTGGAGCCGGAACGTCTCTTCGTCGATCCCAATTTCGCGTGGTCGTAAGGGGGCTCTCGATCACGACGAAGCGCCGTCCGATCAAAGCGACGCGATCTCGCCCGCCCGTATGATCTTGAGCAGGTTCGTGCGGCCCCGCATGCCGAGCGGGGTGCCCCCGACCACGACGACGGCCTCACCCTGGCGCGCGACGCCGCGCCGCAGCAACTCGGTTTCGACCGTCTCCATCAAGTCTTCGGTACTCCGTCCGAAGTCGATGATGCACGGCGCCACGGCGGAGTCCAAGCAAAGCCGGCGCGCGATCGTCTCGTCCGGAACGAAAGCGTAGATGGGAACCGGCGGCTTGTCTTTGCTGACGATGCGGGCCGAAAAGCCGGTCCGGGTGAAAGCCGCGATCGCCCGCACGTCCATGCTCTCGGCGATATTGCACGCCGCGCGCGAGATCGCGTGCGAGTCGCTTTCCGCTTTGTGCATGCGCCGTTCGCGGCGCGGGGGAAAACTCGTTTCCGCTTCGCGCGCGATGCGCACCATGGTCTCAACCGATTCCACGGGATAGTCGCCCGCCGCCGTCTCTCCGGAAAGCATGATCGCATCGGTGCCGTCGATTATGGCGTTGGCCACGTCCGAGGCTTCGGCGCGCGTCGGGCGTGGCGCACGGATCATAGACTCCAACATCTGCGTGGCGGTGATGACCGGAATCATGTGGGCGCCCGCGCGCTTGATGATGTGCTTTTGAAGGGTGGGGACCTGCTCCGGCGGCATCTCAACGCCGAGGTCGCCGCGCGCCACCATGACGGCGTCCGACTCGTGCAATATGTCTTCCAGGCGCTCTATCGCCTCCGGCTTCTCGATCTTCGCGATGACCGGGGTGTCGGCGCCCGCCGCCCGGACCGCCTGCTTTGCCACGGCGACGTCTTCAGGCTTGCGGACGAAAGAGATCGCGACGAAGTCGACACCGAGACCCACCGCAAAGGCGAGGTCGCCCCGGTCTTTGTCGGTCAAAGCTGGCGAGGAGACGGCGACTCCCGGCAAGTTCATGCCTTTGTGCTCGCCCAGCTTCCCGCCGTGCACGACCGTCGTTTTGACCGACGTCGCGCCGGTCGACTGCACCCGCAACTCGAGCGCGCCGTCATCGAGCAGGATGCGATCGCCCGCTTTGACGTCGCTCGGCAGCGGCGCGTAGATGGTCGAAACGCTGCGGCTCGATCCGACGATGCTATTCGTCGTGATCTCAAAATCGGCGCCGTCGACAAGGACAACGGGCTGGTGGTTTTCCAGCTCTCCGATGCGCAGCTTGGGGCCTTGGAGATCAGCTAACACGGCGACGGAACGACCGCCGCGAACCGCCGCTTCCCGCACCATGGTCAAAGATCGCGCGAAATCATCGTGGCCGGCGTGAGAAAAGTTCACCCGAAAGACGTCGACGCCGGCGGCGATCAGCGCGCGCACCATCTCGGGACTATTGGAGCTGGGGCCCAATGTCGCGATGATCTTCGTGCGCCGTGCGGCGGAATCGTGCCCGGACGGCGCGGCTGCTCCATCAACCATCGATGCCACGCTGTGTCAGCCACGCCCAAATACCTTCCCGCACGACTTCGCGCTCGACGGAGTGCAGGCGTTGCAACGCCGCCGTCTCGTCGTCTCCAGGGAGCAGAGGGCACTGCTTGCGGGCGAGAACGGGACCGCGATCCACCTCAGGCGTGATCTGTATCAGCGTCGCTCCGACCATCCCGGCGCCGGCTGCGATCGCGTCGCGCAGCGCATGCGGCCCGCGAAAAGCACGACAGCGCGTTCCGTCCGGAAGGGTCACGACATCCGCAGCCGGATCCTCCGGCAAGTATGCCGGATGAAGATTCAGGACGCCTAAGAAACCGGCGTCGATGAATTCCGGCGCCAACACTCGCATCCAACCCAGGAGCAGGACCAAGCGCGCACCGCTGGCCCGCACGGCGGCGGCGAGCCGAACCGCATACGACGCGCGGGTTTCGATCGCCGGACGAAATTCGTAACACTGGGCGGGGATTCCGGACCGGGCTGCACGCTGGAGAGCGTAGGCGCCGGGTTTGTCCGAAAGGACCAAATTGAGATCGAGGGGCAGCTGGTCCGCCGCGACGGCGTCGATCACGGCCTGCAAATTGGTACCCTCGCCCGATGCAAAAACCGCCGTCGGCATGCGGAACTTAGCCAATGAAGGTGCGCGGCCCGCAGGGGTGGGCCGGCTCTACCTCGCCGATCATCGCGGCCGTTAGGTCCGCGCCACCTGGGATCGGAAATTCGGACAGCGCGGCTCGTGCCGCTGCCAACGCGCGCGCCACATCGGATCG
>JACRUD010000014.1 GCA_014304875.1 Vulcanimicrobiota bacterium
GTTGAAGAACGGACCGGCATCGTCAGCGCGACCAAGACGTTTCTGACGGAAGACGTTCCGGGCGGGGCGAGCTACTGGTACGTCTTCGGCAGCGCGACGCTGATCGTCTTCATCATTCAGATCCTGACCGGCATTTTTTTGACCTTCTACTATGCCCCCTCGGCGACAACTGCCTGGGAATCCACCAAGTTCATCTACGACAAGGTGCTGCTGGGGCAGTTCATCATCAGTCTCCATTCGTGGGGCGCATCGGCGATGATCGTCCTGATGACGATGCATTTGCTGCAAGTGCTGCTCTGGGGCGCTTACAAGCGGCCGCGCGAGGTACAATGGATCGTCGGCGTCTTGCTCTTCATCTTCACATTGACGATGGGCCTCACTGGCTACCTGTTGCCGTGGGATCTTAACGCGTATTTCGCCTCTCAAGTCGCTATCAACATCGCAAGCAGCGTACCGATCGTCGGCACGGCCACCGCAAACTTCTTGCAGGATGGGTCGACGATGGGGACTTTGACCATCAATCGTTTCTTCGGTTTGCATGTGTGGCTCACGCCGATCCTCCTGTTGCTGCTAGTCGGAGCGCACTTGGCGATCTTCCGGCATAACGGCTCGGCCGGCCAACCAAAGGACGAGGCGCCTGTCAAATATGGGCGGTTCTATCCAAACCAGCTTTTTATGGACACGCTGTCGTCGGTGATCGTGTTCCTCATCATCGTTGCGCTGTCGATTTGGTCGCCCACCCCGCTGCTCGCGAAAGCGGATCCTAACAACTCGCAGTTCATACCATCACCGGCTTGGTATTTCTACGCGCTGTACGGCATTCTGCGCATCGCGCCGCCGAGCATGGAAGTCGTGGCGACCGTCGTCGTACCGGGCTTGTTGGTGTTGGTCCTCATCCTGCTCCCTTGGATCGACCGCAACCCAAGGCGCGCGCTCAAACGCCGGCCGTATCTGGTGGGTCTGACGATTCTCAGCGTCGCGGCGACCGTCGGGATCAGTATTCTCGCGTCGCGCGCGATCGCCGACGAGCAGGCGGCGAGCGGTTTCGCCGGCCAGACGCCCGTCGCGGGCGCGGGCTCAAGCTCGGGAGTCAACGGACAAAACGCCGCGGTGGGCAAGCTAGCCGGAAACGGAACCAACGTCGGCGCGGCCACCGCGGTGCGCGGAGCAAACGGCGGTCCGGCGGTGTCGGGCCAAACGGTCTATGCGACCAACTGCGCAAGCTGCCATAACGCGAATGGCCAAGGTCTGCCCGGCACTTTCCCGCCGCTCGCCGGCAATACGTTTGTCACCGGAGATGCGGGTAAAGTCATCAACGTCTTGCAGCACGGGCTCGTCGGCGCCATCAACGTCAACGGAAAACAGTTCAACGGCGCGATGCCCGCGTGGCAAAGCAAACTTAGCCCAGCCGAGATCGCAGCCGTGATCACCTACATCCGCAGCACGTGGGGCAATAAAGCGGCACCCGTGACGGAAGCTCAAGTTCGCGCCCACAAGTAAGTGAAAGGGGAAGTCTCATGCCGGACCTTAAGTGCGAGAACCCGACCTGCGGCTGCAAGACCACAACCGATGCTGCTAATCCGTATTGCGGCGACTTCTGCCGCGAGAACGCCATCAGCGCAGAGAAATGCGAATGCGGCCATCAAGGCTGCACCGGGTAAATAAGCAGACTTGTCGTTAAGCGGCGACTTGACCATGCTTTTTTGGTCGCGTGAACGCGGGAGCCTGGTTTAGGGAACGACCCAGCGGGTAGAAAAAAAACATGGCTGGCAGACCGCTGCTCGCATTCGCTCTTTTGGCGGCATTTGCTATCGGCTGCGGATCTCAGGGCGCAACGCCGCTCTCGGCGGCAACCGGGCAAGTAGCCGGAGATTATCGGCAAACCGACGTCGCGACACCGCAACGATCGTGGGCTGCTTCCCGCACTCCCGCACCTGGTCTCTCGCCGGCGCCTGCGGCAACTGCAACCCCGAGCCCGACTCCGACGTGCACCATCCCGGCCGACGAACGGAATTACCGGCGTTGGAATGTGAAGGTGGGCAGCGATCCTGATGCGAGCCAGGTGCAGCTGACTCCGCACGACACCACCATCTCCAAGCTGCGCGCTTTAAAGGCTCCGCCGAGTCCGCGTCCGCAAAACGATCGCATCTGGCCTACTGAGTTTACCGTCTTTCGATTGACAAACGTGAAGCTGATCCACATCGCGCGGTCAGCCGATCGGGACTATCACTTGTCCGTGCAGAACTCTTTGGGCAAGACGATGATCGTGGAAAATCCCGATCCTGACTGCGCTCCTTGTTCGACTTCAAGCCGATTCCTCAGTCAGACGACATCGGTACGCACTTACCTTGACGCTCACTATAAAGTCACGTCCAATGGGTCCGATCCTAATGACACGGTCTCGCTGACGGGAGTTGGGTTTTGGGATACGCTTTCGGGCGCCTACGGGCAGGCTCCGAACGCCATAGAGCTTCACCCAGTGTTGAGCATTTGCATCGGCGCCAATTGCCGGCCCTAGCGCGCTGATCGCAAGGCCCAGCAAACCTCCGACGTTTGCTAGGCTAGGCCGACGTCAGCACCGCTTTGATGTCTTTGAGGACCTCGACACAAGCCGGCCAATCGGTCTGCGACGCCTGGATATAATTCGCCATTTTGCCGTCCATGTCGGTAAAGACCGTGCCGCCTTTGCCGGTAATGGTGGTGATATTGCCTTTGACTTCGACCCTCCAAGGGCCGGCCTTGTTGATTTCCTCTAAGACCCGCTCCATGTGGTCCACATCGATATGCCGTAAACGCGACGTGATCTTCTCTATCAGCGCGGCGTCTTCGGGCTTGTCGGCGTACGCGCTCGTTTCGCCGTCCTGGTGAATGCGGCTATCCTTCGACGCCATGTCAAATACCTCAACAACCAAGCCACAAGCCAAGCGGCTACTGCTAGATGTGGTGTAGCCTAAACGGCAAGCGGATTCCTTGAAGCGCAAGCCGCCGCGACAGCCCAGCCGTCAACCGGCACGCAAAGGCGCATCAGCGACCCGGCCGCAGATATTTGGCGAAAAAGTCAACACTGGCTTGGTCATCTTCGAGCCATGAATGCCAGCGTAGGAATCCGTGAATCTCGTTTGGGATGACGATCTCCTGATATGGAACGTGCGCAAGGCGTAAGCGCTGCACCAGATCGACCATCTGGTGGAACTGCACATTTCGGTCATCGTCGCCTTGGATGAGTAAGACGGGCGACTTCCAAGTCGACACGTACGCATCGGGTGAGGATAGCCAGGCTTCACGCATAAAGGCCTTCAGGTTTGGCTGCTGATAGCGCTTTTCGGTCGTCGTCGAGTCATCGCCCCAGATCGACATGTCGTGCACGCCGTGCGTGTCGACGCCGACCTTGAAGACGTCTGAGTTCTTTGCAAGCGCCATGGCGGTGAGATAGCCGCCGTACGATCCACCGTAGATTCCGATACGCCGGGCATCCACCCGGGCGTCGCGCTGAAGGTAGCGTGCGGCCGCCAGCACGTCTCGGTACTCTGATGCTCCTAAGCGTCCGGCATGTGGGGGATACTGAAAATCATGTCCGTATCCGATCCCCAGTCGATAGTTGACCGACAGAACGACGTAGCCGCGGCTGGCGAGGTATTGATTGGTGCCGTATCCGTAATCGTAATAGTCGAAGTAATGCCATGTCAGCAGCATCTGCCGGGGCGGTCCTCCGTGAACGAAGATGATCGCCGGCTTCTTTGCGGATCCACCGTGCGCGGCGAAAAGCGTGGCTTGGATGGTGAAGCCGTCGCTGGAGCGAAAAGAAACGAGCTGAGGCACCACGAGATCGTTGGTCGGGAAATCGCTCGGAATCTGGTCGGCAT
>JACRUD010000108.1 GCA_014304875.1 Vulcanimicrobiota bacterium
TCGCACGGAGGTGAAGATGTCGAATGCGTCCGGCGCCCTCGATGGGGATATCGACCCGTTCATGTGGGCCTACCTGCAGCAGCGCCGCCGAACCCCCGCCTAGCCACGATCCTCGAGCGAGCCCCCCTAAACCAAGGGACAGCCGGCGGCCGGTTGGCGTGCGCAACATTAAGGCCGGGACGCCCCTCGAGCCAAGGGGATCTTGGTGAGCGCCCAGAAATGACGGCTCGTATCATTCCGCGGCACCGCCAGACCAGAGAAAACGGCGGCGCGCGACGGACAGAAGGGGGTGGTCGCCGTCAGTACAGACAGTCCACGTTTTCACCAGGACCTTACCGTCGGCGAAGCACTCGCCCTACACCCCGGTGCTAGGGCGGTCTTCGCCAACTTTCACCTCGGAGGATGCTCGCACTGCGCGATCTCGGAATTCGAGACGATCGAGCAGGTAAGCGAGGGATACGGAATCCCGCTAGCAATGATCCTGGACGCGTTAAACGCCCTGGACGAGCAGCCGGTCCCCGTAGGAGCCAAGTAAGCTCAAAGAGCCGAGGAGAGCTCGCACACCACCCCGAGCGCCGCTGATGGCGCTCGTTTTTTTAGGAGGGGCCGCGCTCGTGCCCGACGTCTGCGTCATCATCGTCAGTTTCAATGCCGCCGATCAGCTCGAAGCCTGCCTACGTTCCATCGCGACGCTGCCCGAAGCCGCGCAGCGGACAGTCGACGTGCAGGTGGTGGTGTCGGACAACGGCTCGGTGGACGACAGCATCGCGCGGGCGAAGGCGGCTTTTCCGAGCGCCGACATCGTCCGAAACGACGCGAACCTGGGCTTCGCCCGCGCCTGTAACATCGGGGCCGGACACGCGCGCGCGCCGCTGCTCTTTTTCTTCAACCCCGACGCCGTCGCTCAACCCGGCTTGCTGCGAGAAGCCGTCACGTATTTCGCGGACCATCTCGACGTCGCGATGGCGGGGATAAAATTGCTCGATGAGCAAGGAAGGCGCGCCGACTCTTGCGGAGAGTTCGATACTTGGTGGCAAGCCTTCTTGCGCAGTTCCGCCTGGGGCGAGCTGCCCTTTTTCCGCATGCAATCCAACGGTTACGCTTTGCGCGACTTTGATTATGCGAGCGAGCGCGACGTCGATTTAGTGGTCGGGGCCGCCATGTTCATCCGACGCGACATCTTCGACCGGCTGGGCGGTTTCGACGAGCGTTTCTTCCTATATCATGAGGAAATAGATTTCGCGCACCGCTTGAGAACGGCCGGCAAGCGCGTCGTCTACCTGCCGCAGTGCGTGGCCGTGCATCGAGGAGAGGCAGGCGGCTCCAAGAAAAGATGGGGCAAGACCGGTGTGCTCGGCTGGCGTCAGCGCAGCCGGCGCTTGTATTGGATCAAGCATCACGGTCCCTTTTGGTACTTGTCGCTGTGCGTGGCGCTGACCGCTCGGTATGTCCTTTACGCCGGTGCTGCCGTCGTTGCGCTGGCGGTGATCCGGCGGGCCTCAAAATCATGACGATAGCCCAGGACATAGGCGTAGAAGCGCGCCGCTTGGCGCTGGCCGCGCTGCGCCAGCGCGTCGACGCCTGCCGGCGTTGCGCGATCGGCTACACGCGCACTCAGGCCGTATGCGGAGTGGGCGATCCCTGCGCGTCGCTTGCCATCGTCGGCGAGGGACCCGGCGAGAACGAGGATCTGAAAGGGCAGCCCTTTGTGGGCCGAGCGGGCGAGTTGCTGACCAAGATGCTGGCAGCCATCGGACTGCGGCGCGAAGACGTCTTCATCACGAACACGGTCAAGAGCCGCGCGACCGTCATCGAGAACGGCCGCACTTTCAACCGCGCGCCCACGCCGCAAGAGATGGCGAATTGCCGCGAGTACTTAGATCGCGAGCTGGAAATCGTGCGGCCGAGGATCCTCCTTGCTTTGGGCGCACCTGCGGCCAAGTCGTTTTTAGGGCCGAGCTTCGGCATCACCCGCCAGCGCGGCATTTGGTATAGAGGTCCGCAAGGCGCGGATCTGATCGTCACGTTTCACCCGGCGTATATCCTGCGCCAGACCGGCGGTAACATGACGGCCGTGAAAAAGCTCGTCTGGGCCGACCTCCAGGCGGTGAGGAGCCGGCTCGACGAAAACGCCGCCCGAAGCGACGCATTGAAGGGCGCGGCCGAGCTGCGCCAGCAGACGTTGGGCCTGTGATGGGCGCGCCGCCGAGAGATATTTGGTGGTCGCAGCGAGCCCGCGCATCGGGGTACGCGTCCGAGGCGGAGCTGCGCGGAGCGTTTGGGTTCCCCGACTACCGGCTGAACCAGATCTACCGCGCTGCGGCGAAGGAACTCGCCGACGGCATCGATTCGATCACCGTTTTGCCGACTGTCCTGCGGCGACGGCTTGCGCATGCGCTCCCCTTCACGACGCTGGCCGCGCGGCACGAAGCGGTTTCGGCGGACGGCCAGACGACCAAAGTGCTGTTCGGACTGGCGGGTGGCCAGGAAATCGAAGCGGTGCTGATGCGCCATCGCAACGGACGAACCACCGCTTGCATCTCGTCTCAAGCAGGCTGCGCGCTGAAGTGCGATTTTTGCGCGACCGGTCAGAGCGGCTTTCGGCGTAACCTGACCGCTCTCGAGATCTTCGATCAAGCGCTCGCCCTTGCTCGCCGGGCGCGGACCCGCGGGGAACCGCTCACAAATATCGTGTTCATGGGCATGGGAGAACCGTTTCTCAACTACGACGCCGTGATGGACGCCGTGGCCCTGCTGAACGATCCCAAGGGATTCGGTCTCGGTGCTCGCCACATCACCATCTCGACGGCGGGCGTCGTTCCCGGCATAAGGCGCTTGTGCAGCGAGGGAATCCAGGTGAACCTCGCCGTCTCGCTTCACGCGCCCGACGATCTGCTGCGGACCAAGCTCATGCCGATCAACAAGCGCTGGCCCATCGCTTCGCTGATGGAAGCGGTCCGGGAGTACGTCGCCGCGACTCGTCGTAAAGTGTTTTACGAGTATCTCATGCTTGACGGCTGCAATGACCGCCCGGCCGATGCGCGCCAGTTGGCGGATCTGCTGGGAGGACCGCTGCATCACGTCAATCTGATCCCGTACAATGCGACCGATGCGGCCTACGTTCGTTCGGACGAAGCCGTGGTGCGTCGTTTTCAAGAGATCCTACGCGAACGGGGCGTTCCGGTCACCGTGCGGCAGACGATGGGCGCCGACATCGCCGCAGCGTGCGGCCAGCTGAGGGTCGATCGTGCTTCGGCAGCCGGCGCCGTCGCGCGATCCAGCTAGATGCTCGACGTCGTCCGGGTGACGAAGGCCTTCGGGCCTCTGACGGCGGTGTCCGATCTGTCGTTTCAGGCCAAGCCGGGGTCGGTGTTCGGATTGCTCGGGCCCAACGGAGCTGGCAAGACGACGACCATTCGGATGATCCTCGATATCCTCTCGCCCGATGCCGGCGACATCTTCTGGGATGGTCGCCTCGTCGACGCCGAACAGCGGCGGCGCTTCGGGTACCTCCCTGAGGAGCGTGGCCTGTATCCGAAGATGAGAGCCGGCGATCAGCTCTTGTTCTTAGCGCGACTGCACGGCATCGACACGGACGTGGCCCGTGGGCGCATCGATGAGTTGGCGCAGGTTCTGAACCTGAGCGACCAACTACGTAAGACACCGGCGGCGCTGTCCAAAGGCAACCAGCAGAAAGTGCAGTTCATCGCCGCCATCGTGCACGAGCCGCCCTTGCTTGTGTTAGACGAGCCTTTTTCCGGTTTCGATCCGATCAACGTCGAGATAGTCAAGCACTCCATCCGCGATCTCGTGC
>JACRUD010000139.1 GCA_014304875.1 Vulcanimicrobiota bacterium
ACGGCCGCCCTACAAGGACGGCCGCCGTCGTTCGGCCACTGCAAGGCGCTACTCGAACGTCACGGCATGGTGCAGTTCGCCGTGGGCGATGCCCCCGATATGGCGTTCGGCTATTGTACGGACGATAACTCGCGCGCGCTGCTCGCCGCCGTCATGGCGCTTCGGCTCGACGCTCAAAACGCGGACGCCGAAGGAGTCGGGGACGCTGCTCTTGGGTTTTTAGCACGCGCCCAGCGCTCCGATGGTCTTTACCACAACCTCATGGATGCCGACGGCCGCCTTACCGACGATGTCGGCTCTCAGGAAAGCACGGCGCGTTCGGTGTGGGCCTGCGGCGTCACCGCGCGGTGCGCGCCTTCGGAGCGCTGGCGCCGCCAAGCGTCACAGATGCTTTCAGCCACGTTAGGCTCCATCGATCACCTCAGCGCGATAAAGCCGCGCGCTTACGCGATCCTCGGGCTGTCTGCTGCAGTCGCCCCGGAGGTGGCCTCCTGTGTGCCGCCGCTGGTCGGGCCGCTTGCCGCACCGTTACGAACGCGAGCGGCCCGCACGCTGAGACGGCTCGCGGACAGCTTGCGGCGCGATCTGGACGGCGGCGCGGTCGAGGCGTGGCCGTGGTGGGAGCACGAACTCACCTGGGCAAATGCGCGTCTGCCTGAGGCGTTGTTGCGGGCCGCCGCGGCCACCGGCGAAGCGGCGCTCGGTGAGTCAGGATTGCGCGCGCTGGCCTTTTTGGCATCCATAACGCAACCGCACGACACGTTCGTCCCGATCGGCAACGACGGCTGGCACGCCAGAGGACGCGCGCGCGCGACATACGATCAGCAGCCCATCGAGGCTTGCGGAATGGTCGATGCCTGGCTCGCGGCGGCTCGCCTGACCGGCGACCGCTCATACAAGGATAGAGCGCTGCAGGCTTTCGGCTGGTTCTTAGGAGCCAACAGCGAAGGGATGATGGTCGCGCGTCCGGACATCGGCGGATGCCGAGACGGATTGGGCCAACAGCACCTGAACCTGAATATGGGGGCGGAGAGCACGCTCTCGTACGTGCAGAGTCATCTGGCCATAGCGGCCGCGTTCGGACCTGGGCCGCCGCAGTAACTCGCTCGTTCGCCGCTTCCCGCTTACCATGAAGCAGTTTCAACAGCTCAACGACGAACAGCGCGTCGCGGCCGATCATGCCGAAGGCGCCGTTTTGATATTTGCCGGTGCCGGCAGCGGCAAGACGCGCGTCCTGACGCATCGCATCGGCGAGCTTATCGCGGGCAAGTCGGTGCCGGCGCCACAAATTCTCGCGGTGACGTTTACCAACAAGGCCGCGGGCGAATTGAAGAGCCGCTTACGCACGCTGGCGGGCGACGCGGCGGGCGGGTTATGGGTCGGGACCTTTCACTCGATCGGCGTGCGGATACTGCGGCGCGATGGCGCTTTGGTCGACGCAGCTCCGAATTTCGTCATCTACGATGACGCCGATCAGCGCACTCTGATGAAGGATGTTCTTCGAGATCTCAATCTCGATGAACGCCGCTATCCGCCCGGGGCCGTTTTGGCTCAAATAAGCCGTGCCAAAGAGCGCTGCCTGACTCCCGAGTCCTTTGCCTCAAGCGGCGACGGCCAACTGGCCGCCACGGTCGCATCCCTGTACTTCGCATACCAGCGCAGGCTGAACCAAGCCAACGCGCTCGATTTCGACGACCTCATCATGCGGACGATCGCGCTCGTCGAGCACGACGACGACGTCGGTCGCGCGTGGCGCAAGCGCTTTCGCTACGTGCTCGTCGACGAGTATCAGGACGTGAACGAGGCGCAGTATCGGATGGTCCGCGCGCTCTCACGCGGCAACGGCAACATCTGCGCGGTCGGGGACGACGATCAGTCCATCTACGCGTTTCGCGGCGCCGATCACCGCATCATCCTGCGCTTCGAACGCGACTTTCCCGGTGCTGCAACCTACCGGCTGGAGCGCAATTACCGGTCGACCCCGCCTATCTTGGCCGCAGCGAATTCACTCGTCCAGCACAACACGCACCGCCATCACAAGAAGCTTTGGACTTCCCGTGAGTCCGGGGCGGCGGTCCGCGTGTACGCCGCCGCGACGGAGCGCGATGAAGCTCGCTACACGCTGGCGCACATCATGCACGGCGTCGACCAAGGCCGAAGCCTGAGCGACCACGTCGTCCTGTACCGCACCAACGCCCAATCGCGAGCCTTCGAAGAAGCCATGCTGGCCCGCGGCATCCCGTATCGCATCGTGGGCGGCGTCGGCTTTTACGCGCGCGCCGAGATCAAAGACGCGCTCGCCTATTTGCGGTACATCGTGAATCGCGACGACGGCGTGAGCCTGCGCCGCATCATCAACGCGCCGCGGCGGGGCGTCGGCCACTCCACCCTGACGGCGATCGCGACGTTGGCATCGCAACGTGGATTGACGTTCGCGCAGGCGCTGACCGACGAAGGCGCGGTCCTGTCGGCAGCGCCGAAGAAGAGCAAGGAGATCGCGAGGTTTTTGCGCGACATCGATCGCTTTGCCGAAGTCGGTCAAACCGTCGGCCCGGCTTCGTTGCTCGTCACCGTCTTGGAGGAGACCGGGTACTTGCGGGAGCTGCGCGGCGAAGAGGGCACGGAAGCGCAGTCGCGGCTTGAGAACCTGCAAGAACTGGTCGGCGTGGCGCGGGACTACGAGGAGCGCGAAGGGCGCGATCTCATGGGATTTCTCGCAACCATCTCGCTCGTCTCCGACCTCGACGCGCTCGACGCCGCCGATTCCGCGGTGACGCTCATGACGCTGCACATGGCCAAAGGGCTTGAATTTCCGGTGGTCTTCTTATGCGGATTGGAAGAAGGAGTGTTTCCTCACGGTCGCTCGCTGTTGGACCCCGCGGACATCGAAGAGGAGCGGCGCCTGTGCTACGTCGGGATGACGCGGGCCATCGAAGAGCTGCATTTGAGCTATGCCAAACGGCGGAGCACTTTCGGGAGCGCGTACATGCATCCGCCATCGCGGTTCCTCACGGAAATGGAGGGGCTCGAGTACGTGAACGCGCCCGCGCTGCCAGTGGTCGGCTCCGGCAGCCGGTGGGAGGAAGTGGCTCTACCGGTCGTCCGGCGCGATATCGCAGACATCGATTTGCGCGTCGGCGACAGCGTCGTGCACCAAAAGTTCGGCGCCGGCAAGGTGCTGCAGGTACGGGGCGCCGGCGGCGATGCTTTCATCACGGTGGATTTCGACGGCTCCGGCCGCAAGAACATCATGCTCAACTACGCCAAACTCGAAAAAGCCTAGCGAAACAGCCGTCGGGCGACGCCCGGGAATACAAGTAGAGGTGCCCGGTCGGAGAGCGAGCGAAAGCGGCGCCAGGATGGCGCAAGCAGTCGTTCGCACCGCGATTGCCGGCGTGCGCGGAAAGATGGGACGAGCGGCCGCCGCCGCGCTCACGCGAGCGCCCGGCGTTCGCTTCGTCGGAGGCCTGACGCACGGCCGGGCCGACCCCTCGCGGCTAGAGTACGACGAGCTCGACATGCTGATCGAACAGACCCGCCCCGCTGTGCTGGTCGATTTCACGTCGATGCCGGGTTCGCTCGACATCGTGCTGCATGCCGTGCGGCAGGGGGTTCGCCCGGTCATCGGCACCTCGGGCTATCGAGCAGCAGATCTCAACCGCTTGCGGGCGGCCTGCCGGCAGGCCGGCGTCGGAGCGGTGCACGTTCCGAATTTCGCCATCGGCGCCGTCTTGATGATGCGCTTTGCGGAAATTGCCGCGAAGCACTTCACGTCCGCTGACATAATCGAAATTCACCATGCCGGCAAGAAGGATGCGCCATCGGGCACCGCGCGCGCGACCGCCGGGCGTATCGGGGCAGCGCGCCTGTATCAGCGGCGGTTCGCCGGACGAGCGTCGGCGGGGCGAGCGCTGGGAGCGACAATCGACGGCGTCGGCGTGCACAGCTTACGGCTGAAAGGGATCGTCGCGAGTCAGGAAGTGCTCTTCGGCGGTGAAGCGGAGACGCTGTCCATCCGGCACGAGACATATTCGCGAGAGTCTTTTATGGCCGGGGTACTGGCGGCCGTCCGTGCAGCATCGACGCTCACCCATTGCGTCGAAGGCCTGGAGGAACTGCTGTAGCGTGCGTCCGGTGAGGGTGGCAATCGTCGGCGCCACGGGATTGGTGGGCCAGACGCTGCTGCGCATACTTGACGAGCGCCGCTTCCCGGTCGCCGAGCTGCGCTTGTATGCAAGCGCCGATTCGCGCGGAAGCGACGTGGTATGGCGCGGACAGCGATGCGCGATACAGACGCTCGAAGAGGGGCACGGCTCAGCCGGTGCGCCGTTAGCAGGCATTGACGTCGCATTTTTCGCCGCCGGCGCCGAGGTCAGCCGCCGCCATGCGCGCACCGTCGCCGGCGCCGGCGCGATCGTGATCGATAAATCGACAGCGATGCGTCTGGAGCCGGACGTACCGCTGATCGTTCCCGAGATAAACGGCGAGCTCATCGGCGAAAAACGCCTCATCGCCAATCCCAACTGCGCCACCATTCCTCTGGCTTTGCTCTTGGCGCCGGTCGCGCAGGCTTTCGGCGTGAAATGGGCCAGCGTCTCGACCTATCAAAGCGTCTCCGGCGCCGGCCGGCGCGCGTTGGAAGAGCTGGCCGAACAGAGCAGGGGCTTTGGCGGCGCCCCAGCCGCCTTGCCGCGGCGTATCGCCGGCAACGTCTTCCCAGAGAACGGCGCATTCGATGAAGCCGGCCATAGCGACGAGGAGCAAAAGATCGCAGCGGAGCTGCGAAAACTTCTGGATCTCCCCGAGCTGGCCGTCTCCGCCACCTCCGTGCGCGTGCCGGTCGCGATCGGTCATGGTGAGGCGGTGGCCTTTGGAACCACAGTGGACGCGTCGCTCGATGAAATCCGCAGCGTCTTGCGCGGATTCTCGGGCATCGTGTTTGCCGAGGGCACGCGCTACGCCGCGCCCGCGGACGTCGCGGGCACGGACGACGTCGTCGTCGGCCGCCTGCGCCGCGACAACGCGCACCCGCGCGCGTACTTATGCTGGGTCGCGAGCGATAACTTGCGCAAGGGTGCTGCGACGAATGCCGTCCAGATCGCAGAATACGCTCTGCGGGTTCGCGCGACGGCGGCATCGTGACCCAAAGCCGCACCGGCTCGGGGTCGGTCGTCGTGCAGAAATTCGGCGGTTCGTCGCTTGCGACGGCGGAATTGCGCCTGTTGGCGGCGCAGAGGGTCCGCGACGTGCTCGCAGCCGGCCGGCGTGCTATCGTCGTCACATCGGCGATAGGGCGTCCCCCGGCGCCCTACGCGACCGACACGCTCCTTACGCTCGTTGCCGAACCGCGCAGCGCCGCGAACGTCGACCTGCTGCTGTCGTGCGGCGAGGTGATAGGCGCCAGCGTGTTCGCTGAAGTCTTGTCTTCGGTTGGCGTTGAGGCGCTCGCCTTGACGGGAGCGCAAGCCGGCATCGTCACCGACGCCGAGCACCGAGACGCGAAGATCCTGCGCGTCGAGCCGCATCTACCCGTTGCGCTGCTCGCGCGCGGCATCACACCCGTCGTCGCCGGTTTCCAGGGCCAAACGGAGGACGGCCGCATCACGACCATCGGGCGAGGCGGCAGCGACTTGACCGCGGTCGCGCTGGCTGCTGCGCTTGAGGATGGAGCTCTCGAAATATTCACCGACGTGGACGGCATTATGACGGCGGATCCTGACCGCGTCCCAGCGGCCCGAACGATACCGTTGCTCGATTTCGACGAACTGACCGAACTCACGCGGCACGGAGCCAAGGTCGTGTACGAGCGCGCCGCAACCTTCGCGAGCAGCGCTCTCGACGGGCTGGCGATTACGGGGCTGCGCAGCGGGGTCGGCAGCGTGGTCGAAGCGGCTGCAGTCCGGCGCGCTCGTCCCGTGACGGCCGTGACGGCGACTGGAGGCTTTACCTTTGTGCACGTAGCGCCAGATGCGATGGTCTCGGGCGCTTGGCAAGAAAGGATCTTCGCCACTTTGGCCGACGCGGGCATCAGCTTAGATTGTATAAACGTCAACACGGCCGGCATATTCTTCGCGCTGCGGGAAGCGGAGGCGGCGCGCGGCCTAGAGCTGCTGCGGGCGCTTGCGATCTCGCCGCAGACGCGAGAAGATTGTGCCAAAGTCTCGATCGTCGGCGCCGGTATGCGGGGCATGCCGGGCGTCATGTACCGTGTGGTCGCGTCGCTCGCTGCCGCCGGTGTACCGATCGTGCACAGCACCGACTCGCATATAACGATTTCCGTCCTCGTTCCGGGTCCGCTCGCGACCACCGCACAGCGAGCGTTACACGATCGCTTCGGCTTGGCCGACGACTAGCGGTTCCGTGAATTTCGGTCGAGTCGTCACCGCCATGATCACGCCGATGCGCCCCGACGGCGCGGTGAACTACGGCGAAGCGGCGCGGCTTGCGAACTGGCTGTGCGACCGCGGAACCACAGGCCTGGTCGTGTGCGGAACCACGGGCGAAGGGCCAACCCTGCGCGACGATGAGAAGCTGCGCCTGTTCGAGACGATCGCCGGCGCGGCCGGAACGCGCGCCGGCGTCATCGCCAACACGGGGGGAAACGATACGCAGCGGTCGATCGAGGCGAGCAAGAGCGCGGCTCGGTGTGGCGTCAAAGCGCTGCTGCTCGTCGCGCCATACTACAACAAGCCGCCCCAGCCTGGGTTGATCTCTCACTTCTTATCGATCGTCGAAGCGGCCGGTCTGCCGGCGATGGTCTACAACATCCCGGGACGCACCGGCGTCAACATCAGCGCCGACAGCATGTTGGCGCTTGCAGACCATCCTCTTATCGTCGCGGTAAAAGAATCGAGCGGTGATCTGGCGCAAATCGGGGAGATCGCCCGGCGTGCCCCGGCCGGCTTCGATGTGTATTCGGGCGACGATCATCTGGCGCTGCCGACGGCGGCGGTCGGCGGGTGCGGCGTGGTAAGCGTCGCGAGCCACGTTGCCGGCAGGGATACCGCGGCCATGCTTGACGCATTCTTCGCGGGAGACGTGGGCGCCGCGACGGCGGCACATCACCGGTTGATGCCGCTTTGGCGCGCCCTCTTCGCCGTCACGAGCCCGATCCCGGTCAAAGCAGCCATGCAAAGTCTGGGGTTTGATGTCGGGCGCTGTCGTCCGCCCTTGTGCGAGCTCACGCAAGCCCAACGACATTCGCTGGACGCCGCGATAGCGCCGTGGCGCGATAGCGCTTTGCGCCATTAAGCATCCCGTCGAATCGCTGTCGTTGCTCGGCTGCCGGGTGGATCGAGTCGATATGGCCCAGGCGGTCGGGATCATCTGCGGCTTTGTCGAATCGCAGCGCCCGGCGCAAGTCCTGACGTTCGGGGCCGAGATGGCGATGCTCGCTGCCGCCGACGTTGAGTATCGTGCCGTCATCAACGGAGCAGACCTCGTCGTGCCGGATACGGTCGGCATCGTCGTTGCCTCCCGTATGCTAGGCGCCGCGCTCCCGCAACGGGTTCCGGGGATCGAGCTTGCCGAGCGGCTGTGCGAGCACTGCGCCCGTAACGGCTGGCCTGCGTACTTCTACGGCGGGGCGCAAGGCGTGGCGCAAGAGGCCGCTGCGAACCTAGCGCGCCGCCATCCCGGTCTGATCATCGCAGGAACGCAACATGGTTTTCATTCACCGGCCCAGGCGGCGCGCATTCCGCTCGCGATGCAACGCAGCGGGGCCCGCCTGGTGTTCGTCGCTTTGGGTTTTCCGCTCCAGGATTTGTGGATACGCGACCATCTGGACTCGGTCGGACCGGCGACGTGCATCGGTGTCGGAGGGACGTTCGACGTGCTGGCGGGCCGGTCGCGGCGCGCGCCTGCTGCGGTTCGCAAGGCTGGGTTGGAATGGCTTTACCGTCTAGCGCGCGAACCACGTCGGCTGCGGCGACAGCTCGTTTTGCCTAGGTTTGCTATGAAAGTCGCGTGGGAGGCGGTACGCCGGCGACTTGGCACACGGTCAGCCAGATCGTAAGAGGCTCGTAAAGACGCGATGCAAGGGATGATCCTCGCTGGAGGTCTGTCGACCCGGCTTTACCCGCTGACGCTCGACGTTCCCAAGGCGCTCGTGCCCGTCTTAGACCGGCCGGTCGTCAGCCACGTCATCGATTATCTAGCCGGCTTCGGAGTCGATGATCTCGTCATAAACGTCCACTATTTCGCCGCGGCTGTCGAGAAGTACGTCGGGGACGGTTCGGCCTGGAACGTACGGATGGACTATCTGCGCGAACCGCAGCTTATGGGGAGCGCGGGCGCCGTCAAACAGGTGGAGGCCCGCTTTTCCGAGACCTTCGTCGTCATCGGCTGCGATGACGTGACGAACATCGATCTCGCTGCGGCCGTCAGTTTTCACAAGCAGCGGGGAGCCGAAGCGACGATCGTGTTGGCCGGTGCGAAAGACGTCAGCCACTACGGAGTGGTGGTCGTCGATGACACAGGGCGCATTCTCGGATTCCAAGAGAAGCCTGCAAAAGGTTCCGAGCGAAGCAATCTGGTCAACACCGGCGTGTACGTGTTCGAACCGGCTGTCTTGCGCAGAATACCGCCAAAGGTGTTCTTCGATTTCGGAAGCCAGGTCTTCCCCGAGATGCTGCGGGCAGGCGCCAACTTTTACGGCATGCGTCAGGATGCGTATTGGTGTGATATCGGAACGCCGCACGAGTACCGGCGAGTGCATGCGGATGCCTTGCGCGGCACGATCGTGCTCCGGCCAGCCGAGGGTTCTGCCGTATCCGCGGGCGTGCTGCTCGGCGCAGGCGCAGCCGTCGACCCATCGGCTAGCATCGGCGCCCCGACGTGCGTGGGCAGCGATGCGACGATCGGCGCCGGCGCGCTTGTGTCCGGTTCGGTTTTGTGGAGGGGAGTGAGGATCGGCTACGGAGCGATCGTGAATGACGCCGTGCTAGGGGAAAACGCTGTCGTCGAAGCCGGATCTTTCATCGAAGGTGGAGAGTATGGATCCGGCGTCCGTCTTTCGACCGAGTGCACCGGCCGCGTGATTTGATGTAGCCACGGAAAATGCAGCCACGGTAATGTAGCCACGGACCTTTTAGGTCCGTTCGTAGTCGGCGACGGGCGGCCGCTAAAGCGTGATCGCCAAAGCCGCCACGTGGACGGATGCGGCGCCGCAGCCTTTGAGCACCGCCGCGCATTCCCGGACCGTCGCTCCCGTCGTGACGACATCGTCGACTAAGCAGATGCTTTTGCCGGCGATCCTACCTGACTCAGGGCCGGCTGAAAACGCCGCCGCCGCGTTGCGGGCCCGCTCGAGTGACCGTAACGAGCTTTGTGGGAGGCCGCCGCTGACCCGGCGCAACGCGACGTTAAGCATGACCGTCCGGCACGTCAACGCCATGCCCACAGCTATGTCGGCGGCTTGATTGTGCCCTCGCCGCCGTAGCCGAAGCGCGTCGGCTGGAACGGGAACGAGAACATCCGGCCGCCGAGGCAGTTTCGCGCCGAGTATTTCGCCCAGCCGCACTGCCGCCGGCCTGCGTCCCCGGAACTTCAAAGCCAATATGGCATGCCGCAGCGCTCCTTGATACGCTCCTAAGGCCAGCACAGCAGGAGTATCGAAACAAGCCGCGCGCTCGAGGAGCGGCGGCGCAGCCATTGCGGTGGCGCAGCCGGGACATAACCCTGCTCCGTAACGCCCGCAGATCACGCAACGAGCCGGAGCCAGGGTCTGCACGAGCCAGTCGAATTTCACGATACGAGGATTTAGCCCAAACATGGACGCCAAGCGGAGCAGCCGGTCTGTCTCTATCACGTTACAGGTCGGCTGCGACAACGCGGCCAAAAATAAACGCTCATGAACG
This sequence comes from Vulcanimicrobiota bacterium, assembly GCA_014304875.1. Lineage (GTDB taxonomy): Bacteria > Vulcanimicrobiota > Vulcanimicrobiia > Eremiobacterales > Eremiobacteraceae > Mawsoniella > Mawsoniella australis. Next base: position 9,858 of record JACRUD010000139.1, read on the forward strand.
ACGTGCAGCTCATGCGCCGAGCCTTGAGCGCAGCGGCTCGGGCCAAGGGAAACACGAGCCCCAATCCGATGGTAGGCGCGTTGCTGACGGACGAAGCCGGCGAAATAGCGGTACGGCATCACGAACGGGCGGGAAAGCCGCACGCGGAAGCTGCCGTTATCGAGCAAGCCGGTACGCGCGCTCGAGGCGCGACGTTGTTCGTCACGCTGGAGCCGTGCGTTCATCATGGCCGCACCCCGCCTTGCGTCGAAGCCATCATCGAGGCCGGCATCGCCCGTGTTGTGGTCGCGGCCGAGGACCCCGACAAGCGGGTGGCGGGCCAGGGGATCCGACTGTTGCGCGCCGCGGGCATCGAAGTTCACGTCGGCCTCTGCGAGGCTCAAGCTCGCGACCTCAATCGAGCGTATTACCACCAACGCCTGACCGGGCTGCCATACGTGACATTGAAGATGGCGCAGAGCCTGGACGGAGCGGTGGGTGCGCGGCTCGGGGAGACCTGCCGGCTTACGGGCGAGCGTGCCGCAATGCTGGTGCGCAGCCTGCGCTACGACAACGACGTGGTGATGATCGGTGTCGGAACCGCGCTTGCAGACGATCCGCAACTGACGGTACGTCCCTCCCGCTGGCGCGCGGTGCCGTACCTGCGCGTGGTGGTCGATTCGCACGCGCGCCTGCCTTTGACGTCCAAGCTGGTGACGGATGTTCGGCAGGCAAAAACGCTTGTCGCCTGCGTGGAGGACGCCGAAGCGGATCGGCGCCGAGCTCTGGAAGACGCCGGGGTCGGCATCGTCGTCTGCGCGCAGAACGAACGCGGCGGGGTCGATCTGTTGGATCTTTTGCGGCGGCTTGGTCGGCAAGGCACGTTGAGCGTTCTCTGCGAAGGTGGACCCACGTTGGCGGGATCTTTGCTGCAAGCCACATGCGTCGACGAGCTACAGTGGCTCGTTGCTCCTGTCATTCTCGGCACGGCCTCGCGGGCGCCGGTGATCGCAGCGACCAGTCAGCTGAAGACGCCTCTGCGGGTGCGCGGCACGCGGCGTTTGGGTGACGACATGTGGATCAGCGCCGTGCGCGGGAGCTGAGCCGTCTTCAGCGGGTTGATTCAAGAGCGGGCGACGGTGCGCAGCGCCGAACCTGCGGTTGGCGGTTTGCGAATCGCAATCGTCAGCCCAGGGCTCGCGCGCCGGTGCGCTTGCGGCGATAGCATCGCGGTGAACGGCGTCTGTTTGACCGTGACGCACATCAGCGAGGATGCGTTGAGTTTCGATGTGATTCCGGAAACGCTCGCGCGCAGCAATCTGTCGCGCCTAAAGGCGGGCGACGCGGCGAACGTCGAGACGAGCCTACGGGTCGGCGAACCGTTGGGCGGCCACCTCGTCTACGGGCACGTCGATGCGACGACCGTCATCGCGTCCAAGACGGCTGAAGGGCAAGGCTGCAGGCTGTGGTGCGCGACTCCGAGCAGCGTCTCTGCGCTCATCGTGGAGAAGGGGTACGTCGCTTTGGATGGGGCGAGCTTGACCGTGGCGGGCGTGTTGGAAGACTGCTTTTCCGTGGCGCTCATCCCCGAGACGATAAAACGCACAACGTTAGGGCTAAGACAGCGGGGCGATTTATTGAACGTCGAAGTGGATCCCGTTGCCCGCTATGTCGCGGGCGTGCTCGCCCACCGAATGGACGGATAGCATGCCTCTTGCAACGATCGAAGAAGCCGTCGCGGATATTCGGTCCGGCGCGATCATCGTCGTCATGGACGATGAAGACCGCGAAAACGAGGGCGACTTCACAATGGCCGCGCAGATGATCACCCCGGACGCCATAAATTTCATGTCGAAGCACGGACGAGGGCTCATCTGCATGCCCATCATCGGCCGCCGACTGGATGAGCTGCACATCCCCATGATGGTGCAGGAGAACACGTCTCCGCTTGAGACCGCGTTCACGGTCAGCGTCGAAGCCAAGAGCCGGACGACGACGGGTATCTCCGCCTTCGATCGCGCCGCCACCATCAAGGCGCTGTTGGACCCGCAAGCGAAGCCGAGCGATTTCGTCTGTCCCGGCCATACCTTTCCGCTGCGATCGCGGGAGGGCGGCGTGCTGGTGCGAGCCGGTCAGACAGAAGCCGCGGTCGATCTGGCGCGGCTTGCCGGGTTGTATCCGGCGGGCGTTATCTGCGAGATTCTCGATGAAGACGGCACGATGATGCGGCGGCCGCGGCTGGAGCCGTTCGCGCAAAAACACGGCTGCAAGCTGATCACGGTGAAGGACCTTATCGCCTATCGCATGCGGCACGAGAAGCTCGTTCAGCAGCTGGCGCGCTTTTCGATGCCCACGCGGTTCGGCGAGTTTACCGGGTACGGCTACGAATCGAAGATCGACAACGCCTGTCACGTGGCGCTGGTGATGGGCGAGATCGGCGACGGCAAAGACGTTCTCGTGCGGGTACACTCCGAATGTCTCACTGGCGACGCGTTAGGCAGCAAGCGATGTGACTGCGCGGCGCAGCGCGACGCGGCGCTGTCTATGATAGCGCGAGCCGGACGTGGGGTGTTCTTATACCTGCACCAGGAAGGCCGCGGCATCGGCCTGGCTAACAAACTGCGCGCCTACGAGCTGCAGGATCGCGGCGCCGATACCGTCGACGCGAATCTGCGCCTGGGCCTACCGGCCGATAAGCGCGAGTACGGGATCGGTTCTCAGATCCTCAACGATTTAGGAGTGCGCGAGATGATGATCATCACCAACAATCCGCGCAAGATCATCGGTCTGGAGGGCTACGGGCTGAAGATGGTCGGCCGAGTGCCGCTCATCATAGACCGTGACGAATACAACTCCGTGTATCTGGATACCAAAGAGCAAAAGATGGGCCACATATTCCGTGCGCCTGATGTCGCTCCGTAGGCCCCGCTTCGCCATCGTTCGCGCTCGATTTAACGAGCCGATCACCAAAGCACTGCTCGACGGCGCGCTGCGTGGATTCGCTGCCGGTCGAATTCCGCGCCGGTCGATCGACATCGTCGAGGTGCCTGGAGCCTTCGAGCTCCCGGTCGCGGCGGCATGGCTTGCCAAATCCCGCAAGTACGGCGCGATCGTCTGCATAGGCTGCATCGTGCGCGGCGAAACGCCTCACTTCGAGTACGTGGCAAGCGCATCGGCGCACGGAATCAACGCCGTCGGCCGCGATACAGGCATTCCGGTGATCCTGGGCGTGCTGACAACCGATACGGTGGAGCAGGCCTGGTCGCGAGCGGCCGCATCCGACGCACCCGCGCGGCAGCACACGGAAGACGCCGCCGGCAGCAACAAGGGATACGAGGCCGCCCGCGCGGCGATCGATATGGCCCTGTTGCGGCGCAGCGTTTGAGCCGGCCTGCATTCAAAAAAACCGAACTTGGAGGGCGCCATAGTGGACGAAACGATAAAGTGCGCGCACGACGCGTGCAGCTGCAACGTCAGTAACGAGCCGGACGTCGAAGACTACTGCTGCGACTACTGCAACGAGCAGGGAACCGGCGGCAGCGATAGTCCCTGTCAATGCGGGCACTTGGAATGCGCGTAGGCGCGCGGGCAAAATGGGTTTGCCTGCTCGAGGTTCGAGGAAAAGGGCGGCCATAGGGCGGCGCGAACGAAGACGCTGATGGCGAAAGCAACGATGGGCTCGCGGCCGAGACGCCGGACGGCCGAGCACCTCATGAAATGTCAGCGGACGTATTACTCGGAGCCGCTGACTCTCGTGCGCGGCGACGGTGCGTACGTCGACGACGACCGCGGCCGACGCTATCTCGATTTCTTCGCCGGCATCGCCGTGCTGATTGTGGGCCACGGGCATCCTAAAGTACGCGCGGCGGTTCATGACCAAGTCGACCGGCTCTGTCACACCTCGACGTTATACTTGACCGAACCGATGCTCGATCTGGCGGACTACATCGTCGAACGCGCACCGAGCGGGCTCGACACCGTCTTCTTCGGCAATTCTGGCACCGAAGCCAATGAAGTCGCGGCCGTTCTGGCAAGGCACTTCACGAAAGCGCCGAATTTCATATCGCTCTCGGATGCCTATCACGGCCGGTCGGTGTGGACCGTCGGGGTCAGCGGCTTGTCGGCTTGGCGCAACTTCGGCGAAGAATCTTCTCACGTCGCCTTTGCGCCAAACGCGTATTGCTACCGCTGTCCGCTGGGGCTGAAGTATCCTTCTTGCGAGATCGCCTGCGCTAAAGCTGTGGAGCGGGTCATCGAGACGGCCCCGGCCGGAGGTGTGGCGGCCCTCTACGCGGAGACGATACAGGGCGTCGGCGGCATCGTCACACCGCCACCGGAATACTACCGGATCGTCAAGGAGATTTTGGAGCGTCACGGCATTCTGTTCATCGCCGACGAAGTGCAGACCGGTTGGGGAAGGCTTGGCCACAACCTCTTCGGCATAACAGACTGGGGCGTGACGCCGGACATCGTCACATCGGCCAAGGGACTAGGCAACGGCATGCCCATCTCGGTCGTCCTCGCTCGGCGCGAGGTCTCAGACGCGTACGGCGGGCCTCATATCAACACGTTCGGCGGCAACCCCGTGTCAGCACGTTCCGCATTGGCGACGCTCGAAGTCATCGAAGAAGAGAATCTGATCGAAAATGCGGCAACGGTCGGGGATCATCTGTTCCGCGAGCTGACGTCGCTCGCCGACAAGCATCCTCTCATCGGGGAAGTGCGCGGCCGCGGGCTCATGATCGGCGTGGAACTGGTCCGCGACCGCGCGACCAAAGCTCCGGCGCCCGAAGCGGCCGAGCAGGTACTGCAGGCGTGCAAGGATGGAGGCTTGCTGGTCGGACGGGGCGGAGCCTACGCCAACACGCTCCGCATCCAGCCTCCTCTGTGCATCACGAAAGCTCAAGCAGACGAAGCGGTTCGCATCATCAACGGCGCTCTGACGGTCGCCAGAGCAAAATACGCAACCGTGTGAACCCGCCTCACATCGCCTACGAGAGCGGGGTTCTGCGCCTGATCGATCAGACGCAAATTCCGCGCGCGATCGTCGTCTCGAGGTTGACGACTGTCGAAGAAGTCGCCGGTGCGATCCGCGGCATGAAAGTCCGTGGCGCTCCGGCTATCGGCATCGCGGGGGCGTACGGTATGGCGATGTGCGCGGCAGCCTCGGCTGCGGTTTCTCTGAGCGCCGAGGACTTCATGAATCGCATGACCGAGGCGGCCCGCCATCTCAGTGCGGCGCGCCCGACCGCCGTCAACTTGTCGTGGGCTGTGAACGCCGTCTTGGCTCTCTTGGCGCAGAGGTCGTTGGCCGGAGAGCAGCCGGCCGCCATGGCAGCGGTCGTGGAGGCGTACGCCCGCAAGATCCATGCGGACGACATCGAGACGTGCCGGCGCATCGGTGATGCCGGTGCCGAATTGCTCGCCCCTGACGGCGCGCTACTCACCCATTGCAACACCGGAAGTCTGGCGACCGGCGGATACGGCACTGCGCTGGGCGTTATCCGTTCGGCATGGCACGCGGGGAAGCTCAAGATGGTGTGGGTGGACGAGACGAGGCCCCTGCTCCAAGGCGCGCGGTTGACGACGTGGGAACTCGCTCAGGACAGCATTCCCCACACGCTCATCGCGGACGCGATGGCGGCGCATTTCATGCGGCGCGGTTTGGTCTCGGCCGTGATCGTCGGTGCCGATCGCATCGCGCGCAATGGAGACACGGCGAACAAGATCGGCACGTACGGTCTGGCGGTGCTGGCTCACGCGCACGGCATTCCGTTCTATGTCGCCGCTCCGAGCTCGACTTGCGACGGCGCGACGGCGACGGGCGATGACATCATCATCGAAGAGCGTAGTCCCGATGAGGTGACCTCCATGGGAGGCGTCCGTCTCACGCCTGCCGACACGCATGCGGCTAATCCGGCCTTCGACATCACGCCGGCGAAGTATATCACGGCCATCGTCACGGAATTCGGAGTCCTGCGGGCTGAGTTTTCTCAATCGATCGCCGCCATGCGCGTTTGCGCCGCGCCCCGTGACGGGGTAACGACTCGGTGACGCGGGTCGGCTATCTGACATTTCGTCGCTCCCCATTACGCGATATCCCTCCCGTCGTGGTGCTCGCCGGCAAGGAGTATCAGCTCGCCGACGAAGTGCTGCAGGCTGTGGTGGCTGCGGCAGTCCCCGATGAATCGTTGCGTTCGCTCAACGTCGACGTGGTGGACCTGAGGTCCGGAGAGAGCGCTGTCCGCGCATCGGAAAAGGCGGCGGTCCTGCCGTTTTTGGCGGAGCGGCGGGTCGTTGTCTTGCGCGGCAGCATAGACGCGAAGAAAGAGGAGCGCGACGCCGTCACGGCGGCTTGTGCCGCCGCCTTCGAGCACGCCGTCTTGGTCGTCGCCCATGCCGGCAAGCCGCAGCGTCCGCAAGGTCGACGACCTCTGGAAGAGGCGTTGCATTTCGCCAAAGCCGCACCGCGGGCAGCCCTCATCGACTGCGTTTTAACCGCGAAGGAGTGTGTGGAGTACATCGATGGCCACGTCAAGGACTTGGGCGTCACGATCGACGCCGCGGCGCGCGATGCGTTGGCCTCTTGCGAAGACGTGGTCGAGATCCGCAACGTGTTGGACAGGTTGGCGCTGACCGTGGCCGACAAAAGAATTCGACGCGCCGACGTCGAGGAACACTCCGTTTCGCCTGAAGAGGCAGAACTATGGAAGCTGGCCAGCGCAGTCAATGACGACGACGCTCCAAGAGCGCTCGACCTCATCGAAGACATGGCTAACAAAGTCGGCCCGCTCATCGTTTTAGCAAACGAATCGAACACGCTTTGGCAGCTTGCGGGGACCGCCTCCCAGGCGTACGCGCGCAGCGCCGGCCTGAGCCCCGGCCGACTGCAGCGGGCAGCCCGGCGCTTTTCCTCAGAAGCCGCTCGCTACCGCGCCAATATGGCCATGCGGGCGCTTGAGCGCTCGCTCAACGGAGAGCGGGAAGCGGACCAGCAACTCGAAGAACTCATCGTGCGGCTTTGCACGATGAGGTCAAGCGCGGGACGCAAGTCGCGCACCAAGTGACACCATCCTATGCATCGCCTTTTTCCTGGCGCTACGGCAGCCAGCCGATGCGCGATCTCTGGTCCGAAGAAACCAAGAGGCGCATGTGGCGGCGTTTATGGCTATCGCTGGCCCGGGCCCAATCCGAAGCCGGCCTTATCTCCGAAGTAGAACTGGCCGACCTGCAAACCCACGTCGACGCCGTGGATCTGTCCGCGGCGCACAAGATAGAAGAAGAGATCGGCCACGATCTTATGGCGGAGCTGCGGGTGTACGCATCCCAGGCAACGCGCGGCGGCGGCAAACTGCATTTGGGCGCCACCTCGATGGACGTCGAGGACAACGTCGATACCGCCCGCATTCGCGCGGCCCTTTCGATGCTCGCTTGCGCCATTTTCGAGCTGCTGGATGCGCTTGCCGACAAGATCGAGCAGTATGCCGATGAGCCGTGCATCGGCTACACTCACCTGCAAGCCGCCGAGCCGACGACGCTCGGTTATCGCATGAGCCTGTGGGCCCAGGATATCGCATTCGATTATCAGGCGCTGACGTGTCTAGCAGCATGGCTGCCGGCCAAAGGGATGCGCGGCGCGGTCGGCACGTCCGCTTCGTATGCAGCGTTATTGGAGGGATCGGATCGTTCGCCCGACGACGTCGAGGCGCAGGTGTTGCGCGATTTCGGCCTGCGCGCGGTTCCCGTCTCCGGTCAGACCTATCCCCGTCGTCTCGATTACATCGTCATTGCGGCTCTTGCCGCGTTTGCGGCCTCCTCAGCCAAGTGCGCTCTCGACGTGCGGTTGCTCGCGAGCAGCCCGTTTGGTGAGTTGGGCGAACCTTTTGGCAAAAAGCAGGTCGGCTCGTCCGCGATGCCGTTCAAGCGCAACCCCGTCCTTTGCGAACGGGTCTGTTCGCTGGCCCGCATGATAGCCGCCGACGCGCAGGTGGCCTGGCAGAACGCTGCCGAGAACGCCCTCGAAAGGACCCTTGACGACTCTGCCAACCGACGCTGCATTCTACCCGAGAGCTTTTTGGCGGCGGACGAGATCGCGGCGCTCTTACGCAGGATCGTCACGGGTCTGCGCGTCGACCAACGACGCATGGCGCACAACCTAAACAAATTCGGCCCCTTTGCGGGCAGCGAGGCCGTCTTGATGCACGCGGTCAAGGCCGGCGGCGACCGCCAGCAGATCCACGAAGTGCTGCGCGAGGCGTCCATGCGGGCCTGGGATGCGGTGGCGCGGGGCGAGCCCAACCCGCTGCCCGAGATTTTAGCCGCAGATCCCGGAATCGGTCGATATATCCACAAGGAAAAAGTGGCCGCGCTTTTGGACCCTAAGCGACACATCGGCATGGCTGCCCAGCGCGCTCGCGGATTCGCAAACGGGCTGCGCGGACTTCGGCCTGCTGAGGCGCATGCGAGCGATCCTGTGATGGATTTAGGAATCGGGACATGAATAAAGGGGCCGAGATAGGGCGCGGCAAGACCAAGGTGCTGTACGCGCACCCAGAGCGCAAAGACGCGGCGGTCGTCGTCCAACAAGACACGATTTCGGCCGGGGACGGCGCCAAGCGCCATACCATTTCAGGCAAGGGGCGGCTGGCCGCGATCACGACGGCCCGTATCTATCGCTTGCTCAACGCCTGCGGAGTCCCCACGCACTATCTGGGCGGCGGCGAGGACGAAGACGGC
>JACRUD010000102.1 GCA_014304875.1 Vulcanimicrobiota bacterium
GACCGGCGAGCCCGGGGTCTGCCGCTTGGCAACATCGCGTCGGTCGCGTCGTGCTTCGTCAGCCGCGTCGATACGGCAGCGGACAAACGAATCGAAAACGCGATGAAGTCCGCCGACGCCGCGACAAGAACCCGCCTCCAGGCTCTCCTCGGCAAGACCGCCATTGCCAACGCGAAGCTGCTGTACCGCTGCTATCAGCGCTCAATCGCCGGGCCACGTTTTCAAAAGCTTGAGGCAAGCGGCGCGCGACGGCAGCGGCCGCTGTGGGCAAGCACGTCGACGAAGAATCCGCAGTACCCCGACACGTACTACGTCGAGGCGCTCGTCGGGCCCGACACGGTGGATACGATGCCGCCCGCCACGATCGACGCCTTTCGCGATCATGGCAAAGTCTCCGACACGCTGGTGAGCGACGTCGAAGGCGCGGATGAGACGGTCCGTGCGCTCGAGTCTGCCGGCATCTCGCTAAAGAGCATAACCGATCAGTTGCTGGCCGACTGTCTCATCGCTTTCGAAGAGTAATCCGCCAAACTCCTAACGGCGTTGGACGGGAAAGTGACGGCGCTTGCCTAGCGAAGGGCGGTAGCGCGATGCAAGTCGGGATGGTGGGCCTTGGCAAGATGGGCGCCAATATGGTGCAGCGTTTGTTGCAAGGCAAGCATGAGGTCAGCGCGTACGATCGTGATCCGGAGGCGGTGAAGAAAAGCGCAGCCGACGGCGCGACTGGCTGCGATTCGCTCGAAAGCCTCGTTCGGTCCCTGAAGCACCCTCGCGCCGTGTGGATCATGGTGCCTTCGGGCGATCCGACGCACGAGACCATCGCGCAGCTGCAAACCCTGCTTCAGGAAGGCGACGTCGTCATCGACGGCGGCAACTCGTATTGGAAAGATGGACAGGAACAAGCGCGCAAGCTGGGATCCGCCGGTGTGTCGTTCATCGATGCCGGAGTCTCGGGAGGCATTTGGGGGCTCAAAGAAGGCTACTGTCTGATGGTGGGCGGCGACGAGCAAATGTGCCGGCGCTTAGAGCCGATATTCCTAACGCTTGCCCCAGCAGACGGGTACTTGCGCGTGGGTCCTGTTGGCGCGGGCCACTTCGTCAAGATGGTTCATAACGGCGTGGAATACGGCATGTTGCAGGCGTACGGCGAGGGCTTTGAAATGCTGGCCGCGTCACCATTTGGGGCAGGCCTTGACCTGCAGCGGATCAGCCACTTATGGAATCAAGGAAGCGTGGTTCGCTCCTGGCTGCTCGAACTGGCGGAGCGAGCTTTCGCGCAAGACCGCAATCTGGAGGGCATCGAAGGGTACGTTGACGACACGGGCGAGGGCCGGTGGACGGTCGAAGACGCAATTGACTTCTCCGTGCCGGTGCCGGCGCTGGCTCTGTCTCTCTTCATGCGCTTCCGTTCGCGGCAGACGGATTCTTTCTCGGCGAAGGTGATAGCGGCGTTGCGCAACCAATTCGGCGGACACGCGGTTCACGGCGAACCGGCCGCGGCGCCTTCGCCGGATCGTCAAGCGTAGTTCTTCGCCCCGGATGGTTGCGACCGAACTAGTCAATCCCTTCCGCCAAGGGCTGCGCGTCGACCGGGCAACGGAGCCGTGTCAGCTTGTCATCTTCGGCGCGTCCGGAGATCTCACGCATCGCAAGCTCTTGCCGGCCATCTACAACCTGGCCCAAGCCCAACTGTTGCCGGCCGCGTTCTCCGTGACGGGCTTCGCTCGCCAAGCGATGGATGACGCCCAATTTCGTTCACTGCTGGCGACTGCAGTGGCAGAGTCCGGTGAGGTACGGCGGCGAGACCAACAGACTTTAGAAGAGCTGGAACAGCGCGTTCATTACGTCAGCGGCGACTTCCACGATCCGACTGCCTACACCGCGCTCAAGGCGGCTTTGGAACGCTCGGATGCCGATTACGGCACGGGCGGAAACCGTATTTTTTACATCGCGACCCCAGCCAGTTTGTACGTCGACATCGTCGAAAAGCTCCATGCCGCCGGCCTTGTGGCCCAGCACGGCGCATCCGCGAGCTTCGTGCGCGTGGTCGTGGAGAAGCCTTTCGGACGCAATCTGACTTCGGCGCGCTCCCTCGATAAGGAACTGCTGGACTACCTCTGCGAGGACCAGGTCTACCGCATCGACCACTACCTGGGCAAGGAGACGGTGCAGAACATCCTGGTCTTCCGCTTCGCCAACGGCATCTTCGAGCCGATCTGGAACCGGCGCTACGTGGACAACGTCCAAATCACGGTCGCCGAGAGCCTGGGAATCGAATCGCGAGGCAGTTTTTACGAAGAGACGGGCGTCGTGCGCGATATCATCCAAAACCATGCTCTGCAGCTGATGTCGCTCGTCGCCATGGAACCTCCGACCACGTTCGACGCTCGCGATTTTCGCGACGAAAAGATCCGCGTGATCGAAGCGATCAAACCGCTCGGCGCCGCCTCGCTGGCCCAGTCGGCGGTGCGCGGTCAGTACGGACCGGGATACGTGGCTGGCGAAAGCGTCGCCGGATATCGCCAAGAGGACGGCGTGGCCCTCGACTCCATAACGCCCACCTACGCGGCTTTGCGGTTTTTCGTCGATAACTGGCGTTGGGCCGACGTCCCGTTCTACGTGCGATCGGGAAAGCGATTGCCCAAGAGGACCTCCGAAATCGCGATCCATTTCAAGCAGGCGCCCCACCTGCCGTTTCGCAAGACGCAGGTCGGGGAGCTGACGAGCAACGTGCTCGCGCTTTCTATCCAGCCGAACGAAGCGATCACGCTACGCTTCGGCGCGAAGGTTCCCGGTCCCAGCATGCGCGTCCGTTCGGTCGCGATGGACTTCGGCTACGGGGCGGCATTCGGAGCTGAGGAGTCCTCGGCGTACGAGCGCTTGATTCTTGACTGCATGAAGGGCGACCAAACGCTCTTCGACCGCGCCGACGGTGTGGAAGCGGCCTGGTCGCTGCTCGACCCGGTCCTCGCCGCATGGGATGCCGATCGTGCCGTCGCGTTTCCCAACTATGCGGCCGGAACGTGGGGACCGCCCGAGGCGGATCGCTTGCTCGCTCAAGACGGGCGCCAATGGCGGCACTTGTGAACGTCCCGCCCGATGGGGCTTCGCCCGATGAGTCCGTGCCGAAACAGATCAGCGTCAGTGATGTGGACCGGGAGCTGGATCGGGCGTGGAAATCTCTGGCAGCGATCCGCGGCGACGTCATGGCGTTGCGCTCCTGCACGTTGAACGTGGTGACGCTGGTTCCCGACGCTCGCCAAGCCGGAACGGCATCGTCGGCGATCGGCAGTTTAGCGGCGGTGCATCCGATTCGCGCGATCACCGTCGTCGAAGACGCGGAGGCGCCGGAGGAAGCGGTGCGGGCTTGGGTCGGCGTCGACGGAAGCAAAGGAAGCGCGGACCATGCTTGCGGCGCCGAAATCATGCTGCGCGCCCATCCTGATTCCGGGCCGCGCGCGCTCAGCGCCGTTCGCGGCCTGCTGGCTGCCGACTTGCCGGTGGCACTGTGGTGGCGTGGCGGACCGCCGCTACGGGCGCCGCTGTTCGCGAGTATGGCCGCCTTCGCCGATAAGATCATCGTCGACTCCGTTCGTTTTGGGGATGGTGAAGCGGGCCTGGACACGTTGCGCCGGCTCATCGAATACGACGGCCGCCGGGCCGCCATCGGCGACTTGAACTGGGAGCGCATCGCGGCATGGCGGCTCAGCATCGCCGCATGCTTCGACCATGCGGATGTGCTTGCGCTGCTGCCCGAGCTGGATCGCTGCACGATCGAATTCGCGACCAACTCCGTGCGGACCACGCCGGCGTCGGCGCGCGCCCTGCTTCTCGCCGGCTGGCTGACCGATCGCGTTCCGCGCTTGGCGAGGAGGATCCGGCTTAACGCGCGCCGCGACGAACATCCTCTGACCGGAAGCATTCTGCGCGTCGTCTTATCGTCGTCGAACAGCGGATGCGAGGTCGCCGTCAGCTGGGCCGGCTCGGCCGAAGACATGTCCGCCGCGGCCCGCGGTCCAGCGGGTCAGGAAGTCCGGAGCTGGAAATTTTCGCGCGACACCCAAAGCGAGGCGGAACTGCTTCATCGGTGCGTCGACGAATTGGCCCGCGATCCGTTACTCGAAGCCGCGCTGACCTAGGGTGGCGCTCTCCGTTTTCCGTTCGCCAGACGTGTTGGCTCGCCACGCGGCGCGCGAGTTCAGCACCCGGGGCGGTGCGGCGATCGCGGCCCGCGGCCGCTTCGCGGTCGCGCTTTCTGGCGGCACGACGCCGCGAGCCATGTTGGAGAAGCTGGCGGACGCAGACCTGACCGCGGACGTCGATTGGGACCGCGTTCACGTTTTCTGGAGCGACGAACGATGCGTTCCTCCGGAAAACGAAGCGAGCAATTACGGTACGGCTCGGCGCGTGCTTTTGGATCGTGTCCCATTGCCGCCGGACAACGTCCACCGCATGCGCGGTGAGCTTGAACCGCAGAGCGCCGCGCAGCGATACGGGGATGACTTGAGTGCGTTCTTCGGCGCCGTCCAGCCGCGCTTCGATTTGATCTACTTAGGTCTGGGAACGGACGGCCACACCGCCTCGCTTTTTCCGGGCACGGCCGCCCTGGCGGTCACCAACGTGGCCTGCGTCGCCAATCACGTCGCTTCGGATGCCGCTCATTCGTGGCGGCTTACTTTGACGTATCCCGCCATCAACGCCGGTCGGGCCGTGATCTTCTTGGTCCAAGGAGTCGCAAAAGCGCCTGTACTCCGGCAAATCATGACAACTCCCGCTCTCACCCCCGCCCTGCCGGCACAAATGATATCGCCCGACGGCGAGCTTTTTTGGTTTGCCGACGCCGCCGCCGCGTCGACGCTCGAAGATCGCTAAAGAAAGCTGCAAGCGTCGCGGCGGGACGGACAGCCGCATTGCCCGTCGCTCTGATCATCCGGCGCTCAGAAGAAAACCCGGACCCGCGGCAGAACTCCCGCCTCCATTTGCGAAGCTGCTCGCGTCGCGCGCGAGCGAAAGGTTGAACGAGGATGGCGATCGGAACCAAAACCGAGATCGAGGGCATCGACGTGACGACATACCTGGTCAAAGACGTCGACCGAGCGACGAAGTTCTGGCGCGACACGATGGGTCTGCCTTTGACCATGGACTACCAAGGCTCGGGAGCTGAATTTACGTTTTCCGATGGAACGACGTTCGCTATTTACAAGTTGCGTGACGGCAGCTGGCATCCCGGCAGCGGCGTTATGTTCCGAGTTCCCGATATCCGAGAAGCTGTGGAGTTCTACAAAGGCAAAGGCGTCGGGTTCGAAGACGGCGGCGATGTCATGGACACACCGATGTGCTTTATGGCGTTCGGCCAGGACAGCGAAGGGAACAACTTCATGCTGCATCAGCGCAAGCAGGCGTAGCGGCATTCGCCAGCCCGACCGCGGCTTTCGCGCTCCGATGAAGCCGAGGCCGTTATCGGGCTGCGGTCGGGAGCGGCCGCCCGTTGCGGCGGCCGTTCGCGGTCACGACCGGCGTTATCATCGCCGTTCCGAGCGCTTCCTTGAGGGCTTGCGAGAGCTCCTCGACGTACACGGCTTTCATCGTCCTGCGCACGTCCGCCGGCACATCTTCGACCATGTCTGGTTCGTTGCGGGCGGGCAAAACCACCCGTTTGATACCGGCGCGCCGCGCCCCCAGTACCTTTTCCTTGATCCCGCCGACCGGTAACACCTGTCCCGTCAGCGTGATCTCCCCGGTCATGGCGACACCGTATTCGACTTTGCGACCGGTCAGCGCGGAGACAAGCGATGTCGCGATCGCCACGCCAGCCGACGGGCCGTCTTTGGGAACCGCCCCAGCGGGCACGTGAATGTGAACGTCGTGTTTGTTGAAGAAATCGTCTGCCAGCTTGAGGTCTTTGGAGCGCGTCCGTAGGAACGACAGCGCCGCTTGCGCCGACTCCTTCATGACATCGCCTAACTGGCCCGTCATGGTCAATTTGCCGGTTCCCGGCATGACCGATGACTCCACAAAAACGATGTCGCCTCCGACGGGCGTCCAGACCAGACCGGTCGCGACGCCCTTGGTAGCGGTCCGCTTGGCGACCTCGGCGAAGAAGCGCTGCTTGCCGAGGTATTCGGACAGCGTCTTGGCGGTGACGCGCGCGACGTGTTTGGAATCTTCGGCGATCTTACGTGCCACCTTGCGGCAGACGGTGGCGATTTCGCGTTCCAAGTTGCGCACGCCGGCTTCGCGCGTGTAGTCCGCGACGATCGCCTCGATGGCATCCTTGGTGATGACGCACTGGCGCGGCGTCAGTCCGTTGTTCTGCAGCTGCTTGGAGACGAGATACTTTCGCGCGATGACGATTTTCTCGGCCTGGGTGTAACCGGCCAGCGCGATGATCTCCATCCGATCGCGCAGCGGCGGCGAGATGGTATCGAGCTGGTTCGCCGTCGCGATGAACAGTACTTTGCTCAAATCGAACGGCAAGTCGAGGTAGTGATCGCGAAAAGAGTTGTTCTGCTCGGGATCGAGCACTTCGAGCAGCGCCGAGGAGGGGTCTCCCCGGAAGTCTGCGCCGACCTTGTCGATCTCGTCGATCATGATGAGAGGATTGGCCGAACCGACATCGCGGATCGCACGGATAAAAGTCCCCGGCATCGCGCCGATGTACGTCCGGCGATGGCCGCGGATTTCGGCTTCATCCCGCACGCCGCCCACGGAGAGCCGGACGAACTTGCGGTGCATGGCACGAGCGATAGATTTGCCCAGCGATGTCTTTCCGACGCCGGGAGGACCGACGAAGCATAGGATCGGGCCGCTGAGAGTATTCTTTAGCTTGCGGACGGCGAGATATTCCAGGATGCGGTCTTTGACCTTTTCCAGGTCGTAGTGGTCTTCGTCCAGGATCTTGCGCGCTTTTCCGATGTCCAAGCTGTCTTCGGTCGTCACCGACCAGGGAAGCGTGACCAGCCAATCCAGGTACGTCCTGATCACGGAATACTCTGGACTTGCGGACGGGATCTTTCCCAGGCGATCGAGCTCCCGGCTGGCCGCTTTGTGCGCATCTTCGGGCATCTTCGCGGCGTCGATCTTCTCGCGCAACTCGTTGACGTCGGCCTGCGCGGGATCCGTTTCGCCCAGTTCATCTTGAATGGCCTTGAGCTGCTGGCGCAAGTAGTACTCGCGCTGGTTCTTGTCCATCTCCTTTTGGATGTCGCTTTGGATCTTGTGCCCGAGCTCAAGAACTTCCAGCTCGCGCGTCAGGAACGCCGTGAGCATTCGCAGCCGGGCCAAGGTGTCGCGCTCTTCCAGCACCGCTTGTTTGTCGGGCGTCTCCAGACGCATCGTCGAGCCGACGAAATAGGACAGCAGGTTGGGATCGTTGATGTTGTTGACTTCGAGCTCTAGTTCTTTGGGCGCCGACGGCAAGAACGAGAGCAGCTTCGTATATTGAGCGGCGAGGTTGCGCACCAGCGCGGTCAGTTCGTCGCTTTCGACCGTCACTTCCTCGAGCTGCTCCACCCTCGCCGCCAGGTACGGCTGGGCTTGGGTGAATTCGATGACGCGGAACGGCACGGTTCCCGAGATGATGCAGCGCAACGTGCCGTCCGGAACTTTGATCATCTTCTGGATGATCGCCACGGTCCCCACGGTGTACACGTCTTCCGGCCCGGGCGGCGATGCGTCGCGCTCGCGAAGCGCGACGACCCCCGCCGGTGTTCCGTTCTTGAGCGCGTCCTCGACGAGCTTGATGCCGTGCGCCTTCGTCACCGCGAGCGGCATAACGGTATTGGGAAAGAGCACCGCTTCTTGAAGCGGCAAGATCGCAAGCTCGGCGGGGATGCTGAACGGTTCGCGGTTTTGCTCGGCCATTTAGCCCCGGCCCCTGACGATCATGCGTATCTCCATGCGATCGGGCCCGAGCATCGGCGAGCTGTCCAACACGGGCAGCTTGATGCTCAACATTCCATTCTTGTACTCGGCTCTGGCCTCCGAGACGTCGACTCTGGACGGAAGCTGTATCCTTTTCAAGAAGTATCCGTATTCGATCTCTTTTTGGAGCACGCCGTCCGCGCGCCGGGCGCCGGCTTCGCGCAGACCGGCCAAGTACAAGCTTGCGCCCTCGACGACCAGCTTGATGTTGTCCCGGCTTACTCCAGCCAACTCCACGCGGACCAGCAAGGTCCGGCCGCCGTCGGTCACGTGCACGTCGGCGTTGGGGTTGAACGAGCCGCGCCTCGCATGGCTTGACATGGGTAAGCTCAATTCGGCAAACATGCGCTCGAATTCCTGAAAGAGATCGTCGGGATACATCAGATGGGCTT
This sequence comes from Vulcanimicrobiota bacterium, assembly GCA_014304875.1. Taxonomy (GTDB): domain Bacteria; phylum Vulcanimicrobiota; class Vulcanimicrobiia; order Eremiobacterales; family Eremiobacteraceae; genus Mawsoniella; species Mawsoniella australis. The sequence goes on from JACRUD010000102.1 coordinate 8,316, forward strand.
CTTCGGCCGAACTCGTGCGGCTACCCGCCTGAAACGTTCCACTTCTATGAGCCGCAAGAGCGGTAGGACAGGAGACGACACGAACCGTAACTTCGGCGACGCATCCGACATGCGGGAGGCTCCATGGATTCTAGCACGCAGTACGCTCTTGCATACGCGCTGTCCACCACCGCCGGACTGCGTGGGTTTTTGACGTTGCTGGCCGCGTCGGTCGCCGCGCATGCCGGATGGATCCATCCGGGCGCGGGTTTCGCGTGGCTGGGCTCGACTCACGTGACCGAGCTGCTCGCCGTCTTTGCGACAGGTGAATTCGTCGGCGACAAGATTCCCGTCGTCGATCACGTGCTGCACGCCGTGTACCTCGCGGCTCGACCTCTCATCGGCGCGATCTTGGTCGGCGGCACCGTCCACAGCGGCAACCCGATGGAACGCGACGTCGCGATGGGAGTCGGAGCGCTCAACGCTCTAGTCGTTCACAGCGCCAGCAGCGCGACCCGCGCCGGGTCCAGCGCGGTCAGCCTTGGCGCGGGCACTCCGCTGATCAGCTTGATCGAGGACGCGGCAACAGTGGCCGGCATCATCGTCGCCTTCATCCAACCGTTCGTCGCGGCGGTGCTCGCCGCGGTGCTCTTGCTGACGCTTTTGTGGACCACGCGTTCGGTGGTGCGCGGCATTCGCGGCCGACGCAGGACGTCTACGCACGGAGCCATGTAACGCCGCCGCACCGCAGGCACGGCACAATCGCGCCGAACACGCCTGAGGGAGCGGCGTTAAGGACGGGTTGCGGCCGGCAGCGGCGGCTCGCGGGCGCACTGGAACGCCGGCTTATCTGTGCGCAGCCCCAGGAAGACGGGTTGACGCAAAATACCGTCTCGGGTCCACTCGCCGAATTTCACTTCCGCCACAAGCTTTGGCCGCACCCAGTGGCTCGAAGAGTTACTGCGAGGCTTTTTCGCGAAGGGACAGCGATCGCTGTTTAGCCGCTGAAGCCGCCCCATGATCTCTCGTAGCGTTGCGTCGCCGAACCCGGTACCGACGTGCCCGACGTATACTAGCCGTTCGCCTTCGTACAATCCCAATAGCAAAGCGCCGAACAGTTTGCGGGTGCCGCGCGGTTCAGTCCAGCCGCCGATGACGAACTCTTGACGCAGCTGAACCTTGATCTTGACCCAGTCCTTGCTGCGCCCTTGCCGGTACGGCGAATCGGAACGCTTGCCGACGATGCCCTCCAGGGAGTGTTCCTGCGCCGCTCGATAGAGCGCTCGTCCGCTTCCGGCGCTATGCTCCGAATACATGACCAGCGGCCGGTTCTTCCGCAGGTTGTCATTGAGTCGCCGCTTGCGCTCAAGTAGCCGCTCGTCCGTGAGAGATCGGCCGTCGCCGTAGAGCATATCGAACGCCACGTACACGATGCGGTCGGACTCGCTGGCGCGGCCTTCGAAGTGCAAGCGGTTCAGCCGCTGCTGCAGGCGCTGGAACGACGACCGCCCCTCGGTGTCGAGGCTGACGATCTCACCGTCCACGACGATAGGAAGTTTTTTGAAGCAGCCCGGCAGGTCGCCAAACTCCGGAAACGGACCCAGCAGATCGAGCCCGTTGCGCGAGACTAATGCGATCCGCCGGTCGTCACGAATCGTGCACACGGCGCGGACGCCGTCCCATTTGATCTCAAAGATCCAGTCCGCATCGTCGAAAGGGCCGTCGACGAGCGTGGCGAGCATCGGCTGACGGATAACCGGCAGCCGATGAGCCGGCTTGAGTGCTATACCGTTTTTCTGCCCGTGACGAGGTTATAGATCACGATGATGACGGCCGCGATCAGCAGTATGTGGATGAGTCCCGCCGTGACGTGAAACGCTAGGAAACTAACCAGCCAGATTATGACTAATATGACGACGATCACCCACAGGATTCCACCCATCAAAGACCCTCCGAAAAGCAGCCGAGTATGCCCTCGTTATGCCCTGACCCAGCACGCGATAAACCGCGGCCAAAGACAAAGGCCCGACACGCGCCGAGCCTTTGTCAACTCAGATGCAATCCCTTGGGGGGACTACATCATATCGTAGCCGCCCATCCCGCCGCCGCCGGGCGGCATGGCGCCGTTCTTTTTCTCTTCCGGCTTTTCGCTCACGAGAGTTTCGGTCGTGAGCAGCAGCGCCGCGATGGAGGCTGCATTTTCGAGCGCCGAACGAGTGACCTTGAGCGGATCGACGATGCCTTTTTTGAACATGTCGCCGTAGTCGCCGAGCATGGCGTCGAAGCCGTGGTTGATTTCCAGAGTCTTCACCTTCTGCACGACGACGCTGCCCTCGTAGCCGCCATTGTCGGCGATCTGCCGCAACGGCTCTTCGAGCGCCCGCTTGACGATGTTGATGCCGACCTGTTCGTCCGTCGCGATCCCGTCAGACGCGGTCGTCTTCATCTTTTAGAGGACCTTGATGCCGTGGACGAGAGCTGAGCCGCCGCCCGGCAGCATGCCCTCTTCGACCGCCGAGCGAGCGGTCGAAACCGCGTCTTCCATGCGGTGCTTTTTCTCCTTGAGTTCCGTCTCGGTGGCCGCGCCGACCTGAATGACGGCGACGCCTCCAGACAGCTTGGCAAGCCGCTCCTGGAGTTTTTCGCGATCGAAGTCCGAGTCCGTGTCGTCGATCTGCCGTTTGATCTGCTCGATGCGGCCTTTGATATCTTCCTTCTTGCCACCGCCGTCAACGATGGTCGTCTCTTCCTTGGTGATTTTCACCGTGCGGGCCTTACCCAGTTCGTTGATCGTGACTTTGTCGAGCTTGAGACCCAGCTCTTCGGAGATGACCGTGCCGCCCGTGAGGATCGCGATGTCTTTGAGCATTTCCTTGCGGCGGTCGCCGAAACCGGGCGCCTTCACGGCCACGCAGGTAAACGTCCCTCGCAGCTTGTTGACGACCAAAGTCGCCAACGCTTCGCCTTCGACGTCTTCGGCGATAATGACCAACGGCTTTTGCACCTGCACGACTTTTTCGAGCAGCGGCAGAATATCCGCGATCGCAGATACCTTGCGCTCCGTGATGAGCAGATACGGATCCGTCAAGGTCGCTTCCATGCGCTCCGCGTCGGTGACCATGTACGGCGAGATGTAACCCTTGTCGAACTGCATGCCTTCTTTGAGTTCGAGTTCGGTCTTGGTCGTCTTCGACTCTTCGACCGTGATGACTCCGTCCTTGGTAACTTTTTCCATCGCGTCGGCGACGATGGAACCGATTGATTTGTCCTTCGCCGAAATCGAGGCGACTTGCGCGATGTCTTCCTGAGTCTCGACTTTGCGAGCCATCTTTTTCAGCTCGCCGACGACAGCCTCGACCGCTTCTTCGATGCCGCGTTTGATGGCAAGCGGATTGGAGCCGGCCGCGACATTGCGTAATCCTTCGCGAATGATCGCCTGGGCGAGCACGGTGGCTGTCGTGGTTCCGTCGCCTGCGATATCGTTTGTCTTCGAGGCTACTTCCTTGACGAGTTGCGCGCCCATGTTCTCGAAATGATTGGGCAGCTCGATCTCTTTCGCGATGGTCACGCCGTCGTTGGTAATGGTGGGCGAACCGAACTTCTTATCGATCACGACGTTGCGGCCTTTGGGGCCGAGCGTCACCTTGACGGCGTCGGCGAGTATGTTGGCGCCGCGCTCGAGCGCGCGCCGCGCCGACTCGTCGAACAGTAATTCCTTTGATGCCATGAAAAAATGGTGCTCCTTCTAGCGGTTGACGATGGCGAGAACGTCCTTCTCGCTGATGATGAGGTATTCGTGGCCGTCGAGTTTGATCTCACTGCCGGAATACTTGGAATAGATCACTTTATCGCCGGCCTTCAGTTCGATAGGCACGACGTCGCCCTTATCGGTCTTGCGGCCCGGGCCCACGGCGAGAATGACCCCCTCCTGCGGTTTTTCTTTCGCAGTGTCGGGCAGGATGACGCCGCCTGCGGTCTTTTGAGCTTGCTCGATCGATTCGACGACGACGCGGTCCCCGAGCGGTTTGATGTCTACTTTGGTCGCGGTTTGAGGCACGAGAACAACTCCTCCTTGCCGTGGCTGCTACTATTTGGAGCAGGCCACGAACGAACGGTGCTTACTCTTTGTGTTGCGGGTCGATCACCACGGAAACGGCCGTCTACGGCGTTTTAGCAGTCTTGGCACTTGAGTGCTAGAGCGATTATAGCGTAAGGTTCACGCTTTGACAATAGTTCCCTGCGCCAAAACGGGCCCTTCGCCGAATCCGGTTCGCACGATTTTCTTCGCGAGATAAACGGTTGATCCGGGGCGTTTCAACTAGTGGAGCGGAACAGAGCCCGTGCATCGTGAAAACAACAAGCGGACTGAAAAGACCTCACAAGCCGCCTATCGGGTGACCAGCATGCGATTTCTGATCGCCGCAGCAGTTCTCTGCCTTCTTACGTGGCTTCGCGCGCCCGCAGCGGCGGACGCTCCGACGATTCTCATCGATGGGCAGCGGGCGGTGACCGACGTGCCTGCCATTTCGATAGGCGGCCGGGTCCTCGTTCCTCTGCGCGGCGTCTTCGAACATCTGGGCGCGAGCGTTTCGTACGACGGCGCGTCGCGCATCGCGACCGCCCGCACTGGGTCCCGCATCGTGTCCGTTCCAGTCGGATCGCGTTTCGGTTGGGTGGACGGGCGCAGGCTGCCGATGGACGTGGCGGCGCGCGAGGTCGCCGGAAGAATCGAGGTGCCGCTACGATTTTTTGCCCAGGCTGTCGGCGCCGCCGTTGACTACGACGGCTCCTCCAACGCGGTCCTTATCGTGAGCGGCTTCAAACCTGGTAATTTCGTCGCGGCGGTGGGTCCGCAAGGGGCAGCGCTCGCTTCCTCCCATGCGAGTCGCGAGAGCGTCCCAACCGTCGAGGACGAGCGCCCCTCCTCCGGAGCACTCATCGGCTCGGAATACCCTCAGTTCTACGCCCGCTTTAACGGCGGCTCGTCGGCTGTCGACCCGGCATCCGTCAAGGCCACCGTGGACGGCGCCGACGTCACGAACGCAGCCACCATTTCATCGGCCTACTTCGACTATACGCCCCCGTCCGGTCTGGGGTCGGGACAGCATACCGTCGCGCTCAGCGGCCAATCGGATGATGGCATGCCCTTTTCTGCTGAGTGGAGCTTTCGGGTCGACGCCGGAGACGACTCTTCGTACTCGTCCAGCGGTTTCGGTTACGACTCCGGTTCGCTGGGCTATAGGGGCTTTGGATTTTATCCGCCTGGTTTTTCGCTGTTCGCTCCAGGACCCTTATACTACGTCGCCGGCAATATCATCGAAGTCGTCTTCTTCAGTCGTTACTTCCCGTTCGGCACCGGATTTTTTACGATCGGCGGTATTCCGGGCATGTTCCCGCTTTCACCGTGGGGCGGATACCCGGGTTATTACAGCGGCACGTTCAGCGTCCCTTACGGAGCCGTGTCGCACGCAGCGGTCATCGCCGCCCATTTCCGAACGGCGGCCGGACGTACCGTCGTCGTCCGCGGAACCGCTCCCCTGACGATCGACGGCACGCGCAAGACGCTGCCGCGCAGCATACGATTCGCCGTGGCTGCGAAGCTGATCCCCCACCCGTTGTCGCCGCATCATGTCGTCGCATTCAAGCGCCTGATTCCGGAGATCGCTCGCAAAGTCGCTCCCGTAGCGGTTGGGGGCGTCACGCGTCGCACGGAGCCGGAGCTAGGCCCGCGCCTGGTTCGGCAGTTGCCTGTGGTGCAGGGCACGGGCCCACCTCGCGCGGCACGGCGGATTTCTCCGAATACGACGCCCCGGCGTCTGACGCTTCCGGTCGAACCGGTGCGGGTCCACGCGGTACCCGAGACGGTGCCTCACTCCGCGCCCCGGCAGGAAACGGTGATCTGGCGAGCCGCTCCCCCTGTCGTGATGCCGCCGGTTCGGATTTCGCATCCGACCTCTCGTCCACCCAGGTAGCTTCCGCTCCCGGTTAGGCGGGGAGCGCGCGGAATCATCGAGGCAAAGCACGGGCTGCAGTGGCGGACCGGATTGCGGCCGCCTCAGGTGTACGCCGACTCGCTGATTCTGTCCAACAGCCAAGTGCCGCCCAATCGACGAGACGCCGCTCCGCAGAACCCGCACGTGGGTTCACCTTCTCCCAGAGGCGCACCGCAAGAAGGGCAGACATTTGCCATGCCGGTGGCTGGAGAATCCGGCGTCAGAGAGTCGGCCGGCCGGATAAAAGTCGCGAATTCGCAGAAGCTGATCGGATCCACGCTTCCCTCAACAGCGACGCCGCTATCATCGTCTTTCGTGTAGCGCACGGCGCTGCCCGTGAATCTTACCGTGAGCGATTCATTTTTATCGCCGACGACCGCTTTGAGAATAAGCGGGGAATCGCAAACTAAATCCGTCAGGATGCGGGTTTCGCCGGAATCCCGCCAGTGGCCGAACCGTGCCTGCAGGCGTAGCAAAAATGCCGGCGTGACGGATGCTTGAACCGCGGCGACCTGCATTGCGCCTTCGGCAGCCAAAGTCTCGGAATAGACCTGCGCCGCTCGGCGCAAGAAATCGATCTCCGAAAAGTTCGGGTCCGACTTGCTCACAGCCGCCAGTTGAACGCGAGCCTGCTCCGCCATCGGCTTGAAGTCACCTCCGTCCGATTCCGGCCGGGCGGGCGCGTGCATCGACCGGCTGTCGCCACGACACATGGCCGCCTCTTGATCGCCTGGCTCCCCACGCCGCACCATGTCAAACACGGTCGCGACCGTCCACAGCGCCGCCGAGAACGCGGGTGATGAGGTTCATAATGCCGTTTCGCCTTTCAGGTGGCTATCTTTAGTGGTTATCGTGCGCAGCCGGAGAGCCAGGCGCCTCTGTGAGCGACATCACGCGTTTTAGACGCAGCGCGAAAGCGCGCTGCGAACCAGGGTATCGATCAATGCCTCGAAGCTGATGCCAACGGCCGCGGCGGCGTCCGGAAAAAGGCTCAACGGCGTCAGCCCCGGCAGTGCGTTGCATTCAAGAACGTACAACGAATCTAGGGAAGCATCCGCGAGCAGATCGACACGCGAGTAATCGCGGCAGCCCAAAGCTCGGTGCAGACGAAGGGCGAAGTCTTGCATGCAAGCGGCGCGCTCGGGCGGGATGCGCGCGGGAGCCGTATGGACGCTGGCTCCCGGCGTGTATTTCGATTCGTACGTGTAAAAGCTATCGCGCGGCTGGATCTCGACGACCGGCAGGGCCTGATCGTCCAGTATCGCGATGGTGAATTCGCGCCCTTCGATGTACCGCTCTGCAAGGATAGGCTGACCGTGTTCGCCCGCGGCACGCAGCGCGTTGTTCAATTCCTGGGCGGAGCGGACGATGGCCACGCCGACGGCCGAGCCTTGAGCAGCGGGTTTGACGACGCACGGGAAGCCTACCCGCTCGGGCAGCGAGACGGGCCGATCGGGCCGCTCGTGAAGCAGCAAGGCGGTGGGAGTGGGGATGTCGTTGAACCTCATGACGGCTTTGGTCAACCACTTGTCCATGGCGACCGCGCTGGCCAAAACGCCCGACCCCTGATACGGTACCTTCAGCCACTCCAGCAGCGCCGCCACCGTCCCGTCCTCGCCTGCACCGCCGTGCAAGGCGTTAAAGACGGCGGCTGGTCTGTGGGCACGCACCGAATCGACGAACGCATCGTCGAAGTCGATCGTGACGAAACGATAGCCGAGCATCTCGAGCGCATGGCAAACGGCGGTCCCGGTCTGCAGACTGATCGCGCGCTCGGCTGACATCCCCCCCATGACGACCGCGACGAGAGGCTTATCGTTCACGCTGAATCGCCCGCTTTCTCTAGAGCACGTGTACCTCGAGCTGCAGCTCGATGCCGTGCGCTCGCTCGACGGCCGCGCGAACGTCTTCGATAAGAGCCAGCACATCTCGGCAGGTCGCGGCTTTGCGATTCACGATGAAGTTCGCATGCTTGACGGATACCTCGGCGTCACCGATGCGGCGCCCCTTGCAGCCTGCAGTCTCGATCAGGCGCGCGGCGTGATCGCCGGGCGGATTGCGAAAGATGCTGCCCGCGTTCGGCGATTCCACCGGCTGGGTCGCGTTACGCTGCACGATACGTCGGCGCAGCTCCGCCCCGATCATCTTCGTGTCGCCCCGCTTCAGCCGTAGTTGCGCTCCGCACACCACGGCATCGGGGGCGAGAGAGCAACGGCGGTAGGCGAAGTCCGGCGTTGCGACGGTGCGCGCGTCTTCACCCGGGAGCATGACCTCGACTCGTTCGACGAGCGCGCCGATCTCCAGATCCGTCCCGGCATTCATCCGAACCGCCCCGCCGACGGTGCCGGGAATGCCGACGAGCGCTTCTGCTCCGCGCAGACCTGCCTTCGCTGCTTCTCGGCACAGGGCCAAGACCGGCACGGCAGCACCCGCCGAAACCAACGTATCGCTGATGACGACTCGGGTGAAGTCACCGGCCAGCCTGATGGCGACTCCCGGGAAACCTGCGTCGGCGACGAGCAGATTACTGCCCAGCCCGAAGATGGTCCAGGCGCGTCTTTCCGCCTTGCACCAACGCAAGAGCGCGGCGAGATCGCGAACGTTTTTTATGACGGCGAATGCCGCGGCCGGACCGCCGATCCTCATCGACGTTCGCCGCGCGAGCGGCTCGTCGAAGCTCACCGCGGCGCCCAATAGACTGCGCAGGTCGACCCGTGAAAATTCGTCGAGGCCCAAACCTGGCGTGCCGGACGATGCGATCAAGCGTGCGCGGGGGAGCCCGACGCCACAGCGGCCTTGGGCTCGCCCAGCGACGCCGCTAAAGCGTGGGCGACGCCCCCGATGTCCCCGGCGCCTAAGGTCAACACTAAATCGCCTGCCGTCATCGTCCGCTGCAAATGCGCCAGCACATCGACCGGCACTGCGACGTACGTGACTTCTTTGCGGCGATCACTTTCGCGGACGCAATCGACGATAGACTCAGAGCGCACGCCCGGCAATGGCATCTCTCCGGCGGCGTAGATGTCGGAGATGATGATCTTGTCGGCGCCTAAAAGCGCGTGGGCAAAATCGCGGATGAGGTAGGCGGTGCGGCTATAGCGATGCGGTTGAAACGCGACGATGATCCGGCCAGGCCAATAGGCACGAGCGGCGGCGATCGTCTCTTGGACGGCCGTTGGGTGATGGGCGTAATCGTCGACGACCACGCTGCCGTCACGATTGAAAAGAATCTCGAAGCGTCGCGCGACACCCGCGAACGACCTCAACGCCAGGGCGATGCGCTCGAACGGCACGGCGCACTCCAAGCCGACCGCGATCGCCGACAGTGCGTTCGACACGTTAAAGCGCCCGGGTACTTCGAGGCGAATCCCACCCACTCGTTTGCGCCGGCATTCGACGGCAAACGTCGAGCCGAAATCCGCCAGGGTCACCTCGGCGGCTCTCACGTCGGCTGCCGTGTCGAAACCCACCGTGATGACGCGCGGGTCACCCAACAGCCGAGGAGCGCGGTTTGCCCGGCACACGAGCTCGATGACGGCCGGACAGTCGGCGGACGCAACGACCACCCCGGACTGCGGCACCCGGTTGGCGAACGCCGCAAACGTTTCGACGAGATGATCGAGGTCGCGATAGTAGCCCAGGTGATCGTTTTCGATGTTGGTGATAACCGCGCACCAGGGGCTCAAGCGCAGAAACGATGCGTCGCTCTCGTCAGCCTCCGCGACGACGAGGGCGCCCTTTCCCAGCCGCGCGCCGAGTCCTGACCGGTCGGCTTCCGCCCCGACGATGACGGTGGGCTCCAAACCGCCCGCTTCAAGAATTGCTGCGATCATGGCCGTCGTGGTCGTCTTGCCGTGAGTTCCCGAGA
>JACRUD010000041.1 GCA_014304875.1 Vulcanimicrobiota bacterium
GAGCGCACGGACGAACAGACCAGCTCCAAAGTCAGGTCTTATGCTCGGGACGGAGCGCGAGCAACGCGGACAGACGAGCGGCAAGCGGAGCGCGCAGCGTTGTACGCGCGATACACGGCGGCGAAGCAAGAGTGGGAGCGTACCCAAGGATCCAAGCGTCAGAGCTGCTTCGAGCAACAAAGAGCAAGCGAAAAGGCGCGGTTCGAATCCTTACGCCGAGAGAACCGCGCAGCGCGAGAGCGCATTAGATCCTCTCGGGGGGACACGAGCAAAAGACGCTTGTATTCCCTTCAAGCTTTCGTCGCAGCTGCCAAGCGCGAGCAGCTAAGACTCCACGTGCAACGAGAACGCAAAGAACTCAAGGCGCTGTACGATCATAACCGGCCTGGACGGTGGACTGAATGGCTGGGTCAGCAAGCGCTAGAGGGAGACAAAGCCGCGGTGGCTGCTCTACGCCGCCGGCGATACCGCGAGGCGAGCCGGTCCTTGGGGGCGCTGCAGAGTGAGGTTGGCATTGTGGCTGGAGCCACAGAGACCCAGGCAGCCGTATTGTCCGGCATACGTTGGACCATACATCAAGACGGCGTCAACTACGCGATCGGGAGCACGACCGTCTTCCGCGACGAGGGCCGTCGGGTCGTATTCATCGACTTGGACGACGACGCTATTCGCGCCGGCCTGATGCTATGCAGCGAGAAGTGGGCCGGCGGAATTTCGATTGACGGCACCGATGAATTCAAAGCAAAGGCGCATGCGCTCGTCACAGAGATGGGCATACGGGTCGCTGGCCCAGCATCAGGCAGACCGTTGGGCACGAAACAGGTGGAGCTCGGCTCCACGTCTGCCGTAGAAGCCGAACGATCGGAAGTAGGCGCCCTAGATATTGCGCGGCTTTCTGCTACGCATGGTAAGGCAGTCACCGAAAGTGAGGCAACCATAGGTCGCCAGCATACAGGCAGAATTGTAGCTGCCGGGCGGAACACAAATGGAGACGGGGCAGTAGTGCTGGATATTGGCCGCGAGCTCGCAGTCATCCACACTCAGCACAGCCTCGCGAACGAAATGCGGGCTCGAGTCGGATCTTGGATACAAGCCCGCACGAGCGCAAATGACCGCTTTCCCGGGGGTTACTTTTGGCGCTTCACTGATGTCAGGCACCACCGGCTGAGCTTGGAATTTGGTCAGCAACGCTGACGTTGCTGATGTTGCAGGACTGTTTCACCGCATTGATGAGCAGGGCTGCTCCAGCGAACCGTTGGCGCCTTCAGGAAGTCCCCCTTGGTACAAAGAGACCCAGGCGAGTGATGCGGATCGAGCACTTCGATGAAATCCATGCCGGAGCTCCCTCGGAAGCGTGCTAGGCTTTGCCCCGGTTTTTCTCAATCAGTGCGACGATATGCATTTGTTTAGATGCTATTGAGTACCCCGGCGCCTCAGTACATTGGGTCCTTAGGGAACCGCCGCGGCAACGAGGCGGCGTACTCATCTTCCGCATAGCAGGATTGGTGGCCCTAAGCTAGAGTATAAACTAACAAGGTGGTGGAGTCCACCGCGCCGCTATCTAAGCGAAACTGCCTTTTACCAGGCCGATGACTCCTGAAACGCAGCGCCATGCGACTTTCAGGAGAGTTCGTTGCACAGTATTTTCAACGCATCGGCCATTGACAACACCTATTTTTTAGCGGCCATTTGGATGGGCCTCGCCCTTATCGGCGCCCTCATCGCGATTCGCGTCAAGATCTCTGCGGCGCTTATTGAAATCGTCCTAGGGATACTGGCCGGCAACTTCATCGCGCTTCGATCGAACGACTGGATCGATTTCGTCGCTGGTTTCGGCAGCATTATGCTGACGTTTCTCGCCGGCGCTGAGATTGACCCCGTCGTCCTTCGCGGTCAGTGGCGGCCGGCGGTCGTCATGGGGCTTCTCTCTTTCCTGATCCCTTTTGCAGCCGCATTGCTTTACGCGCGACTTTTTGCGCACTGGTCCGCCGACGCCTCAAAGATCGCCGGCATCGCGATGTCCACGACCTCAGTCGCCGTTGTCTATGCCGTCATGGTGGAATCCGGGTTGGCCGCCAAAGAGTTTGGCCAATTGATTTTGGCCGCGTGTTTCATCACCGATTTGGGAACCGTGATCGCGCTCGGCTTGCTGTTCGCCAACTACAACGCGTGGCTGCTGCTGTTCGCTCTCGTATCCATCGCCGCTGCGGCGGTCGTTCCGCGCTCTCTGCCCACAATTTTTATCAAACTGGGGGACCGCGTCAGCGAGCCGGGCGCGCGCCTCTTGTTCGTCATTATTTTCGGCTTAAGCGGGCTCGCGACGCTTGCCAGGAGCGAAGGCGTCTTGCCGGCGTACTTGTTAGGTTTCGCGTGCGCGGGTTTCTTACTGTCGCATCGTGAGTTTGCCCGGCGTTTGCGGATGGTCACCATGAGCCTCCTCGCGCCGTTCTATTTCGTCAAGGCCGGTACTTTGGTATCGCTCGCCCAAGCACTCGCGGGAATCAAGACGATCGCCGTCCTTTTCGCCATTAAGGTGGCAGCGAAGATGGTGGGTGTGTGGCCATCCGCACGGGCGTTTCGCTTCAACGCGATTGATTCAAGCTACCTGACGCTCATGATGGCGACCGGTCTAACTTTCGGAACGATTTCGAGCCTTTACGGCTTGAGCCACCACTACATCGATCGAGGGCAGTACACCGCTTTGGTGACGGTCGTCATTCTAACCGCGATCGTCCCGACTTTGCTGGCTCAAACTTTTTTCCCGCCTACGCAGGACGTCCTTGAGGCGGAATCGGGCGGCCTAGAAGAAATCGAAGTGCGGGACCGCCGGTGAGCCGCTCTGTCAAACGACAACTCGGCCATCTGCCACACGGCGCTGCGTCGTCGGTCCCTCGCTTCGCCCATGAATTCATGCGCTGGTACGTTTGGCTGGTGGTCTTCAATTTTACCTTTAGACTGCCCACAGCGTATCTTCAAGCGTGGCACAAACATTGGGTTGCCGTGCAGCAGATGGCGTTGGGCGGCTTGCTGTCTGTGCTTCTTTTGTTGCCAGCCGCAGCGGCGTTTGTCGTCGTGGCCATTGCGGCGCGCACGCCTGTGTTTCGAGTTTCGACTTATGCTGGCGCGATGCGTCTCGGAGCGGCCGGCCTCGCCTGCGGAACGGCAGTCACCGCCTTGCGCTTGATGCTAAGGCACTCAGGGTGAACGTAATGGATGACGACATGAGCAGGCTTCTCCGCGAACGGGACTCCTTGCAAGCGGAGCTGGCCGGCTTGGGCGCTACCATCGATATAAGTCGACGTGAAATAATCCAGCTCTGATTAAACTCCTGCACGTCACTTATTCCTAAGCTCGATCCGTTTAGCATAACTCAACGCGATGGCTGTGTCTTCGGACGCGGATTAAAATCTTTAGGCAGGGGATTGGGCAAGCTCAGTTCCACGTCGGTCGGCACTACGCCCACATCCTTGCATCCATATCCAGACTGCTGCGGCATTACGCGCAGGACGTTTTCGGGGACTTCGACGTATTCCGCCGACAGTGGTGCCGTTCGGCCCGTTAGTCGATCGGGATCGAGAGCGCTTAGGAGGTTGGTGACTCCGTCGTACATGCCGTCGGTAGGGCCCATTGTGTCTACGCCGTAGCGTTGCAACCCAATCCGCCGTGCGCGGGCTTCATCGGGCAAATCAGAGAGCGGTGTGAGTTGGTTTACGAGTTCGATGAACTTCAGAACCGACCCCTGATCGGCGAATTCATGTTCAACGGCGTTGGTGCGCGCGTATGGAGAGATAAATATCAGCGGCACACGCGGACCATCGCTCAGCCACGCAGCTTCGTTGGGAAGCGCGTAATGAAGCGGCGGCCGAAGGTGATCGTAATCGCCCTCCGAGTCGTCCCAGGTGATAATGATTGCGCTCTGATTCCAATACGGGCTTCGCGCGATCGCGTTGACCGTCTCTGCGACTAGCGCCTCACTGATTTGGGCGTCCGAATACCCGGGATGGTCATCGTCTCCCCGATATGTCTTTCGCGCCAAGGGATCAGGGTCTGCCGGGACCATACCTAGAAAGTTGCGATAGCCACCCTTGAGGTAATAGACGCCTCCCGCGGGCACGGATCGGTGTTTGACGGCCGAAAAGAAGTCGCTCAGGCTATGCAAATGAGCGCGCATCCTGGGGTTGTTGGCGATATATCCGAAGTATTGTGGGCCGTTATGGTGCGTCACATATGATGCGTGTCGGCCTTCGGCGTCTGTTGGATCCGCTCCGTCGTTTCGCTCGTTACCGTAGCCTTCTTCGTACCATCCCCATGGGATGGGCTTTTGGACACCCTGGATACCGAGCATACGTATGTCGTCCTCAATGTCGCTAAGGTCCCCATTAGCGTTTCTGTCGTACTTGGCTGTTTCCGCAAGCGATCGCCCTTCCAACGTGAGTGGCAGACTAGCGAACGTCAAGTTGTTCTGAACGTCGTAGCCTGGAAAATCCGTTGGATTTACGGGCAGCGGGTCAGCCGTTTTGTCCTGCGGTGAGCCCCAGTATGGATCGGCATCGTCCAGCACCGGAACACCGGCTCCCTTGTCTGCGCTACCAATCACCCCTTGCTCCGGATGCAAGAGCCACTGGGTGATGCCGGTTTGCGCCGCGATAATTGATAGATTTCCTGGCGTCGATGGACCCGTCATGGATTGGAACATGTGATCAAACAACACGAAGCGCTTGGCGTATCTCCATAGAAATGGAATGGTATCGCAATCTTCGTGGCCCATGGCCAGTTCGCCGAACTGCTTGGCCTTCAGGGACGGGATGCCGGTTGGAGAATACCGGCGCTCTTCTACCATCGCGAAACGGTCCATCTGAGGGACGCCATCGACGATATGCATCTTTGCAAGTATCGCGGAGTGTGAGTGGTCAACGTCATCGAGATCCGCCGCATATTCCTTTGGTCCAATGCGAAACGGCGAAACGGTGGTTGTCGTCCCGTCCGTATCGATAAGCGGCTGCAAAAAGCCGGGGATCTGCTGTGGGATGTGCGAATAAATTCCCTCAGCGCCAGGGAACGTTCCGAAGTACGAGTCGTACGAACGGTTCTCTTGGTATATTATGAAAATGTACTTGACCCTAGAACGCAACAGCGCGATGCGTTGCCTTTCGCTTTGCGTTCTTAAGGGTTTAGGAACGGTTGAAGCAGCGCTAAGTGTGGGGCTAAGAAGGTGGCCACTCATTAACAGAGCCACCATCATGGGAAACGTACTGGAACGCGACTTCACCGGAAGCTTGCCTCCTTAGTGACGCGCGGGCGTTGAGTCGGAACTTACCATGCTCTTTTATTCAGCTTCCGAAGCGGAGAGCCCTCATGATGGCAAGCGAAAACCGTGAGCGTTTTTCCCGCACTGACCAGGTTTCATAGAAAGAACGTGTTTGCTAGCCACTTAAGTTGAGCCATCAAGGCCAAGATGGTCGGACCTCAGCCAGCATTCCACTATTTCTCGTGGACGCCGGCATCGCGGAAGCGGTCAGCGTATTTGCCTACCTTCGGGCGATCAGCGGGTCGGTCTGCTGAAGCGCAAAGGCTTGCGTTCCAGGAGCCATCGGCTATGCTGGCAGTTCGCCTGACGGCGCCGGTGGACTCCACAACCAACGGCCTTAGGTGTTACAGCAACAGCGTTCGCTGCAACATCACCCGTGGGCTCCCGACGTCGCGGCCGCTTCAGCCGGCGTTCAGCAAGCTGAAGCGGCCTTGAGCGCCGCGCAGCAGAAGGTCGCATATTCTGCTCTAACCGCCCCCTTTTCAGGTACAGTCATTGCCCGGCTCCATAACGAAGGCGAGACAGTAGATCAGCCTCTGCCTGTCGTCCAAATCACTGGTAATGACAACCCCGTACTCACGGCCCAGTTTTCGCCGGGTGATGTCCAGCATATTCATGTCGGCGACGTGGCTACGCTGCAGGCACAAGGCCTAAAAGGTACGGCGCAGGGCCATGTTGTGGCCATCAGCTCTTCCCAGTCCACCGATGCGCACACGATCCCGGTTATCATTGGATTAAACGCGGCAAACGTCGAGTTCGGTCCAGGCGCATACGGCAGCGCAACGATCCGTGTCGGTTCTCAGAAAGGGCTCGTGGTACCGTCATCAGCGATCGTTAAAGATCCGACGACGGGCTCAACGCAAGTTTTTCGAAAGCAGGGCGGTGGTTACGCCCCTGTTCCCGTTTCGATCCGCTCGGAAACCGATACTATCGCGCTCGTCGAAACGCCGGACCTGCATGTTGGAGATGCCATCGTCTCGCGTGGCGCCTACGAGCTCGCAGTTCCCGGAGCAGCTCAGGCGAAGACTGATCCAGATACACATTGATTCTAGCTATCAGCTATCAGGTTCTCATGTCGAGAAGTCCGCTAATCCAAAGCCGGCGCCTGTCTTCAGAACCTAGGGAGCGACGATGCCGCCTCGCATTCGATGCTCGAAAAAAGAATCGCGTTTGTGCTGCCACAAGGGATTGATACATTGGCGCTATCGATAGCGCTCGGGTTTCAAAAGGTGAGCCCCTGGCGACCCGCCGTGGTATGTGCTATTTTCGAGGGGGCCATGCCGGTCTTGGGATAGCGCTCGCGCGATCCGTCGGACTGCGGTTTGGCTTCGGGGCTGAGGTTATCGGCGGCGACGTTTTGACCACAATTTGACCACAATTGTGGAGCGGCTTTACGGCGGGCGGCGATGGTCCACGGAAATCTACAGATTCGTGGAAACCCTTGAATTGCAAGGAGAAGCACGCGATCTAAGGTTTGCCGACGGTCCTGCGAAGCTCCTCGCTTATGCTTTGCAAGCATGAGGTCAGCGGTTCGAGCCCGCTATCCTCCACCACGCTAAGCCTACGGCATAAGGTGTAATCCGGCTAGACGCCAGTAGCATGCCTCTTTTGGGTCCAAAAATACGCCCAATTTACGCCCATTTCCACGAGCCTTATGTTGCTCTACGCCTCGAACTGGGCCCCTTCTCACTGAAAAGCTTTTCGATGAAAGCTCGAGTTGTTTCATGCGAGCGGGTAGCCGGCGGTTTGAACTGGCGATTCTCCGTTTCGCAGCGCGCCGCTAGCCTAGAACCAGGATCGATAATGCCCGGTGCCCTTCAACGCACCGATCCAGCCGAAAGGACGCGGACCTAGCAGCAATCTTTGCGTTGGGTTTCCTCCTAATCCTGATATTGCCGATACTTATCTTCGCGATGGGCTTGCGTCTCAATTTCACGGAAAGCATGCCTCGCGGCGTTTACAGGATCAAGCCCCTTTCACATTCCTTGACGGACGGCGATGTGGTCGCCATTTGTCTGCCTAGCGCCACGGCACGAGTAGGCCGACTGCGCGGCTATTTAGGTTCCGGCGGATGTCCTGGGGACGCTGAGCCGGTGCTTAAGATCGTCATCGCTACTGCAGGCGAAACGGTAGTGCTAAATTCGCATGGGATTGCTGCAAATAGCCACTTGCTCCCGAACAGCAACTACGTTCGTGCCGACAGCGCGGGGCGTTCGTTAGAGACCACAGGCTGCAGCTGGCCCTCCTTAGCGACCGAACGCACGCCTATGTTCCTCTGGCTTCCAAATCTAGTGCCACCATGATTTGGCTGCGCAGCCACTTTTCGTATCGTCGCCGTTGTGCGGGATGTTTCGGGTAGCGGCAGCTGACGCATACGCCGACACACCGCGCTTTTCGCGCGTCCGCATCTTCCGGAGCCATGCTGCTGTCGAAGTTACCGTTGACGCAATAGTTCATGTGCGTTGGGTTGGAATGATATCTCTCGGGCGGATCGGCTGTAATGGCCTGGAGTATTCGCTCTAGGACCTTTCGTGGCATCGTCTTCCGCTGCACCCGACTACCGCTAGCATGCCAAGGTGCTCTTACCGCGCCGCTTGTCACTAGCATAAGACCGGTGACTAGATCAGACCGCTTCATGGTGGCCTCCGTATGCGCTAAGCGCAGGAAGCAGCTGGCTTTTCGCACGCCCGTATAAGCGAAGAAAAACCGGCTCGATGCCGGTTCCAAAAGCTTTTATCTTTGGAACCGTTTGAGCGATCAGTCGCTCAGGCCGTTACCACTCCGGACTGAAAAATACCACATCGTAGCCAACTCTGTCAAGCTAAGATAACGTTAGGGACATGCATCCCAGGGACTGCTGCCTTACGGGGCAATACCTCTCCGGGCGTTATTTAGTATGCTTGAACGCCAAAGCCCATGAGCAGGTCGTCTTGTGTTCCAGTACCTGTGGTCGCTGGCTTCCGCCATCGAAGGCCGAAACTTTCGCTTTGACGCATCCCTGTCGCGTTCGAGACCGCTATCCTCCAGAATCTCAAACCCGCATTGCGCAAGGCCTTGCGGGTCTTTGTGAGTCCGACTTCGGGGAGGATTTTTACCACATTTGATGGCTTTTTACGTCATCGTTTGGCCCTTTAGCGGAGCCAGCCAAGCAAAGCCGACAACCGGCGCGAGCTTTGCTGACCTCATGCCGGTTCGGCAAGCGTAGCTGAACGCGATAGCCAACGGAACTGTGTTAGGTCGGAAGAGCCTCGAATATCGCCAATTCTGATGCTGTGGGAACAACCCGATTAAGTCGAAAGCCTCCGCTCGCCAATAGCGACTGGAATTCCTCAAGAGTTCGCTCTTTACCACCCGTTAGGACAAGCATGATGAGATCACTCATCTTTCCTACTGATGGTAGATTTGCTGCGGATAAGCTCCATTCAACAAGCAAGAGCGCGCCGTTCGCAGGAACAGCGCGTCGGCAGTTGATGAGGATCTCTCTCGTCTTACCGTCATCCCAGTCATGGATCACGTTTTTCATGACGTAGGCCCGGCAACCGGACGGCACTTCCCGGAAGAAATCGCACTCCTGCATCGCACTACGAGATGCAAGCTCGCCGCCAAGTAAACCATGCTGGGACGCGCGTTCCAGCACGTGCGGCTGGTCCGCAACGACGCCGCGTAGATTTCTGAACCTCTTGAGAAGATGAGAAAGCAAAATTCCGTTACCGCCTCCTACATCCATGATACTTTCCCATGCCCCAAAATCATAGGCTGCCGCGATCATTGGAGCTTGCATTGTGGAAAAATTTGTCATTGCCTCATCGAAGATGCCGGCAAGCTCAGGATTTTGCCGCATATAATCCCACTCGCTCATCCCAAGTACTTTGGTTATCGCCGGCTCGCCTGTCTGGATGCTATAAAGCATCCCTTCAAATGATCGATTGTATAATTCGGTTCCCCAGAAAACGAAAGCTGGTCGAACAGATCCTGGAAAACCGGTACGCAGATTCCGTGAAAGGTCTGAATTCTGGAAAGTCCGATGAGTCGTCTCCTCGAAGATCCCCTGACTGGCGAGCGCACGCAAAATGCGGTACAGAGCGTCCTCATTAACCTTCAATTCTTGGCCGAGTTCCGCAACAGTGTTCGGACCCTGTTCCAGCAGGTCCGCGAGTTTGAGCCGCGCGGCGGCACACAGGGCGTGATTCAGAATTACGGCGTCGCGTCTTTGCATAAGTTGCTTGAATGCGACGATGGAAGCAAGGTCCTCTGTCATAATTCCTCATCGATGCCGGATCGTGGTCCGAGGGGATGGTTTGGCCAACGTAAATTCACGTCATGGGCACAACATTTCTGTACGCATTAGATTTTGTCGCCAGCGAGATTCGTCAACGCAGCACTCACGCTAGTCTTCCGCGCTAAATAGCGATACGGACCTAGTCGGGCTATGAGTAGTATGGCTAACAGCATCGCGACGAAGAAACCTCCGAGTGGCGCCGCGTAGGAACGAGTAGTGTCGAAGCCAGCACCCATCACGAATACGCCTAAGGCCCCCGCGAGAACGTAGCTCCCAAAACCGACTCCAAATGCCTGCGGCGTGATTCGGCCAGAGACATCGTCCAGGCTCCCGAAGAGTGGCGGCGGGAGGAAGACAAGCAACACCACGTCCGGCGTTAGCCCAATCGGCGCGGCCCGGTAGAACTCACCGACGGCGAGGCCGGCCAGGGCGAGGCCCACAGTGTACGGCACTCGGAAGAAGCGCGAAGCAAGCGCGACTGCGATGATGATCGCGAGCACGACAGCAAAACGACTGTTGAGATAGGGCTCATGGGGTTGAGCCCAACGCGGGGGCTTGTCTTACGGTTTCGCTTGTCACCTCGTCGATCCGGCTCACGTTGAAGACGAGATGGAACCGCTGACCTGTCGAGCGTTTAGCGAAATCTTCTATGAGGCCAACCTGATGCGGTGTGATGGGTTGGTCAGAACGGACATACAGGCGCGCCACAGGCGGGTCCGTCAGCCAGTTGAGGTCCGTGCTAACCAGCGTCACGTGCTGGAAGGTCGTCGTATGGTTCAAGAGTGCGCGCCTAAGCGCCGCTTCGAGTTGGGCGTCTCGGATCAACCGCACAAGGCTTGCCGTCAGAGGCACGATGAGGATAACAGTCAGGGCTAGCGTCCAAATGATTGCCGTCTTGGCTTTGTGCGGCAGCGCGAATCCGGTCAAAAGGTAGACGGCCATGCAGGCGAGCGTAATTCCGAGTAAGTTTGTGATGTACAACAAGAGAGCTCCCATGCCGGTATTCGGATCGGAGTGGGAGAGACCGAGACCGACTACGCATAAAGGCGGCATGAGCGCCACGGCTACCGCCGTGCCCGCGAGGCTCGCGGATATGGCTGGACGTACCTTTCCGAAACCGCCGATTGCGCCCGCAGCGACGGCAATACCCAGATCGAGAAGATTGGGGTTCGCCCGCGAAGCAACCTCGCTTCCGAACTGAGCGAACCCAACCAGCCTGCCGAGTCCGAATGCTATCGTGATTGGTACGGCGCTTCCGACGGCAAGCGTTAGCCCTGCCCGCTTGAACAGGCCGGGCATACCCTCCAAGGACGAATACGCCAGGGCTTGTATCGGAAGCAGTAACGGTGCGATTATCATAGCACCGATGATAACCGCAGCGCTGTTTTCCAGCAGCCCGAACGTCGCGATGACGCTTGAAGCTACTACAAGCGCCAAGAAATTCGAGTTGAGCCTAGCATCTTCCACCAGCTTCGATTGCAACTGTCGCCGGTCTGCATCTGCGACTGGCTTGAACCAAAGTCGAAGCGCGCTCATCACCTTCGCGTTTCCTCACTATCGGCAAGACAGGAGTACGAGCCGATTCGGCCCTACGACCCTCGATATGCTCTTTTGAGACCCTCGATATTGAGTTTCACCATCTTAAGCATGGCCTGCATCACACGGGACGACTTCGCATTATCTTCATCGCCCAAGAGGTCGCCCAAAATCGTCGGCACGATCTGCCAGGACACGCCGAACTTATCCTTTGGCCATCCGCATTGCACTTCTTCTCCGCCGTCGGGACAATTTCTCCCACAGTTCATCCACTTCTGCTTGCGATCCGCAATTGACAAAAAACGATATTGCGGGGGTGAATGTGAACTGCGGTCCGCCGTTCAGCGCCATAAATTCTTGTCCGTCCAGAATGAAATTACCGGGGGCGCCTGTAGGTCGGCGTGGGTTCTTTGCAGGGCGCCGGTCTAATTATAGACATGGGTCCCGCTATCAAGCCCCTCATGGCTCACGAGATGAGTCCGTGACGAGGCGGTTAGAGGGGATCGTTCGTCTGACTTTTAGCGCCTCTCAACGCCAACAAAGTGAAATCCCAAGATGCTCACCGAAGATCGGCGCCCGGCTCGACTCACCAAGATTGCCTTGCGCTGCCCGAGGCGACGCGCCGAATATCTGGACTACACGCGGGTTTTCTTGTCCGTAACAAGCACTTCGCGTATTATCTAAACGACCACCACGGCGACGGAGTCGTCTCGTGTGCCTGCAAAGCTCTACCCGGCGACAACGAGGCACTAGTCGCAAGGGACGGGATCAGATTGTACTTACCCGCTTACATCGGACCGAGAGGCTGGGTCGCCATGCGCTTAGATTTAGCGAAGATCAACTGGAGTACGGTAGCAAATCTTGTAGCGGTAAGCTATCAACTCGTCGCATGACCTCACCACATCTTTATGATGAAGAGGTGTTCCGTCCGTGATACTGCCTTCATTCTATAAGCGCACAATGTGCGCGTCCGAACTAAGTTCCGGCAAATCGCCGTGGCGCAACGCGGCAGTCTACGAACACTGTAGCTCACATACACGGTCGATCGGCAAAACCGCCAGTGAGTTTCCTCATTACGGTCCCTTGTACGAAACATCCAGAAGACGAAAAACCTGTCCGCCCGGCGCGCTGAAGTAGACATGCTCACTGCCGGGATGCCTGAACTCTCGGATACCGGCGTCGCGTAATCTTTGCTGCAGCGTAACTACATCGTCGCTGCGGAATTCGATCCACGCTCCTCTGAAAGCGTGTTCGTCGTCTAACGTGTCTCCAGTATATTCTTCGGTCGCCCATTCAGTGAATTCAACGCTGAACCCGCTCCCATCTCCAAAGGGAACGAACAGTAGCGGATAGGCAAGCCCAAAGTCTCGCTCAAGGACACTACAACCGAGCACATCTTTGAAGAGCGATGTAAATCGCTCTCGCTGATCCGGCCGCACGAACAAGTGCACCCGGGCACCAAGCGCCTTTATCCCGCTTTGCTCATCGCCCATCGCGGGTTCTCTCTCCTATGGAAGGCGTCACCTGGAGTCGGAAGGGTGGCACCCCGACTTGAAAGGAAACGTCGAAAACACCTTGCGACTACCCGGGGAGCGAGCATCTTCGCGACCTACTGGGCCGGCGCTGCGACGGAATGGCGCGGATTGCCGGTCAGTTTTGCGCGAGTACCGCTCGCGCGTGGCTCCCACCATGGCCGCTGCCGGTGACGTGAAACTCCTCGGTCAGAGTCGAGACGAGAAAGAGACCGCGCCCAGACTCGCTCAGCACATCAACGGGCAAAGAAACCCTGTACGAGAATCCCGGCCCCTGGTCCACGACGTGCAAAACCGGTGCACGACCCTGCCAGTCGACCATCACTTGAATCGGGCCCGGGGCGTGCCGAACCGCGTTGCCGATGAGCTCCGCGAAGACGACTTCGGCTGCAAAGACATCGTCGGGCATCATGTCCCGAGCCTGCAGTCCTTTCACAAGAGCAGTAAGGGCTTTATCCGCAGCGGCGCGGTCCTCGGCGGCAAAATTCCAACGGTCGACACCGGTAGGGCGACCAGCCGCATCAGGTCCGCCCACTGCACCGGACAAGCCGGTGGCAGCGCTCATCTTGTCTTCGATAGACGGCGCGCACGGTACGGCAACCGCACGGATAACGAAACCGCAGCCTCGACGAGCTCCGGCAACGGGATGATCATATAGGAGGTTTATCGGCAATACCGTTCGCCGACTCGGGATGGCCGCTGACGGAGGCGATTCATCGCCAGCCTGCTCAAGCCGAGCGCAGGGCCTCCAGAATCACCGCCCTCAGCTCACCCGCGCTGACGTCGAACGCTCCATCAGGAGTGACTTGGCCCGGAACCTCGCACGTCGTGGAGCGGCGGCCTTCCTTGACGTTGACCGTCATCCGAAGGTCCCAGAGCGGACGCTGAGGTTCCGACCCATGCTCTAAAAGCCACTGGACGTGGCCGCGCACGGTAACGGTGAACTCAGCGCGATCACCCTCGAGCTCGATCTGCCCGGCCGGCTGGCCGTGTCGTCCAACGACCATCTGGACAGGTTGCTGCTGCACGATAAGGTCGGGGATGGTACCCAGAGCGGCGGCTAGCGCGCGCGTGCATTCCTCTGCCGCAGCTCTGCCGCGATCCCCCAAGACCGGTGCCGCCGCCTGGTTGCGGTCTTTGCGTTCTTGCGCCGATGTCTTCGACTGCTCGATCGCATCACTAAACTCGTCTTTCACGATGGTCGACCTCCCGGGGCTGGCTTTCCCTGGCCTGGGTTTGCTTTATTTGGCGTTCTTCTCGATAAATGAAGTGACTGCCGCGTTGAACGCCGCAGGATTGTCGACGTTTGGAACATGGCCGGCCTCCGGTATGACCGTCACGCCGCTGCAGCCCAAAGTCAGGTCGGCGATTTCTTGACTGAGGGCTCGCGGCGCGATCGATTCGTCTCTTTCGCCCCACACAACCAGAACAGGGACTTCGATGTCCGAAAGCAGAGATCGATAGTCGCCTGTCCACGTCGCTCGAGTCGATGCCTTGTAGACCTCCAACGGAATCGATGACATCTGGCGGCTTGCCCGCTCGAGATGCGCTAGTTCGGCGCTGGGTTTCAATATGCCCGGGCTTGCCGACTGAGCGAAGCGTTCCATGCCCTCCTCCTCCAGCATTCTCAGCCGGTCGTCCATCCGCGCCGCGCCGCCAGGGTAGTATGCAAAAGTATCGCAAAGGAGAAGCGACGCGACCCGGTATCGCCGATGGCGATACGTTTCAAGAGCGACGATGCCGCCTAAAGAGACGCCGCACAGGTGCGCTCTGCCAACTCCGGCCGCGTCGAGCACCGCGACGGTGTCGCGCGCGTACGCGTTGCGCGTGATAGCCCGCGCGTCTGCGGCTCCGTCGGCCAGCGATTCGGCCGGCGGCACTTGCGACTCGCCGTAGCCACGGTACTCGAGCGCAATGCAGCGGAAACGATCGCTCAGGCCCTTCAGTTGCTCATCCCAAACGCTGCGCGTCGATCCGATGCCGTGCAGAAACACGACCACCGGGCCTTCTCCGACGTCGGTGTAGGCGATGCTCAAGTCGTCAGATTTAGCAAACCGTGTCTGACCGAACGCGCTCACCGTTGCCTGACGACTAGGCGCGCCCGTTTGGATGGGCCACGCTCCCGATCCACACGGCCTTCACGTTCATGAATTCGTGGATACCGTGGCGACCCAGCTCACGACCGTAGCCCGAGCGCTTCGTGCCTCCGAACGGAAGTCGTGGATCCGATTTGACGATTCCGTTGACGAAAACAGAGCCGGCTTGGATGCCGTCCACAAGTTGCGCCGCTTCGGCTAGATCGTTGGTCCAAACGCTTGCGCCTAAACCGAAAGTCGTCCCGTTCGCGTACTCCATGGCTTGGGCGACATCACGGACGCGGAACAGCATGGCGACCGGGCCGAAAAGCTCCTCTTTGGCAGCTTTCCAAGACGGATCAACTCCGGACAGGACTGTGGGGGCGTAATAATATCCGGGACCGTCCAAACGCCGGCCGCCCGTCAAGACTTTGGCGCCGGCACCGACCAAATCCTGAACCTGACTCTCCACTTCATCGCGCGCTGCAGCGGACACCAGTGGTCCGATCTCGGTCTTTTCCTCCATGGGGTCGCCGACGCGCAAGGCGCGAAACCGTTCGGTCATCATGGTCTCGAATCGGTCCGCGATGGTCGCCTCTACCAGAAAGCGCTTCGCCGCGATGCACGATTGGCCGTTGTTGATCGTCCGCGAACTGACGGCCGCCTTGACGGCTTCGTCGAGATCGGCGCTTGCCAGCACGATGAAAGGATCGCTCCCGCCTAGCTCCAGCACCGTTTTCTTGACGAGGCCTGCGGCGCGCCGGGCGACGCTGATTCCCGCCGCCTCGCTACCGGTCAGCGTCACTGCTTTTACCCGTTCATCGTCGATGATCGTGTCAACCTCGGACGCCCCGACGAGAAGAGTCTGAAATGCGCCCTCTGGAAATCCGGCCTTCGTGATGACTTCCTCGATGGCAAGAGCGCATTGCGGCACGTTGGAGGCGTGTTTGAGGAGCCCGACATTGCCGGCCATCAGCGCCGGGGCTGCGAAGCGAAACGTTTGCCAGTAGGGAAAATTCCAGGGCATGACGGCGAGGATAGCGCCGAGCGGTTCGTAACGGACAAAACTTTGGGCGGCGTCCGTGGGCACCGGCTCGTCTTTGAGGAAGTCGGAGCCGTTATCGGCGTAGTAGCGGCAGACGGAGACGCACTTTTCGATCTCGGCGAGCGCCTGAGCCTTAGGCTTTCCCATCTCGCTGACGGCCAGGGTCGCGAGCCGCTGTTTTTCCGCGCTCAATGTTTCGCCGGCCCGATTCAGCCAGCCGGCGCGTTGCGTGGCATCGCTGCGCCGGTATGCGGCGAAGGTTTCTGCCGCCCGTTCGATCTTCTGCTTGAGATCGGCGCGGCTCAACGGCTGGAAAGTTTTTGCGACGGCGCCGGTGGCCGGGTTGATCGATGCGATGGCCATCAAGCTGACTTTCTAAAAGTTTGGATTTGGAGCAAGCCTCGCGCCGTTTCGGTTCCCGACCCCTAATTCCCGTGCCGGAACGTCGATGCCGGAATAGGTACGCTCATGGACGAACCAAGTCAAGCCTCGGAGCAAAGCAGAGGGACCGGCAGTGTCGATGAGGAGTGGCGGCATGAAGCGTGCTTGCGGAATCGTTATAGCGGCAGCATGGATCACGTGCATAGCGGGTTGTAGCCATAAAGAATCGACGTCGGATACGTCGACGACCACCACGCAGTCTGAGCCAGCGGCGACGTCGACCGCGACGCCCCTTGATTCCAGCGCAGAGTCTCCGAGCGTGGCCGCGTCACCTTCGGCGGCGTCGAATTCCGGCGGCGATTATTCCAGCAGCGCGAAGACGCCCGTGACATTTGAATTTCCGTCTATCCAGGTCAGCACGGATAACCCGCCGATACTTCGGCTTGCGCTTAACATCCGCAATGGGAGTAAGGATCCGGTCCAGTGCGATGCCAGCGAGTTCTCGGTCATGCCTTCCGACGGCACGGTCATCGATGCGGACAGCTCAGCCGACAACAGCTGCGAGCCGGACATTATCGATCCGCACAGCAGCGGAAAAGCGACCATGGTGTTTGACCTGAAGTCGAGCTACTCAGGCCCGCTTTCCGTGATCATGACCGTCGAAGGCAAAGTCGTCGGTCGCGGCAGCATCACGATTCACTGACAGGGAAGCCGCGCGCAAACGCCCGAAATGTGGCCATCTGGTCGTGGGGGATTAGCTCAGCTGGTAGAGCGCTTGCATGGCATGCAAGAGGTCAACGGTTCGATCCCGTTATCCTCCAAACTTTCAAACCCGCTCCGCTTAGAGGATTGCGGGTCCTTTTAACTCGCTACACGGAGCCCGTACCCGCTAGTCGACAACCAATTTCGTTCCCGCGACGCCAGTGGGATCTTATCTATGTTCCAATGGAGCACGCAAAGACGCTACTTCTTTGACTCCTCGATCGTGAAATTTGCAGGGCGCTTGTCTGGCATACAAAAAATCAATCCTTATCACCAATTTGATCTAATGCTTGAGCGCGTAATCACGCCTCACGACCTCATGTCTACCAGAAAAGATATTATGGAGGGTCCCCGTTGCTTCGCGACCAGGTGGCGGTGCTTGACCTTTGGGTCGTGGGGGCGTGAATGAGGGACCAGATTATCACTCCGAAAGTGCCGTCGCCGTGACTATGGCCGCCGCCATCGCGAGCTTGTGATCCTTGTTCCATGGCGGCCCGACTGCCCTCCGCACTTGGAGAAATTACGCGTCGAGGTTCTCGACGTGGAACGCCTGGTCGCCAAGCCTAGCACCTTCTTCGCGTCGTACCAATGGATGGGCCAACGGCGCGCCTCGGCGGCGGAAGCGAGAGCTTTGCGGTACATCACCCAGTCGGCAACGTTTCGTGACCGGTAGTCCTTGATTCGTTCGGCAATCGTGGGCGGAAGCTGCGGACACCTGCGAAGGGCGATGCCGAGGATGTGTGGCATCACCATCGCCACGGCGTCCAGCGCAAGTACCGCATGCCTCTCCGCCGAAACGCGTACGCGCTCGACCAAGGCCACGGCTCTGTCTATCGGGAGCAGCTGGCCTTCGTGGTGATGCAGGGTCTCGTCCACAAGCTCTACGCGGCGGCGGGCGAGGAGCGTCCCATCGCGTGCCACTGTCACCAATAC
>JACRUD010000054.1 GCA_014304875.1 Vulcanimicrobiota bacterium
GCGGTAAACTCTCGAAGAACGGCGGCGAGCTTCTTCACCTCTCCGGCGCGCACGACACTGACGCCGGCACCGCAAAAAGATCCGTCGCGAAGCGTGACCCAAGTGTGCCGTATCTGCGGATACGCGAGCTCGTGAGCTGCTCTGTAAACGCAGCCGTAACCCAGATCGCAGCCTGCGTGACGCGCGCGACTCGCGAAGGCGTCGACGGCCGTCGGTGTCAGCAGCGGGATATCGGTCGCACACACCATCACCAACTCGTCGGCATGGAGCCCGGCGCAACCGGCCAACACGCTGCCCATAAGATCATCGCCCGGCTCGATCCTCATGTCCCACAGCGGGGCGCCTATGTTTAGGAAACCGGCCTTGGAGTCATCTGCCCGCGTCACACAGCGAATGGAACCGATGGATGCGGAGCCGCGCAGAGCGCGCAGCACCCTCTCCAGCATAGTTCTGCCACCAACCGGCAGATACGCTTTGTTCGGAACAGTGTAGCCGGCCGCCCGAAAGTCCGCCTCGAGACGGCCGCCGGCCAACGCGACCGCGGTGAAAGCTCGGTCACTCTTCATCCGTAAACCTTGTGACGGCACTCCAGTCACCGTCGCTGCGCGCCAACACTGCATGCGCGCGCCAAGCGGCCTCGACTGATTCGAACAATGCGGCGACACAAGAGCCGCTTCCGCACAGGAGTACCGCCCGCGCGCCGGTGCCGCGCAGCGTCTTTGCGGCCCGCGCCACCTCCGGCATCTCCTGCTCGATGACCGCCTGGAAATCGTTGACCGCCAGCCGGCAGAATGCCGAGAAATCGGCGGCCGCAAAAGCGTCGCAGACAGCAGCGGTCGCGGCCCCGTCATCGTGCGGCGGGCGATCGGGCCGTAAATGCAAGCGCGCACGATCGAGCAGTTCGTACGCGGCGGCCGTCGCCAAGCCGCCAGCAGGTTTTAGCAGCAGGATGCCCCACGGCGGAGCCGCGCAAGTCACCGATGTGACCGCTTCGCCGGCGCCTTCGGCGATTTTCAGGCCCGGCAACAAACATGCCGGAACGTCGGCTCCGACGGCCGCCCCGGCCCGTTTCAAGCTTTCGACGGTCAGCGTCCGGCTTTCGCGAGCAAATAACACGCCTACCCCGCGTAGCGCTGCGGCGGCATCAGCGCTTCCTCCGCCCAACCCGGCCTGCATGGGGATCCGTTTGCGGATGTTGATATGGACTGCGGGCAACGGCAGCTTCAAGGCGATCGCGGCCAACCATGCCAAGTTGGCTCGCTCAGCTATGTCTGCGCCGTCGCAGGATACCGAAAATCCCTCTTTCGAGGGCTCGAATCGGAGCTCGTCGGCCAGGTCCAACGCCGCGATCGCGGAGCGGATCCCATGCAAGCCATCGGGCCGGCGGCCCAAGACTTCAAGCCGCAAATTGAATTTCGCCGGCGCCCGTAAACCGAACCCGTCGTAAGGATCGCTCACCAAAAGGCTCATTCGGCGCTTGCTTAGTGCGCCACCTCGCTTGTCCCGCGGCGGTCGCTTGCCGAAAGGCAACGAATGCGCCGATAATCCGAGGTAGCGAGAGCGCGATTTGCGCCACGCAATCGAAGGTGATTGACGACGTGAGAACCGACGGAGTTCCGACCAACGATCTCGATTCGCTCCTGCGCCAGATGATCGCCATGGGCGCTTCCGATCTTCATCTGAAGGCTGCGGCCCCCCCTATCGTGCGGGTCCACGGCGTGCTCACGCCGTTGAAAGAGCAGCCCCTCTCCCTGCCTGAGTGCGAGAACCTTATCTTCTCTTCGATGACCCACGCACAACAGCAAGAGTTCATCGAAACGCACGAATTGGACTACGCGTACGGCCTGCATGGCCACGGCCGTTTTCGCGTCAACGCTTTCTTCCAACGCGGCACCGCCAGCGCCGCCTTCCGGACGGTGCGGTTGGACATTCCCGGCATAGACGAGCTGCGTTTGCCTCCCATCTTGCGGACGCTGTGCCAACAGCAAGACGGCCTGATCCTGCTCACCGGCGCGACCGGGACGGGCAAGTCGACGACGCTGGCATCGATGATCGACTACATAAACACAACGCAGCGGCGCCACATCGTGACCATCGAGGACCCGATCGAATTCATCCACGTCGATAAAATGTCGATCGTTTCGCAGCGGGAAGTCGGCATCGATACGCAGTCCTTCACCGTTGCCCTTAAGCAAGCACTGCGTCAGGACCCTGACGTCGTCCTGATCGGCGAGATGCGAGACCCGGAAACGATCGTCACCGCTCTGACAGCGGCCGAGACCGGCCATCTCGTCATGTCGACGCTCCATACTCAAAATGCGACCCAAGCGATCGAGCGCATCATGGATGCTCTGCCGGAAGGCAACCGAAAGCAGTTCATGGTCCAGCTGGCGACAAGTTTGCGAGGGATCATCTCACAACGCTTGCTCGCGCGTCTGGACGGCAACGGCCGGGTCCCGGCAATCGAGGTGTTGATCGCCACCCCCACGATTCGCAGTTTGATTCTGGAGAGCAAGTTCGCCGACATGTATCAGTATATTTCCGCGGGCCGTATGGAAGGCATGCAGACGTTTACCCAGTCGCTGCTCGACCTCTATCAAAGCGGACTGGTGACCGAAAAAGAGGCGTATTCCAAAGCCGATAAACCGACCGAATTTCGATTGGCGATCGAAGGCCATATCACAAGCGGCGCCGACCTCCAGGAAATGCAAGTCTGGTAGCTTCAGGCCGGTTTGCCTAGACGCCCCAGGTTGTCACCGATCAAGTTGAGCTCAGCTCCGGTCCACCATAAGGGTCGGCCCGCGAGCGGCCGACACGAAACGCAGACGGGACGACGACGGGGCTGGACATACGCCGGGCCGCTCCTGCACGGGGTACCGCGACGTTCGGTTTTCTGATACAATTTGATCGAAACCGAGGTCGCTGCTGAGGAGTCCATCGTGAAAACCAAAGGAACCGATAAAGTCAAGCGCGGCTTGGCGCAGATGCTAAAGGGCGGCGTGATCATGGATGTGACGACGCCCGACCAGGCCATCATCGCCCAAGAGGCCGGAGCCGTCGCCGTGATGGCGCTGGAACGCGTGCCTGCGGATATCCGCAAGGAGGGCGGCGTGGCCCGCATGGCGGCAATCGAAGTCGTCCAGCGCATCATGGACGCGGTGACCATCCCTGTCATGGCCAAGGCACGCATTGGCCATTTCGTTGAGGCGCAAGTGCTGGAGAAGCTCGGAGTCGACTTCATCGACGAAAGCGAGGTCCTAACGCCGGCGGACGAGCACTACCACATCGATAAGCGGCCCTTTACCGTGCCGTTCGTGTGCGGCGCTCGCAACCTAGGGGAAGCGCTGCGACGACTCGCTGAAGGAGCGGCGATGATCCGCACAAAGGGCGAAGCGGGTTCGGGGAATATCGTCGAGGCCATCCGTCATCTACGACAAGTAAACGACGATCTGCGCCGATTGACCACTCTGCCGCAAGAGCAACTTGTGTCTTTCGCCCGGGATCTCGGAGCTCCGGTGGAAATCGTGCGGGAAGCGGCCAGGCTGGGTCGGCTGCCGGTTGTCATGTTCGTGGCGGGAGGCGTCGCGACGCCGGCCGACGCGGCGCTATGCATGCAACTCGGCGCCGAAGGCGTCTTCGTCGGCTCGGGGATCTTCAAGTCCGGCGACCCCGAGAAG
>JACRUD010000188.1 GCA_014304875.1 Vulcanimicrobiota bacterium
GCGCTTGGTTGGCCCGGCGCTCGATCTCCACTTTGGAGACGGCGGCCGACCGAGACAGACTGTCGATCTGCTTGCGCATCGCCAGGTCTTCGTGCAACCACTGCCGGTACTGCTTGTCCTCGAACCAGCGAGAGTCCCACGTTCGCGTGATGCCGAGCCTGAAGCCGACGGGATGAACCTTCTGGCCCACTAGACGCTCTCTCCGTCGGCGACCACTATGGTGACGTGCGACATTCTCTTCCTTTTGAAACCGGCTTGACCGCGCGCGCGTGCCTCGACGCGCTTAAACGAAGGGCCCCCGTCGACGATCGCTTTAGCGATGATGAGGTTATCGGGCCTCATCGAAAAATTGTTCTCCGCATTCGCCACGGCCGAGCGAAGGATTTTCTCGATCGCCTTGGCGGCTGATAGCGGCGTGAACTGGAGCAAGACCAAGGCACGGTCGACTCGCTTGCCGCGGATCACATCCACCACTCTGCGCGCTTTGCGCGGCGGAACCCGAAGGAATTTGGCAGTCGCCTTCGCCTGCATCGCCGGTGTTGCCATTATTTGATCGCCGCCTTGTCGCCGCCGCCGTGACCGCGGAACAGACGCGTTGGCGCGAACTCGCCGAGCTTGTGGCCGACCATGTTCTCCTGCACGTAAACCGGAACGTGTTTGCGTCCGTCGTGGACGGCGATCGTGTGGCCGACCATCGGCGGGACGATGGTCGACGATCGCGACCAGGTCTTCACCACTCGCTTTTCGCGTGCGGCGTTCATGCGTTCGATCTTGACCAGCAAGTGCTCGGCGACGAAGGCGCCCTTTTTCGACGACCGGGCCACTACTTTTTGCCTCGCTTCTTCACGATGAACTTCGTGGTCCGCTTGTTGCGCCGTGTCTTCTTTCCCATCGTCATCTCGCCCCAGGGCGTCGTCGGCGGCCGGCCGGCGGTCGAACGGGCTTCGCCCCCGCCGTGCGGGTGATCGACCGGGTTCATCGCTATGCCGCGCACCTGCGGCCGCTTGCCGAGCCAGCGCGACTTGCCGGCCTTTCCGATGACTTGGTTCTCGTGTTCGACGTTGCCGATCTGCCCGATGGTGGCGCGACACGCGAAGGCGATCTTGCGCACCTCGCCCGAAGGCATGCGCACGGAGGCGTAGTCGCCTTCCTTCGCCATCAACTGCGCCGAGCCGCCCGCGGTGCGCACGAGTTTGCCGCCGCCGCCGGGCGCTAGCTCGATGTTGTGCAGCACGGTCCCCACCGGAATATTGGCCAGCGGCAGCGCGTTGCCGATTTTTATGTCGGCACCCGGCCCGGACACGACCGTGTCGCCGCGTTTTAGCCCCAGCGGAGCGATGACGTAGCGCTTCTCGCCATCTCGATAGTGCAAGAGGGCGATGCGCGACGACCGGTTGGGATCGTACTCGATGGCCGCCACTTTGGCCGGGACGCCGTCTTTGCCACGCTTGAAATCGATACGGCGGTACATGACTTTATGGCCGCCGCCGCGATGGCGGACCGTTATGTGACCGTTGAAATTGCGGCCGGCGAACTTCTTCAGCGGCTCGATCAGCGACTCTTCCGGCGGCTTTTTCGTCAAGCCCTCGAACGAGGAGACCGCCATGAACCGCCGACCCGGAGAAGTCGGTTTGAATTTCTTTACCGGCATGCGACGCTCTGCTTACGATTCAAAATAGTTGACTCCACCCAGCTCGATCTTGTCGCCCTCGCGCAAGGTGACGATCGCCTTCTTCCAATCCGGATGTTTGACCGTCGGCTTGGCCGTGCGCCGCCGCAGATCGCGCTTTCGCTTGCCGCGCACGCTCACGGTATTGACGCGCAGCACTTTGACCCTGAAGATGTCCTGAACCGCCGCCTTGATGCGATGCTTCGAGGCGCTCGCAGCCACCTCGAAGCTGTACTGCGACGAAGCGGTCTGCATGACCGATTTTTCCGTGACGATGGGCCGCTTGACGACCGCCCTAGCTTCCGGCACCGCACACCTCCGCCAACTTATCGTAGGCGCTTTTCGTCATGACGACGCGATCGTGCGCGAGCAGCGCGTGCACCGAAAGTCCGCCGACGTCGACCACGCTGGCGCGTGCCAGATTGCGCCCGTGCATCGCCAACCCGGGCGCGTCCGCATCTCCGTCGGCATGCACGACGACGAGGACACGCTCGCGAGTCGCCTTCGCCTTGGCATCCGGCCACAAGATGGCGACCAGGTGCCTTGTCTTGGACAGCTCGACCCCGTCCAAGCTCAGCAGCGATAAAGCGCCGGCGGCGGCCTTCGCGCCGACGGCCAAAGCCAAAGCTTTTCGCCTGGCCTTCCGGGGCAGGCCGACGGCGAACGAGCGCGGGTGCGGTCCGAAGACGACGCCGCCCTTGCGCCATTGCGGCGATCTGATGCTGCCCTGACGAGCGCGGCCGGTTCCTTTTTGCCGCCACGGCTTTCGGCCGCCGCCACGGACGTCGTCGCGCCTTTTCGTGTCCGCCGTTCCGGCGCGACGGTTGGCAAGATCCCGCACAACCGCTCGATGAAGCAGTGCGACGTTGCCGCCTTGCGAGAAAACGCCGGCGACGGCCTGCGGTCCGAGCGGCCGCAAGGGTCCGGGACTCGCGGAACCTGCGGCGTTCTTGGGCTGCTCCGGCGGGGTCATGGACGACCGCCTTTGATGCGGGAGCGAACCATGACGATCCCATCTCGGGGACCTGGCACCGCTCCTTTTATCATCAACAAGTTGCGCTCGTCATCCGTGCGGACGACCTCCAAATTCAACGTCGTCACTCGGTCCCGGCCCAGCAAGCCCGGACGCCTGCTTCCTTTTACGGTCTTGGCGGCGTTCGTGTCGCCGTTGGATGCCGGCTGGCGGTGGATCATCGACCCATGGCTGGCCCCGCCGCCACTGCCGTTCCAGCGCTTGATGATGCCGCTAAAGCCTTTGCCCTTGCTGGTGCCGATGACGTCGATCCGATCTCCCCCCGCAAAACCCGCGACCGTGACGACGTCTCCGGCCTTGACGTCTTCCGATGCGCCACGAAACTCGCGCAGCACGCTTTTCGGCGCCGTGTTAAGCTTCTCGAAACGGCCGCGCATAGGCTTGGTCAATTGCTTTATCTTCGCATCCTCGAATCCGAGCACGACCGCTTCGTAGCCGTGCCGGTCGGCGGATCTGCGCTCCACCACCGAACACGGACCGGCTTCGATGACGGTGACCGGCACGCTGCGGCCGTCGTCCGTAAAGATGTTCGTCATGCCGAGCTTGCGCCCGATGATCTGCTTCATCGTCTTATGCCTTCAGCTCGATGTCGACGCCGGCGGGAAGATCCAGGTGCATGAGGGCGTCCATCGTCTTGGAGCCGGCCTGCAGTATGTCGATCAACCTTTTGTGCGTGCGGATCTCGAAGTGCTCGCGGCTCTTTTTGTCGACATGCGGAGATCGCAGCACGCACGTGCGGTTGATCTCGGTCGGCAGCGGCACGGGTCCGCTGACGAACGCGCCCGTGCGCTTCGCCGTCTCGACGATCCGCTCGGCCGATTGATCCAATATCTTGTGGTCGTACGCCCGCAGCCGGATACGGATCTTTTGTTTGGGCATCTAGCAGGCCGTCCATGACGCCGCAAGACGCCGCTGAACGCGGGCGGCGCGGATCCTCATTCCGTCACCTTGGTGACGACGCCGGC